>NZ_CP073754.1:1224550-1530687 GCF_018734325.1 Methylomonas paludis | reverse complement strand
CAATGCCACCGGTTGTTCGTCCATTTACGGCGGCAATTTGCCCACTACACCCTGGACTAAAAACGCCGAAGGCCGTGGCCCGGCCTGGAGTAACTCGCTGTTTGAGGATAATGCCGAATTTGGCTTGGGCATCCGCGCCGGTATCGATCATCACGCTCATCAGGCGCAACGCTTACTCAACGACTTGAGTCTGGAACTGGGTGAGGCGCTGGTGCTGGATATTCTGGAGGCTGATCAGTCCGATGAAGCCGGCATTTATGAACAGCGCCAGCGGGTTGCCCAGTTGAAACAGCGCTTGACCCTGATCGACACGCCCAGCGCCGGCAATCTGCTGGATATAGCCGATTATTTATGCAAGAAAAGTGTCTGGATTATTGGTGGTGACGGCTGGGCTTACGATATCGGTTACGGCGGCGTGGATCATGTGCTGGCTAGTGGCCGCAACGTCAATATCCTGGTGCTGGATACCGAGGTGTATTCCAATACCGGCGGTCAAACCTCCAAAGCCACGCCCTTGGGGGCTGTGGCCAAATTTGCTGCCGGCGGCAAAGCCACCGCTAAAAAGGATTTAGCCTTGCTGGCGATGGATTACGGCAATGTTTATGTGGCCCATGTGGCTTATGCCGGCAAAGACACCCAAACCCTGAGTGCCTTTCTGGAAGCAGAGGCGCATGACGGGCCGTCGATTATTATTGCCTATGCGCCCTGTATCGCCCACGGCGTGGATTTGTCCAACAATCACCGCCAACAGAATCTGGCCGTCAAAAGCGGACATTGGCCTTTATTCCGCTTCGATCCAGCCAAAGCCGCGCTGGGTAAAAATCCCATGCATCTGGATTCAGCTGAACCCTCCATCCCCTATCGCGAATTTGTGATGAGTGAAACCCGGTTCAGTATGCTCTGGCAATCCGACCCGGAAGCTGCCGAACGCTTCTTGCAACAGGCCCAGCAGGATGTGAAAAACCGTTATCGTTATTACCGCCAGTTGGCGGAACTGGACTGGTCGGCGGCGGTAAGCGTGGTCGAACAAAAAGCCAAACTGGCCGGACAAACGGCTGAGGAGACAGATCGTGGTTGATTTAAGCACTGAATATTTGGGATTAAAACTAGCCAATCCTTTGGTGCCTTCGGCTTCGCCGCTGAGCAAGGATCTGGATACCGCCCTGCGCCTGGAAGATGCCGGTGCAGCGGCGCTGGTGATGTACTCCTTGTTCGAGGAAAAAATCGCGGCAGAACAGCAGCAGATGGAACGGTTTTTCTTCGGTCAGGCCATCGGTCATGGCGAAGCGGATTCATTTCATCCGGTGCCGGAGCATATCAAAACCTATCAGGAACAATACCTGGAAAACCTGCAACGCCTGAAAAGCTGTTTGTCCATTCCGGTGATCGCCAGCTTAAACGGCACATCGCTGGGCGGCTGGATAGAATCCGGGCTGGCTTTGCAGCAGGCCGGCGCCGATGCGCTGGAACTCAATATTTATTATCTGGCTGCCGACAGCGCCGACAGCAGCGAGCAGGTGGAAAACCGCTATCTGGATATCTTAAAAGCCCTAAAAGCCAAAGTCAGCATCCCTTTAACCCTAAAACTGTCACCCCAATTCAGCTCCCCGCTACATTTTGCCCGGCGCTTACAAGCGGCGGGCGCAAACGGCATAGCCCTGTTCAACCGCTTTTATCAGCCCGATATCGACCTGGAAACCTTGCAGGTAGTACCCAAACTGGAACTGTCCACCGCCGCAGAAGCCTTGCTGCGCATCCGCTGGACAGCGCTGATGTATGGCCGGGTGGATTTATCTTTGGCGGTAACCGGCGGTTTTCACCGTACCCCGGAAGTATTAAAAGCCCTGCTGGCCGGTGCGGATGTGGTGCATTTATGCAGCGCCCTGCTCGAACACGGGCCGGGGCGCTTGACCGAGATACTGGATGAGTTGGAAGCCTGGCTGGACAGCCATGAGTATGCTTCGGTAAAACAGCTAAAAGGCAGCGTCAGCCACCAACATGCCATTAACCCCGGCGATTACGAGCGAGCCAATTATGTGCAGGTGTTGGACAGTTATTCACATGCGCCGGGGGTGTTGTGGTGATTTAAGTCGGTGTTTGCTGGTGTGCTGCCTGTAATCTCCTAACCCCAAAGCTACCATAGGGTGTGCTGAGTTTACGAACCGCACCGTTAGCGAACCGAGATGCGCTTCACGCTGTTCAGCCAGTGTAGGTGCGATTAACAACGCGTAATCGCACGCATGTTATTAACCAATCTCTAAATTTAGCTTGTTCTACCAGTTGATCTGATAATTTTTTTCATGCAACTGGAATAAGGCTAACCGGATTTGATGAATATTACCATAAGCAGATGAATGTTGGCTTCGAACGGGCGATTACACTTGGTTAATCGCCCCTACAACTTTAATAACAGCCCGCGCAGCTGTTGTTAAAAGATAGCACCATCCATCAGTATACCATCAATTCAACGGACCAATTTATGAGCAGATACAGGACAGTTCAGTGATTCACATGCGCCGAGGTTGTTGTGATGATGATTTAATTCGGTGTTCGCTGCCGCACTGACTGCAATTGATATTCCGCGTAATGTATAAATCGAGTGCATAGTGCGGTTAACTGTCGCCATTCGCTCAGACCCATTTATTCTATTATCAGGAATTATTATGAACAAAGATCAAGTCAAAGGCAGAGTCGAAGAATCTAAAGGTAAAATCAAGGAAGTGGCCGGTAAAGTACTGGATGACCAAGATTTGGAAAATGAAGGTAATCTGCAGAAAAATGTCGGTAAGGTACAGTCAGGTTTTGGCGATCTTAAAGACGATATCAAGCACTCAAAATAATACGAGTCGTATACCGGTTCTGTTTTGCAGGTTTGCCGTACTCAATCCGCCTGGATTGTAGTGGTCACAGGTATTCTTTGTGTAGAAACGAAATACTAATCCCAAATTTTAGAGTAGATAAAGACTAATCTGCTTTATCAATTTTAGGAGAACGTCCATGTCAATTGGAACAATATTACTTATATTAGTTGTATTAATGCTGCTCGGTGTTATCCCGGTTTGGCCACATAGTCGCGCATGGGGTTATGGGCCTAGTAGCGGGTTGGGGCTTATTTTGATTATATTACTGGTCCTGGTGCTAACAGGCAGGTTTTAAATATTAATCTAGTGCTTACTTTGACGAACGTGCTAGAGGATATGCCGACTCTGAAGGCGCATCACTAGACTGTATTCGTCAATCAATAGTTGGCGTATGACTAGACCATAATTGGTATAGCCAAATTTCCCAAAAAAGCCTCCCAAGTACTGGGAGGCTTTTTTCCTAGGCTGTAAAAGCCTTGGGTACAGATTTGCCGTTTCGAGCTAAAGCTGTCGCATACCAGAGTCGCTGGTGTGTTGATTTTGCGTATCTCATATTTTGTCCTCGCTGGTAGGGTAGCGTCAGGTTTTCCATAATGAACCAACACCCAAACACAAGCGTCTCGACCGAAACCCAAAAGCCAGTCGGGTGCCTGTCTATAGCATTATCTGGCGTGATCTAGCTAAAACATCGGCGAAACTGACGACCATTCTTTAACGGCTTGGTCACCTGGTCGGTCTATTTTAACTTTGCCATCTATAACTGAACTTACCCAGATTAACGGGATGTAATGGTGTTGGCCGGCTTTATCTTTTTTCAGCTTGATAGAATTTGCCCCCTCCATATGATCGACAGTAGCAAACTGGCCGTCTTGGGAGCAGACAATGGGCATATCAGGTTTAATTTGGTCGGGATTAGTCATGTTTTTTCTCGAGTAGGCTTATAGTTTGGTCCATCAGTGATTTAGAAAGTACACTAATGTGTAAAAGACATCTGTTCGACAACATACATAAATGATGTTATCGGTTATATCGGCGCATCGATGGAAGCAAGCCGCACCAGCTTTTTGTTGACGAATTCCTGAATGCCCACACTGGAAAGTTCGCGGCCATAGCCGGAGTTTTTAATACCGCCGAATGGTAAGTCCGGTGTAGTCCAGGTTGGCTGGTTGATAAACATCATGCCGGTATCGACCCGGCCGGCCACGCGTCTACCACGGGCGATATCACTGGTGAAAACGCAGCCGCCCAGACCAAAATCTGAGTCATTAGCCAGTGCAACCGCCTCGTCTTCATTCTTGACCCGGAAGAAAAGCGCCACCGGCCCGAAAAACTCTTCCCTGAAGGCAGGATTATCGGCTTTGATATTGGTTAAGATGGTCGGCTGTATAAATGAACCAGGCCGATCTAAGCGTTTGCCACCCATTAACAGAGTGGCGCCGTTGGCAACCGCCTGTTCAATCTGATCCAGCAATTTAAGCAAAGCCGCTTCCGTGGACAGCGGGCCTAGCGTGGTTGCTTTATCCAGCGGATCGCCGGCTGTGAGTGCCGCCAACGCCGCCTGAAATTTGTCGAGAAATCGATCTGCCAGGGCTTCGACCACGATAAAACGCTTGGCTGCGACACAGCACTGCCCGGTGTTATTCATTTTGGCCCAAACCGCCCAACTGACGGTTTTATCCAGGTCGGCATCTTCAAGCACGATAAATGCATCGCTGCCACCCAACTCCATAGTGGATTTCTTCAGGTTTTGGCCGGCTCTGGCAGCCACGCTTTTGCCGGCCTCCACACTACCGGTCAAGGCCACACCCTTAATCCGGGGGTCATCGATCACTTGATTTACCTGATGGTGTGAGATCAGTAAATTGGTATAGGCACCTGCCGGCAGGCCTGCCTCCAGCCACAGTTTTTCGAAAGCAATCGCGCATTGCGGAACACAGCCCGAGTGTTTCACCATGACCACATTGCCCGCCATCAAATTGGGCGCGGCAAAGCGTGCCAATTGGTAGTAAGGAAAATTCCAGGGCTGGATGCCGAACAGCACGCCGATGGGGTAGCTTTCGACACTGGCTTCGCCCGAATCCGTCGCCAGGGCTTGCGGTGCCAGAAAGGCTTGGGCATTGCTGGCGTAATAGTCGATGATATCGGCGCTTAAGGCCACTTCACCCTGGGCTTCTTCGATACGTTTACCCATCTCCAGTGTCACTAACCGGGCAAACTCGTCGCTACGTGTGCGTAATATTGCTGCCGCTTTGGTCGCTATAGTGGTGCGTTCGGCAAAACTGGTATGCCGCCAAGTCTCGAAGCAGTTTGCAGCTCTGTCCAGCGCCAGCTCAAGTTGCTGGTCGCTGAGTTCCGCGAACGTCATCAGGACTTTGCCGTCATAGGGATTAATGCTCTGATAAGTCATTGCTGTATCTCGTAAAATATTGGGAAAGCAGGCGCCATAGCACTTATTCTTTGTGCTGCTGTAAATATGCCAGCATGGTATCCACATCACTTACCGTAAATGGATCGTCGGGACAATTATCAACTTTGCCCGGTTCCGGAAATAACACACGGATTTTTTTATTCTCAACCAGCATGGAATAACGCCATGAACGACTGCCGAAACCAACATTGTGCTTTTTTACCAGCATGCCCATCGCCCTGGTAAAGTCGCCATTGCCATCGGGCAGCATTTTGACGTTGGTAACGTTCAAGTGCTTGCTCCATTGATACATGACAAAGGCATCATTGACACTCAGGCAATACACTTCATCTACGCCTTGGGCAATCAGGTCCTGATATTTGCCGGCATAACCCGGTAAATGCTTGCTCGAACAAGTGGGGGTATAGGCGCCTGGCAGCGCCAGAATCACTATTTTTTTATCTTTGAAAATTTCATCGCTGCTGACATCCTGCCAACGGAAAGGATTTTCACCCGCTATGGTTTCGTCACGAACCCTGGTTTTAAAAATGACATCTGGTATGGTCGAAAGCACGTTGGCACTCCTGAGTAAGCCTGTTGAGTAAGGGCTGAAAATTGTGCAGCAGCTTAAACCAGCAAACGGTTCAAAGTGTGAGTATGAGATTTTTGCGCCGGCAGTAAGGTGCTCATAATCAGGGAAAACAAATCTGCAGGTAATTCGGTATCTTTCAAGGCTCTTTCATATTCTTCTTCGCCGATTTTTTCACCTACCCGCAATGCCTCTAGCGCACTTACCTTACCTAACAACTTGGCACCGCCCTCAATCAATTTCGACCATGCCCCCCAAACACCGGAGGTCACGGCAGGTGTACCGCCCGACTGACGGATCAGCGCCTGCAAACTGGTCACTGCGGTTTTATGATTTTCATAAATAGGCAACAGAGATTCGGTTTCGCCCAGTGAGGCGTCTTCTCTGAGTTTTTCAAACATTTGCTGGTAAGTTTCTACTGCTGCTAATTCATCTTTTAATAAGCTGTTGATTGCTTTAATGTTATTCATTGTATTTTCCAGGTTGATCAATCGTTAAACACTGGCATCATGCCTGTTTTTGTCTAGTGATAACAATAGAGGCCAAAGGCAGACATGATTTCCAGGGACTATCCATAAGGAATGGATATTTGTTCTGTACCGGACACAAACATACTCGTTTATAGCAATCGGATCGGTGCGGCATCGCGCATTAGAAACTAAATTATTCAAAACATAAAACCCCCAGAAACAAGAAAAATCATTATGTGTGCCGGCGAACTGACTTGAATAATAAATGTAGATTATAGTTTTATCAGACTAGATAAACCTTTTACCTAATATAAATCTGGTGTGCGCCGATACCGAAATGTATCCATTAACAACTGCTTATTACCTATCTAAATAACCACTATGAATATCAATAAACAATCATCTGGCAATACCGGTTTTTCAGCCAAATTAATTTTAATGGCCGGATTAATTGGAATTGGTTTTGTTATTAATCCTGTCTATGCCGAAAACTCAAGCAAGCAAAGTTCACAAACTAGTCCGGTAAAAGAATCAGCAGATGGCAATGGTAAATTACCCACATTTGCCGAAGCTGATATCAATGGCGATCATTACGTGACCAAAAGTGAATTACAAAAATATCCTAGCTTGTTGCAAGCCTTTGATAAAGTCGATGCCGGGAATAATGGTAAATTGGAACAGCATGAATACCAAAACCTGAAAATGGAAACCAAACGGGAAGGTGAAGTTAATTAAGCCGTAACTATTCAGCGTTTAAACATCCCGATTAAAAGCTGGTAGCCTTAGGATGTGCTAAACGCAGTGCAGCACATCAATCACGACCGCTGCCGGCAAATCCACTGCTCTATCAAAACAAAGCTGGGCAATCAGCTTTACTCTAACTGATTGCTTATTGCCATAGACTGCCCTGCACTAACAAGTGACTCCGGGCAGTCTAGTCGGTCCGTGTGAATTTCAATGAATATCAATTGGTCAGCCGTAGCGGCGGCGGCCAATGCCACTTCCAGCTCACCCTCGGTGTGGACATCAAAACCCAGGCCACCGCCGAACACTTCCACCAATTTATGATACAACCAGGGTTGGAGATCATTATAGCTATGGTCGCTGATCACTCGCTCTATGGTGTAGCCGTCATTATTGATCAAAAAGATCACCGGCTTAAGCTGGTTACGGATCATGGTAGACAAATCCTGACCGGTGACTTGAAACGAACCATCGCCGACAAATAACACCACCTGCCGGGCTTTTGCGGCCATGGCCGCTCCCAGCGTAGCGCCTATGCTGTAACCGATAGAACCATAAAAGGTTTGCCCGATAAAGGTGACACCTTTGGGCATCAATATTTCGGCAGCACTGAACAACGACACCCCGGTTTCTGCCACCACAATCGCATCATCTGCTATAAAATGACTCATTCTGTCAAAGAAGCGCTTTATAGTCAGCGGCTTATATTCATCTGCCTGGTATTGCTCGGCACTGCGGTGTTCACAGCCATCGACCGCACTTTGGATATCCAGCGTAGCTGAATCGCGTTTAGACAGTCTTGCCGTCAGACCTAGAATAAAATCTTGCAGCGACACGTTTTCGTAAACGTGATGTTTAATCCTGACCGAACGGATGTTGGCGCTGATGGTCTTTACATCATCCAGCTTGGCGGTAAAGCCACCGGTGTTAAAATCAGTCAGCAAGGCACCTAGTTGCAGAATGCAGTCGGCGGATTCCACCCGATTTCGTACATAGTCGCGACTTCTTTCCCCCTCATACAAACCGATAAATTGTGGATGCTGTTCCGACAATACGGTTTTGCCCAACATCATGGTGGCATACGGTAAACCGGTTTTGTCGAGAAAATCCGCGAAGATTTTTTGCAGTTTAAAACGAATCAGTTCCACATCGCCTATCACCACCGGTTTTTGGGCCTGGTTCAGCATATCCATGGCTTCGTTAATCGCCTCGCCGAGCACATCAGGATCACTACCCAGATCGGGCGGGAACAAAAAGTCTGTAGGCGGGCGGCATTTCATCATCACCACGTCTGAAGGCAGACTGATATACACTGGTTGTTGATGAGAAAGACAGACTGATAACACCTGGTCTATCGCTACCGGTGCCATCTCTGCCGAAACCAGTTCAGTAGAGGCGGCGGTAATTTTTTCGTAGATGCGCAGCGGAATCTGATAATCGCCTAAGGTGTGATGCAGCAAGGGCCGGTTGCGAAAACTGCTGGTTGACGGTGAGCCGGTAATCACCACCAGCGGCACCCGCTCGGCAAACGCGCCCGCCACGCCGTTGATGGCACTTAATTCGCCCACCCCATAGGTTGAAGAGAATGCGCCCACGCCGCGAATACGGGCGTAGCCGTCAGCGGCATAAGCCGCGTTGAGTTCATTGCAGGTTCCGACATAGGCCAGATCACTCAATAAAACCTGATTAAAGAATCCCAGCACAAAATCACCCGGCACCCCAAACAGATGATCCACACCTATCTCCTTGAGCCGGTATATCAGATAGTCTGCAACAGTAATGTCCGAATTGCGCATAGTGCCGGCTCCTGATCCGGGCATGAAAACCCGATCAAATCGTTGATTAGCGGAACCCTGTACACTACCGGCAAACTATGCTTTGGTCGGTACGCCACAGCACATTAATGCGTTACGGCTCAGACCTGAAATCGAACGTCGAAGCGTTGTTTGTTAAGCGTTACGATAAGTTTTTAAAAAATTGCTTAATTTTATAGGCTGTGCCGACGCAAGGAGGCGCATCTGTCGCATTGCGTTGGTTTGTCAGCCATCCAAATACAATATGTATGGCATCACACAGACTGACGTAAGCATCGGGGATATATTGGTTTCCAGATAGTTGCCTATCGTTTTCCGTGAAAACCCTACTTACAGGTACAACAACATGCACGCATTAATTGCAGGATTTATTTTTATCATGGCTTTACCCATGATTTGTCAGGCCGAAGCACCGATTTCAGGCCGGTCAGGATTAACTGCCGTCGTCCCCGGCAACAAAGCGCCAGCCATGGCTCAAAGCAATGCCCCCGATGCCTTTCCACCCGGATCACACTCAAGAACAATCTCCCAGGAAGCAAATACTGACTCGGTAGACACCCAAAGCGAAGCTTATAAAACCTGCTTACGCGCCACTCAACAGTTTGAACAACAGGAAAAAGCCAACAAAACCGGCAAAACCGCCCTAGTGCCGCTATCTGCATCCTGCAAAACAGAATTAAAACCAGTAGCGTACTGGCAATGTATGGAAAAAGAAGCGCTTGCGAAAGTAGACTTTAATGCCGCGCATAGTCGTTGTGGGAAGTGATTTGAGGCTTGCAGTGCGTTTAATACGTTAGCCTAGTTGACTTAACGGTGAATTGCTTATTTCGGTTAACAAGACCGTTCTGCAGATTTCGCTGAGCAACCTGAAACAGTTGGTAGGCAAGTTCTTTCAGCGAGAGGTCGACTATAATCTGCGGATCATCTATCAGATCAAAAATATTCATGGTCGAATTTGGTCGAGGTTAGTCGCATACCGTAAAGCTAAGAGGAAGTCGAGAAAGCGATCTTCCCCTAGTTTCTATATTGCGTGGGTTCCTTAACGAAATTAAAACCTATGGTTAATTCCGGCTTGCTTGAGAATGGCGTTTGCGGTTGGCTTTTTATTGATAGACACGGGAACACTAAAGAACTTACCTGTTATCGGACTCCGCCAAATTTCGTGACTTCCTTTGCCTTGTCTAATGAATTCACAATTGAAATTTTTAAGTAATTTCGTAAGTTCTGGATAAAAAGACGAACCCATTAGGCCGCCAAATGAACAACGGGGCAATCATGTACGAAATGCAACATCAAATTTTCAAATTCAACACTGTTAAGCGCAGCCATTTCCGGGGCTATTTCAAGCGCCTTAGAAACAAGACCTTCATAGCTGTCGGATTCCGTAACCAAACCCAAGGCATCGCATTCAGCAGTCCAGACCCCATCTTCCACTGTGACTGTGACTGTAACTGTAGTCATAGAATCTCCTTAAAAACTTTGGCGCAGAATAACATAAAAGCCCGTGAGATGAGTAGCCGAACCCCATCAGGTTAGCGATTAACTCATTTTTCAATAGCCAATAAGTGGTTATCTCCTGGCTCTGGTGCGACTAGCGACAAGACTGGTTTGATGTGTTTAATTAAACAAGACACTTCTAAAGGCAGGTTATATAGTAAGCGCTCTTTAATAACACATTGAAATTTCAAGACCAAAATAATAGCCGCAGCACCAGAATTAGTTGACTGAAGGTGAAAGATTCCAAGGCAGCAAAACTTCGAAGTCCTCGGCGTTTTTGGCTAAAGGTATTTTTTTAAACAGGTCGACCAGATAGGTATAGGGATCAATGCTATTGGCTTTGCAGGTTTCAATCAGCGAATAGAGATTCGCGCTGGCATGTGCACCAGCGACGGTATCGCAAAACAACCAATTGCGCCGTCCTACTACGAAGGGGCGTATGGCGTTTTCGCAGAGATTGTTGTTGATGGGCCAATCACCGTTTTCGACGAAACGCGTTAGTTTGGGCCATTGCGATGATAGGTAATGCAAGGCTTTGCCCAACAGGCTGTTGGGTGTCGGCATGTAGATTGATCTTCGCTTCTGGATAGCAGGGATAGATGGATCAAAAGAGCGCTTACGTTATATACTGCAAATATAGGTGACCATGAACGAAAGTAAGAATCATAAACGGCCAAAATACAGACTGGAATTTAAACAAGATGCGGCCAAGCTAGTGCTGGATAAAGGTTATACCCATCAGCAAGCTGCCGACCATCTGGGGAGTTCATTAAGTGTTCTTTGTCGTTGGGTGGGGCTGAACGAAAACCCACGGGAAGCGAGACGACAACCAAAAAATCTAAATTGCGCTTAGCTGATCATGATGAACTGATCCGCTTGAGAAAAGAAAATGAGCGCTTGAAGATGGAACGCGAAATCAAAAAAAGGCCGCGGTGAGTTCAACAGATCATTGCAACGCATTCGTTTGTTGTCTTATTTGGTAAGCGGGCGATGATGCTGTAACAGTCAACATGACAATCACCAATTTCAGCTTCCGGCGCTGTCTGGATGATATATGGAGGCGCGTTCAAAAATTTATTGTTGCAATCCAGGTTTCGTGATAAACATATTGATAATAGATTAATAACCAGTTAGAAATTGCGGCTACCAACTTAAGCCGGGACAACTAGGCGTTCGTTTTTCCTAAAAGAGCGGCAGAACTACTGTAGGAGCTGGCCATGCCCGCGAAGAGGATGATACCAAGCCCCTTCGCGGGCATGGCCAGCTCCTACGATTATGTATGTTGTCCCGACTTAAGTGGATAGCCTTGATTCACAACAATTATAAAAATATCGAGGGGCTTGACCAGAACCACACATACCCTCTTAACTAAAACATTATTGCCTTAGTTGCATACTACATAAATATTTTTCAGCATGTTGTGGATTATCTTAACCATCATAGTGATCATTATTGCTATCGCTATTATCAAAAAACTTGCCAAACTCATATTTACTTTTATTAAAGCTATACCTTTCATAGTTTTAGGTATTAGTGTGGGGCCGCTGATACTCTTAGGCTTCATTTTTGAAAGATTCTGTGCCGCACTACATATACGTGCATTGATTAGCATTTTCTTAACCATCACGACTTGGGCTTTGTTTTTTATTTGGGGATTCTTAGATATTCAAACTGAAATAAATGCCTTTGACTTCGATTTTAATCCCTATATAGACAGCTTCAGTTTTGATAGCTGGAAGTTCGCTCTGCCAGCCTGTTTGTTCGTCAGCATGCTTTACTGTCACCGTACTCAGAATGAGATTAAGTTCAGAAGTGAACCCCTAGAACTATTCCACAAGAAACGCTCCGAGTTTTATATGTACGTTTTCTCAGGATTCTTTTTGCTAGTAGTATCCGCAAGTATGGGGCGCATTTTTAACTATTTAGACTGGTCGTCGAAAATCGCGTGGTATACCGGATTGGCTTACTATGCCGTAGCCGTTCTTGTGCAGTTTTATGCTATATCGCAAGAAAACGGTATGAAAACCATCAGTAAGTCGATATATGACAAGCTCAACAACAGCGAAAAGCTAAACGCTAGCGCCTATCTACAGGAAATTACGAAAGAAAACATACTAAACGATGAGGATGTTAAGACCATATTCCAAGGCATCGCCGCCAAGTTAATTAATGAGGGAACTATAAAAGAAATCGTACTGAATGAAAACCATTGGCTTTTCAATACGTCTTGGTATCAAACACGAATGAACAAACTATATTTCATATTATCGGAAAACTTACGACATAACGAAGATGGGTTGAAAACAATCATCGAAAACTGGCTAGGCTTACCAAATACAGAAATACAGGACTTCCTAGATCACAATCTAGATTTTGGAAGTTTTTACCACTTTGATGATGGTCGTTACTTTGTCGTTTATCGCCATGTAGACCAGTTAGACACATGCGTTTCTTGCGGCATGACTGTGGTAGTAGACAAGCGTAGCAGCGGTGAATGGCATTGTTCCACCGTTTGCAAGGAAACAGAAGATGTATGTTTGACTATAAAGAATAAGCCTATTGATAATTTCATGGCGGAAGCGGCTACCAATGGCTTTGTATTGATGGCGGGTGCCAACGCCTGGAACGACAACCATAAGATATTCGCGACTGGTGGCCAGGGGCATGGTTTTGCTGCGGAGCAGGGGAACAACAAAATTGATCGTTTAATGAGAAGAGATGCGCAAATCATCGGCGGTGACAATGCTAAAAACGGTGCAGATCGAATTGTACAAGGGCAACAGATTCAGACGAAATACTGTGCCACAGGCGCACGAAGTGTAGGTGCAGCCTTCGATGGCCAGCAAGGGATGTATAGGTATGTGGATAATACAGGTAAGCCCATGCAGTTGGAAGTACCCAGGGATCAGTACAATAAAGCAATTGAGACCATGGAAAATAAAATCCGGAATGGGAAGGTTCCTGGAATAACCGACCCCAATGATGCCGAAAAACTTATTCGCAAGGGTCACCTCACTTATGCACAAGCCCAAAACATCACTAAGTTTGGTACCGTTGAATCGATCCTTTATGATATTTCAGAAGGTGTAGTGGTTGGTGCTGTTGCTGGAGGTATTAGCTTCGGGATTACTTCTTTGATTTTCTATCTCAACACCAAGGATGAAGAGGAGGCTTTCCGGGTCGCAGTAATCCAAGCAGGGAATACATTCGGTAAAACACTTGCCATCTCTATTACTACGCAACAGTTACATCGGTTGTCCACCATACAAAGCGTACTTGAACATGTTGATGTTGGCAAACTCTCCCCAACCATTAGCGACGTTCTCCAAAAAGGTATGGGTGTCTCATCGACAGGTATAAATAAAGCATTGAGAGGAACCTTGGTGACCTCGGTTGCAGTAATTGCGGTTACTACAGGCCCTGATATGATTAAATTGATACGTGGGCGAATTTCCCAAGCACAGTTTTTCAAGAATCTTGTCGTCGTCTCCTCTGGCATGGCCGGAGGAGTCATAGGTTCAGTCGCAGGTGGCTTCCTATTCAGCCCAATGGGGCCAGTAGGAGTTTTCTTCGGACGAACAGCAGGTGGAGTCATTGGCGGTATAATTGCATCAGCGGTTTCGAACAAAATTGCCAACAAACTTATAGAAGAAGATAGGGTGAAGATGTTGCGCATTCTTCAGATACAGATGGAGTATTTGGCCATCACTTTCATGCTGACCGCCGAAGAAATCGATAACCTCAACACCAACCTGGATACAGTCATCGGTCAGAAAACACTGGAGGTATTGTTTGCGGCCGGTAATCAACGCCGAGCAATGGCCAACTTTTTCTTGAAACCTGTAGTCGTCACCATAATCAAACAACGTCCTGCTCTCAGCTTCGAGATAAATGATGTAATAGATGCTTGTGATAATTGGGTAGTTTAAATATAGTGCCAATTATAGTTTTTCTACAAGCATGGAGTTCAAAGCTACAATTTTACAACATATTGACGCAATGGACTCCGAAAATTTAGTAGTTAAAATAACACAAAAATTGTAAGCCATAAAAAGGAGAAGGATGTGACTGATAAAAATGACAACTGGTATTACGCGGTAAAAAACGAAAAAATTGGACCTATAACATTGCAAGATATGCAAGTTTTATCTGCAAGTGGAAAAATCAATAAATACACCAAAGTTTGGGGTGGTGAAGGCGATTGGAAAACAGCCAGTGAAACAGAATTGTTAGATCATTTTAAAAATGAATCCAATTTACCACCGCCACTTATCGATAGTAATGCAGGAAATAAATTCAAAGATAATGCGTTGCGATTTCATAAATTATTAATAGAAAATGATATAGATAATACATATATTTGGTTAGTAGTTGTCGTGCAGATTGTTGGAGTTTTATTAGGAATAATAACTGACAGTGGATGGATTTTTTTATATGGCCTGCTAAGTAATATATTATGTTTTTTTGACATGAGAAAACTAAAGGCGGCTGGCCATAAAACCCCTGGTATCGGATGGGTTTTTTTATTATTTCCAGTTTACATTTGGAAAAGAGCGGGGCTTCTTAATCAGAAAAAGAACTATTTCTGGTCTTGGCTTGTCGCATTTTTTATTTCTATTATTATTTCAATGGGAATAAATATTGGATCACATGAAAGCGATATTGAACAAGCGGCCTGCCCTATAGTAACTAAACTTGTTTGGCAATTGGAAAATTCAGGCCCTGGCGCATTTAGAGCTGCTGCAAAATGCAAAGCCGTAAAGATAGACGAAAAAATATCTGATGGCTTCTATCAAGCCACGGCGATTCTTGATACTGGTAATGAAATAAGAATTGGTATCGAAGAAAAAGGAGACGAAATAATTGTACGAGTTCAGGAATAGCTAAAGCTACCTGATGTCTCAACACTTTTAATAAAAAAGAGGACAATAAAAAATGAAATCTATTGGAAAAATATTAATTTTAACAAGTATATCTTGTCTGGCAATGGCGTCAACAGAACAGGAGCTACAAGCAAAAACAGGCTACCCACTTAAACCGGGACAAAATCAAGCGTTCGCCGCACAGTCCTGTATCATGAGTTAATGACTAAAAAAACAAAACGACACAAGGAATCCGTGCAACGAACCGCTCGATTATCAATGAACTGGTAGCCCGTGGCAAGAAAAGTCTTAGACAATTGGCGGTGCTGGTCAATCGATCCAAAAGTAGCGTCCATCGGCACCAAAAAGCGCAAGCCCGACGCCATCAATATCCCGAATCTGCCCTATGGGAAACCGAAGCAGGCGAAGCCTGGTTGAAACTATTGATGGTTGCGGTTCTGTACAGTTTTGGCATGGAGTGCCATGTTGGAGCCGACAAGTTGTCGCGATTTTTCAAGCTGATTCGCATTGACACGCATGTGGGCATATCTTCATCGGCATTGCGTCAGCAATTGAGCCGGATGGAAAGCCTGTTACCCGTATTTCAGCAGCGTTGTGAAAGCGGCGTTTCAGCTCAAACACGTTCAGCCGTAGTCGCCATGGATGAAACATTTTTTGGTGATTTTCTCATCCTGGTGCTGATGGACTTGTCGTCCGGTTATTTGATTCTGGAAGACATCAGCCATGACCGTCGCTTCGATACTTGGTTTGAGAAAGCGATACCGCGCCTAAAAGAGTTGGGTATTGACGTCAACCACGCCGTCAGCGACCGAGCCAAAGCCTTGATCAAACTGGCTATTACCGGGTTTGACTGTCAATCAGGTGCCGATATTTTTCATGCACAGCAGGATGTCAGCAAATGGTTGGGTGCAACGCTGGGAAGGCGGCACGAACAAGCGAAAACTCAACTGGAAACGGCTGAGGCGCTATTGAAAAAGAAACCGGACAACAACCTCGCCGAATTGGTGCAGGTCGTTGATGCAGAACGAGCCTATAAACAGATACAGGAAACACGCGCCGATTATCACGAAAATCTGGCCAGCATTGCCGAAGATGTTCATCCGTTTTCGTTAGAAACCCAGAAAATCAATCGGGCGGAACAGGTGACTTTCAGTCTGGAAAAACGCGCTCAGGCGTTTGAAAAAATCGCGCAATCGCAATCTATTGCTGACATAAAACAGACCATAAATAAGTTTCGTAATCAATTGAATGACTTAGCGTCCAATGTAGAAACCTGGTGGCTATGGGTCATGGAAATTCTAGCCGGTCTTTCGGTGGATGAGGCAACGCACTACTGGCTGATTCATGCCCTGTTACCAACGGTGTACTGGCATCAGCAACTGCTCAAAACCCAAAACCCCAGGCAAAGGGAAAAATACCGTCAGGCTTGGCAGCAAGCCGCGCAGCATTTACAGACTGATGCTTTCACAGCAACCCTGTCGGAAAGCGAATTGCAACGCTGGTTGGAATGGGCAGAGTGGATGGCGCGGAACTTTCATCGCAGTTCTTCCGCCGTCGAGGGGCGTAATGGTTATCTGTCGCAGATGTATCACAATGGCCGTGGCTTGACCGAAAAACGCCTGAGGGCATTGACAGTGATTCATAACTACGGACTCAAACGGACTGATGGAACAACAGCGGCAATGCGCTTGTTTGGTCAAACGTTTCCTGATTTGTTTTTATGGTTGGTTGCTGAAATGGGCGAGCTTCCGCTGCCAAGAAAGGGGCGGGAGCGGACTATTCATAACCCATTGTTTTTGAAAACTGTCCCGGCTTAAGTTGGAAGCCGAAATTGCTAACTCCTCAGTGTTTGATATCGATGGCCTATGTCGCACCCAATCGTGCAAATAAAGGTATTGTTCGGCCCGACAACGACCGAATCCATGCGAGGTCTAACCTTAGGCTGCGCAATAAAGCCGCGCAACGCTCATGACCTTGATCATTACGCTTATCAATTTGAATGGAACAGGTAAATGGCGAGCAAAAAGGCATTCACACTTTTTATTGGATCTTCAAGTGAAGCGAAGCATTATGCACAAAAAATCGAATTAGTAGCCGCCGAAAATGCTCTTTTCGACGTTATTGCTTGGTGGCATATGGATGTTGCTCGTCCTGGTGAGTCTTTTCTTGAATCACTATTTTCACTATTACACCAAGCATGTTTTGCCATCTTTGTAGCTACCCCTGATGATCTACTAATTAAACGAGGTGAAGATTCACTCGCAATAAGGGATAATGTCCTTTTTGAATACGGATTATTCGCAGGATACTTAGGCCGCCGTAAAACTCTTCTCGTGCAAATTGGTAAAACTGATATTCCAACTGACCTGTCTGGAATCAATAGAATTTTCTCCCCTGAAAACCCGACCCAAGATGAATTAAGCCTTATCGCTGAGCAATGCATTAATAGTCTTCTTCTACATACATCGGAAGACTTTGAACAGGCTGTCTGTGACCTACGGCATGGAAAAATGTACCTTAAAGCTGATTGTCTGCGTCCCTTACTTGCAAAAGCTATGTATGAGCGAATTAGCAAACATAATATTGCAGCACTGACATCCAAACAACTAACAAAACTTCTTCAAAACTACAGAGTAAACGGTGAGCGGATAGTTGGACAGCCAAATCATCTCACTACATTAACAAATTTTATTGATATAAATCAAATTACTCAAAATCATCTCGATAAATTAAGTGCAACATTTGCGCGATTTGTTGCGAAACAGTTGCATTTAAATCCCAGTTGTAAAGATGAACCCTGTGCGACGCGGGTTGCAATACACAATAAACTTGATTTAAAGCTTCTTGCTGCAACATTAGCGGAAATGCAAATTAAGCCGACGATAGTCGACCTCAATGCTACTAACAACAGTCGTATTAAGGGATACTGCATTCGAGGAGAACACTCTATTTTTTTGCACGATTTTACAGCCACCGGTTTTACCCCGCTCAAGTGTATTGCAGAGTTACGAGAAAATGAAATTAAGATAAATCGAATTGTCAGTTTTTTGATTCGCGAAGAAAATCTTGATGAAGTTCGGCATAACTGCGAAGAAAAGAAAATTGAGTTTCACGTTTTCTGTATACAAAAAGAATCTGGGGAACTTGAAATCAAGGAGTATTCATGAATATTAAATGCCAACTATGTCATCCGGGCAACAACCTTTCAAGTGATGGATTTTCTTTTTTCTTTGGCAGTGACTCGGGTTTATCGTAAGCGCTCAATTTTCCGCGTAATTCCCACCCCCCAGCCTACCATGTCAGAATTTCCCATCGATATTATTTTGGGGATTACCAATGGCATCAATAGAAAACAAGACCGGTCACGATTTTTGGCAAAGGCACGTCGCGCAATGGCAAGCGTCTGGCTTGTCCCAAGTAAACTACTGCCGCCAGCAAGCGCTGCATACCCACCAGTTGAGTTATTGGAAGCGCAAATTTTTGATCGATTGCGAACCGGTTGACACTGAACGTAAAGCGACTGGATTTACCCGTGTCCAAGTGGCTGCACCTATCGCCATGCCCTCATCGCCAAGTTTGTCATTGTGCTTCCGGGATGGTACACAATTGATTGGGATTTCTCAGAATAATATGGCTTTGATTCAGCAATTGATAGAGGTGTTACGGTGACTTGCATTATGCGCCCCTCTTTAGAGCTGACAGAGGTTTATCTTTACCGACAGGCCATTGATTTTCGTAAATCCCATCGCGGGTTGGCGGCAATTGTTGAGTGCGAACTCGGCCATAATCCGTTTGATGGCGGACTGTATGCGTTCACCAATAAGCAGCGTACTAAAATCAAATGCTTGTTCTGGGAAAATACGGGCTTTGTGCTTTATTACAAGACCTTGGTCGAGGATAAGTTCAAGTGGCCGAAGGGTGAAGAGGCATTGTTGACGTTAACGGGACAGCAATTGAATTGGCTGCTGGATGGCTACGATATTAGCGTGATGAAAGGCCATAAAAATCGGCATTATGAGTCTGTTTTTTAAGGAAAAACGCCTGCTTTTTGGCTTGAATTCAGGTATAATAAGCCTATGATTTTATCCCACTTTTCTAGCATAGAACACGATGAACACTCGGCTATTTTGTTGCCCGAGATGCTCGCCGAGTTGCTTGAAAAAGCGCAACGAGTGGATGAATTAACACAGGCCGTTGAGCTTAAATCAGAAGTGATTGCTACGCTCAATCAACGTATACAGTTGTTAGAAGAAGCGTTGCGTTTATCCAAAATCAAACGCTTTGCGCCCTCAAGTGAGCAGTCCGGGCAAACTTCATTATTTGATGAAGCCGAAGTCGAGGCCACGGTTGAGCTTGAAGCCGCAACGGATGCAGCCGTTGACACAGTAGAGGCTGTTGATTCGAGCGTTGAATCAGAAGCTTCTGAGCCCAATCCACCTAAGCCAAAACCTGGTCGCAAACCATTTGCCAGCCACTTACCGAGAAAGCAAATCTTTATCACACTGAGCGATGAAGAAAAAGCCGGTGCAATTACAACCTTCTTTACTAAAGTTAAAGAAGAATTAGACATCATCCCTGCCCAAGTGCGGGTTTTAGAATACATGCAGGAAAAAGCGGTGTTTCTGGAGCCTGCTCAAGCTGAAACACAACGCCGTATTATTGCCGCTGCTCTGCCCAAACATCCTGTTCCAGGCGCGATGGGCAGCATTGATTTAATGTGTAATGTAATCATCTACAAATACTGCGATGGCTTGCCGCTGTATCGGCTGGAAAACATCTTAGCCCGTTATGGCGGCGAACTCTCAAGAGCCACACTGGCCAACTGGGTCATCGCACTGGCTAGAACGCTGCAACCTTTGATTAACCTTATTCGGGATCATCAACTGGCTGGTAACATCATCATGGCCGATGAAACCCGAGTGCAGGTTCTTAAAGAACCGGGGCGACCGGCCACCTCGGATAAATTCATGTGGGTGACGCTGGGCGGCACGCCTGGTCAACCCAGTGTGTTATTTGAATATGATCCGACCCGCAGCCAGGAGGTGCCGTTGCGCTTGCTGGAGGGCTTTTCGGGTTATCTGCAAACCGATGGTTATGCCGCTTACAATGCCGCCTGTATTATCAATCATATCATCCAGCTCGGTTGTTGGGATCATGCGCGCCGTAAATTTAAAGAAGCTCAAGATGCGCAGCCCAAACCCAAGAAAGGCAAGCAGCATAAAGCCAGCAAAGCCGATCACATGCTGAGTTTAATCAATACA
Source organism: Methylomonas paludis (assembly GCF_018734325.1). Lineage (NCBI taxonomy): Bacteria > Pseudomonadati > Pseudomonadota > Gammaproteobacteria > Methylococcales > Methylococcaceae > Methylomonas > Methylomonas paludis. The sequence continues at coordinate 1,510,161 of NZ_CP073754.1, read as the reverse complement.
CTCTATATGATTGAGCGGCAAATCAAAACTCTGAGTGCCGCTGAAAGATTCCAGCAACGCTGCAAAAGAAGCCTGCCGGTTTTGAAGAAACTGAGAGCGTACTTGGACGACAATCAACACAAAGTGCCTAAGGATAGTTTAACGGGCAAGGCCATGACTTACATGAGCAACCAATGGGATAAGCTGATGGTGTATTGCTCGAATGGGGAGCTGAACATTAGCAATATTCTTGCTGAAAACGCCATTCGCCCCTTTGTAATGGGTCGCAAAGCATGGCTCTTCTCTGATACTCCAAAAGGCGCACAGGCCAGCGCGATTCATTACAGCCTAATTGAAACAGCAAAAGCCAATGGCTTGGAACCCTGCGCCTATTTAACCCATGTACTCAAGGCATTGCCTTATGCCGATACCGTTGAAAAAATTGAAGCCCTGTTGCCTTGGAATTTAAAAAATACTGATTTTGCTAGATAGGGGGAGTACGCGCTTTATTAAGCGCTTACGGTTTATCTGAAATTGTAGCGTCAACTGAGAACTTCTTGGTCATTCTTGATGTTGCTCCAATTACGGCTGGTCATGCTTTAGTTATACCACGCTTACACGAACACTCTTTATCAATACTTTGGCGAGATTTGTCCGAAAAATTAGAACAAGTTGTTAGTGCAGTTGTCACAACTTTGAACAACGAAACAGGAAAAGCCGCAATAATATGTGAGCACGGGCTTGGATCAGAAGCAAAAGGTCATGCTGGATGCGTTGAGCACGCACATCTACATATAATCCCTTTCGATTACCCATTACTATCGGCATTTTCACATGCAGGTATTAACTTTACCCAAACTGATAATCTCCTCGACATAACTAAAATACCACCTACACAGCAATACCTTTACTTGCGAGACACCGATGGCCTTCAATACTTAGCCGTGCAGGAAAAATTTCCTAGTCAACTTGTTCGCCGTCTCGTTGCCACACAACTTGGAGAACTCTATTGGAGTTGGCGAGACTATTTAGATTTCTCTGATAAAATCGGAACAAAGCAAAGGATAATAGAAGGAATGAAGCTATTTGCTCACCTTAATCAAAATCCAGTTTTTATGGACGATTTATAATAATAAAGTGGTTATCTATGAAGCCGAACGAGTTTGTCAATGGTAGGCGCTGCACGGTGCCCGTTACGAAGTTTGGTTTTTGTTCAGTTCAGTGGCCTGTTTTGCGGAAGTGACAATGATCCGGCATTTATTGCCAAACTGCCCTAGCTCACAGCATGACCCATGCTTGCCAAAGATACTGGCTTAGGCCGGAAGAGTTTGTATAAACCCCCTTTAAGGACAAGGTGATCCCAGTTTTGCCACTATTTTAAACGTGATTAACGCCTTGGGTTTTCAACTGCAAGTGGCTGCGACTGATAAGCCGGCTATATCCTGAACCGGGACATAGCCTCAAATCCAACCCCGCCGCTTCAAACGCCGATGCAGCAACAGGCTGGCCAAAGCCACCAAACCCACAGTCGCCGGATAACTGTAGCGCCACTCCAGTTCCGGCATGTATTTAAAATTCATGCCGTACCAGCTGAATACCATGGTGGGGATGGCCAGTATCGCGCCCCAGCCGGCCAGACCTTTTACCACTTCGTTTTGTCTGACGGTTTCCAGGGTCAAATGTACCTGCATGGCGGCGATCAGCATTTCGCGGGTGGCGTCTATGGCTTGATCGATGCGCTTGATATGGTCGGCAATGTCGCGGAAGTAGATGCGCACGTCTTTGCTGATGATGCCGTTGTGGAAGCGGATCAGTTCGTTACAGATGTCGATCAAGGGTACGATGGCGGCGTGAACTTTGAGCAATTCGCGTTTTAGCTCGTACAAACCCTCCAGGGTTTGCCGGCTGGGGCGTTGATCAAAAATGGCCTGCTCCAGGATATAGAAGCGCTCCTGCAGGCTTTCCACCACCGGCATATAGTTATCAACCACATAATCCATGATGGCGTACAGGGCATAGCTGGGGCCCTTGGCCAGCTGACCGGGATTGGCTTCGCAGCGGGCGCGGACTTTATTAAGCCGTACCGATGCGCCATGCCTGACGGTCACCAGAAACCGGTTGCCGATAAATAAATGGGTTTCACCAAAGCTAAGCGCGCCCTCCTCCATTAACGCAGTGTGCAAAACCAGGAACAGGGAGTCACCATATTCTTCGATTTTGGGGCGCTGATGAGCGGAACAGGCATCTTCTATGGCCAGCTCATGCAGACCGAATTCTTCCTGGATTTGGCCCAGCAATTGGGTATCCGGTTCAAGTAAGCCCAGCCAGACAAAGGTATGTTCCTGCTGAAGTACCTCACTGATCTGTGCTATGGTCAGATCGCCCTGGCTGATGCCGTTTTTATAAGCCACACATCGCATGATCATGCGGCTGTCAGTTAACTGAGAGGACAAATTCGCTCCGCTGGGTAATTATGGGTGGTGGCCTAGAAGTTGGCCAATCTTATTTTGACGGCTAACTTGATTGGCTGCCGAGGTGTCCTGGCAGAGGTTTCTACTGCAGCGATGCTGTAGAAAGCCTATAGGGATATATTCACGGCGTCCTTTGACAGGATACCCCGGCGGCCAATGGGTAAAGTTCATCCGTGAATATAAAATAGGCGTACCACTAGGCTTCCAGATCGACAGGGCCTTTGTGGCTGATCAGGACTTTATCGATGCGGATACCGTCGATATCCACCACTTCGAAATACCAGTCGCCATAGGCGAAATTATCAGCCACCCTGGGGATTTTTTCCAACTGAAACAGAATGAAGCCGCTCACCGTATTATAAGCGTTGTCCTGCTCACCAGGAAAATAGGTATTGGCACCGATCACCGATTTAAGCCGTTTAATGGACAGGCCGCCATCGACCAGCCAGGAACCGTCCGCACGCTGCACCACATCCGGATCCAGCGAGGATTCCAGAGTGGGCAAATCGCCGACAATGGCCGTCAATACATCGCTTAAAGTCACCAGGCCTTCGGTTTCACCGTATTCATTGGCAATCAGGGCAAAGTCGGCATGCACGGCCCGAAAAAACTCCAGCAACTGCACCAGACTCATGGAATCCGGCACATACAAGGGTGGTCGCAGACTTTTTCTGATATTAAAATCAGTGCCATTCAGCACGGTTTTCAGCAAATCGCTCAGATGCAGAATACCCAGCACGTTTTCCAGGCCGTTTTCACAAACCACCGCTCTGGCATATTCGCAATGGGCAATTTTGCTACGCACCTCGGCATCAGGATCAGCCAGATCAATCACAAAGATATCTTTGCGCGGCGACATGATAGCCCCTACCCGCTGTTCATCCAGCTTGAGGATATTGTTGACCAGCTTGCCTTCACTGGCGTGGAAAACCCCGGATTCTGAGCCGATTTCCATCAGCAGCTTGATTTCTTCGTTGGTGATGGTGGCTTGCGGCTGGCGGTGGGCGCGCAGCAGCCAGAGCAGAAATGTAGAGGATGAGGATAATAACCAGACGATGGGGCTGCCAATAGCTGCCAGAAAATTCATGGGTCTGGCCACGAAAATGGCAATGGCTTCCGGACTGAGTAATGCCAAACGCTTGGGCACCAATTCCCCCACCACTACCGAGAAATAAGTAATGATAATCACGGTAAGCACCCGAGCCGTGGTTTCTGCGTAGGGGGCGATTTGGGGGATGGCAATAAATTGCTGGTAGAGCGGTTTAACCAGTGCATCTTCGCCCAAGGCACCGCTAAGGATAGCCACCAGGGTAATACCTACCTGAACGGTGGACAAGAATCTGGATGGTTCCTGATGTAATTTAAGAGCCGATTTGGCTCCGGCTCGACGCTCGCCCGCCAGTTTTTGCAAACGGGCTTTCCTTGACGATACCAACGACATTTCCGACATGGCAAAAATGCCGTTGATAACAATTAAAACAAAAATAAGCCAAATTTCCACTGGCAGGAGCCGCCTCTTACCGTTTCCGGCGCGGCTTTGGTGTTAAAGATGATATATATTACCATGTATAGCTCAAGGCTAAACACGCTTGTGTGCCGGGCCGGCGCGCTTAAGCGTTTTTGGCTTTACGCGGCGCCGGGCCGGTTTTAGCACCGGTATATTTGGTTTTAAAACGCTGATATTTACCCGGGGAACGATGCTGAGCACTACTGGTGTCGCCGGGCTGAAAGGCCGGAATCAGATGTTGTTTACCGTTACCGATCAAATCGGCGCGGCCCATGGCTTTTAAGGCATCACGCAACAGCGGCCAGTTTTTCGGATCGTGATAACGCAAAAAGGCTTTGTGCAAACGGCGCTGTTTAATCCCTTTAGGGATGGCAATATCCGGGCTGTTACGCGCCACTTTATGCAAGGTGTCCTTGCCGGAATGGTACATGGCTGTAGCTATCGACATCGGCGAAGGTAAAAAGGCCTGGACCTGATCGGCGCGGAAGCCGTTACGTTTCAGCCACAGCGCCAGATTGAGCATGTCCGTATCTTCCGTGCCGGGATGAGCGGCAATGAAATAAGGGATTAAATACTGCTCTTTACCGGCTTCTTTGGAGTATTTATCAAACATCTGTTTGAAGCGATCATAACTACCCATGCCCGGCTTCATCATTTTCGACAACGGCCCGGTTTCGGTATGTTCCGGGGCAATTTTTAAATAGCCGCCCACATGGTGAGTTACCAGTTCCTTGACGTATTCGGGGTTTTCCACGGCAATATCGTAGCGCAGGCCGGAAGCGATAAAGATTTTCTTGATACCGGGTATGCTGCGGGCGCGCCGGTACAGCTTGATCAACGGGGTTTGATCGGTATTCAGATTATGGCAAATGCCGGGATACACGCAGGACGGTTTGCGGCAGGACGCTTCGATCTCCGGGTCTTTGCAGGCCAACCGATACATATTGGCGGTAGGGCCGCCCAAATCGGAAATATGGCCGGTGAAGGTGGGCGAAGTGTCGCGGATAGCTTCAATTTCTTTCAAAATCGACTCTTCGGAACGGTTCTGAATAATCCGGCCTTCATGCTCGGTAATCGAGCAGAAACTGCAACCGCCAAAACAGCCGCGCATGATCAGCACCGAGTGCTGAATCATTTCAAAAGCCGGAATATTGGCCTGTCCATAAACCGTATGCGGCAACCGGGAGTATGGCAGATCAAACACCCCGTCCATTTCCGGAGTGGTTAAGGGATAAGGCGGCGGGTTGATCCACACTTCGCGGCCATTGTGGCGCTGAATCAGGGCGCGGGCGTTACCGGGATTGGTTTCGCCGTGCATTACCCTGGACGCATGAGCATAAAGAATCGGGTCGTCCTTAACCGCTTCATAATCCGGCAAGCGGATCACGGTCTGGGCGCGCTGGCGGTTGGCGATGGGTTTAAAGCTCAACACCTGTTCATTTTCCGCCAGTTCAGCCGGTTTGCTGTCGCAAGCAGGTTCAGCCTGATATGGGTCTTGATGACTGATAGCCGGGCCGGGTTTGTCTATGCTGGTGGAATCTTTTTCCATCCAGCCTTGCGGAATTTGTTTAACAAAATGCACCGTGCCACGGATGCCTTTTAAATCGTGGATGGTTTCACCACGCGCCAGCCTATGAGCGATTTCGACAATTTGGCGTTCGGCATTGCCGTAAACCAGCAGATCGGCTTTGGAATCCAGCAAAATGGATTTACGCACCTTGTCCGACCAGTAATCATAATGGGCAATCCGGCGCAAACTGGCTTCTATGCCGCCGATGATAATCGGCACATTATGAAAGGCTTCCCGGCAACGGTGGGCATAGACATTAACCGCCCGATCCGGACGTTTGCCGGCAGCGCCGTCGGCAGTGTAAGCATCATTGGAACGGATTTTTTTATCCGAGGTATAGCGGTTGACCATGGAATCCATGTTGCCGCCGGTTACCCCAAAAAACAGCGTGGGTTGACCCAGTTTTTTAAAATCGGCGGCACTGTGCCAGTCTGGCTGGGAAATAATGCCCACCCGAAAGCCCTGCGCCTCCAGCACCCGGCCGATCACCGCCATACCAAAGCTGGGATGATCGACATAAGCATCACCGGTCACCAGGATGATATCGCAGGCATCCCAACCCAATTGCTGCATTTCTGCCAGCGTCATGGGTAATTCCGGTGCCGGGCCAAAGCGGTGTGCCCAGTATTTTTTGTAGCCAAAAATATTGGCGGCGTTAAAATTCACGTATTAATTACTCGATTAAGCGTATGGTGGTTGTGGCGTTTTATGTCCAGCATATAGCTAGGAAACTCCAGCTGGTAACGCTGCTCCAGGTCGCGGGCCTTGGTTTGCAGCGCTTTAAGATCGGGTTTGGGTTTTTGCGGACCAAAAGCAAAACCAATAATATTGCCCCTGGTTCTAACCGGTAAAAACAACAGGCGCTCGGCAAAACTGCGTTCCAGATGCCAGGTTACCTGCTCCAGCAAAGGCTTGTCGGTGGCCCACAGATTGATGATCAGCATGCCTTTGCTGCTCAGCAGGGTACGGCAGTTGTCAAAAAAACCGGCACTGCTGACTTCCGGGGCCATGCCTTCAGCATCATAGGCATCGATAACAATTAAGTCATAAAGTTCTTGATGCTCGCGGCTTTCCTGATAAGCATGCTGGGCGCCACAGCCTATTTTGACTTTAAGGCGAGCATCCAGCGGTAAACCAAAATGGCTACGCGCCACTTTGAGCACATGACGCCTGAATTCTATGGCCTTGATTTTACAGTCGGCAAACTGCTGCAACAAAAATTTGGCAATACTGCCGCCGCCCAGACCTATCATCAACACATTGTGCGGCGTGTCATGAAACAGCAAGCCGGCCATCATGGCCCTGGCATATAAAGCATGCAGGCGATCAGGGTCACTGAGCAGCATACTGCTTTGCTGCGAACTGCTGCCGAAATGCAAAGCGCGAACCCCAGCCAGATCAACAATTTCAATAATGCCTTGATCATCGTGACTCTGATGTATCAGCAAGCCTTCATATTTGTACATAACCGCAGAGAAACTATTGCAAACCGACTATTTTCGCTGAAAATTCCCGGAATGTCTTGCTTTGGATAAAGTCATTGCAAAACCCTAACCTCAGCCATGCAGAAAATGAGGGCTGAGGCTGTGTCGATATTAGGCGGCACATCGTTCGCGATTGATGCGCTTCACTACGTTCAGCACATCCTACGCCCTATTCTTCGCCCAAGTATCTGTTAAAAAACAGGCCGTTACAGAATATGCTAACCGCAGTGCAGCGCATCATTGGCAGCTAATTACTTGTTTAAACAAGATCAGCAACATTAGACTGAATCATCCTTGCCATTTTAACCTATTTTCTTGTAAATTCATTAGCTTAATTCAGATAACAGCCGTTGTATCATATTATTGGCCTGACCAAGATAACTGCTGCCGAACAGATTGAGGTGATTGAGGATGTGATAAAGGTTGTACAAGGTCTTTCGGGCCGGATAGCCGGCATCCAACGGCCAGTGAGCTTGATAGGCAGCATAAAAATCCGGCCCAAAACCGCCGAACAGTTCGGTCATAGCCAGATCGGTTTCCCGGTCGCCGTAATAACAGGCCGGATCGTACATCACCGGAACCCCATGTTGATCGGCCCCGGCATTGCCGCCCCATAAATCGCCGTGCAGCAAAGAAGCCTGTGGCTGGTAAGTGCGGAATAAAGCCGCCAGACCGGCGTTTAATTTTCCCCCCTGCTTTTGCAAATTGCCGCCGTAACCATTGGCGGCGGCAAACTGCAATTGCTTGCCCAAACGCTGCTGTTGCCAGAAACTCAGCCAATCCGGATATTTGGGGTTATGCTGCGGAGTAGAGCCTATGGTGTTATCGCGCTGCCAGCCAAAATAAGCCTGTTTTTGCCTGTGTAAAAGCGCCAGTTGTTCGCCAAAAAGGCCGGCACTGGCGCCGTGTAAAGGCCGCAAGTCGATAAATTCCAGCACCAGATAAGCATGCTGGCCAAATTGGCCGACACTGATCAGTTGCGGCACTCTGACGCTGGCACTGGCCGCCAGCTCCTGCAAACCGGCGGCCTCAGCGGCAAACATATCATACAGTCCGGCATGATTGAGTTTAATAAACCAGGTTAAGTTTGCAGTTTGCAGTTTATACGCACTATTAATATCACCGCCGCCGACACTGCTGAGCCTATGATTTTGCAGGCTGTGGCCGGTTTGCTGCTCAAGATGGGTCAGAAGGGCGTTGAATTGAGACATGAAACTCACGCAGTTGGTTCTTATCCAGCCATAACCGGATAAGAATATTGATGAAACAATATGTTAGTTTAGCTGCAGACCTGGGTCAAGAGGCTAAAAACACTGCAACTATATCAGCAGGCGCATCGTTGGAAGCTAATTACCTGTTTAAAAACTGAGCCATCCATCTTCCGGTGTAACAACAGGCAAAATAATCAGCTCTACAAGTCATTGAAATCACGCCTGACTAATTCGATATTAGTGCGATACTTTTCCGCATCGCCATAAGCCACAAACTTCTGATAGCGGCTGTGTAAGGTTTTTAAATGTCTGGCATGTTTAATCGGACACCAGAATTGCTCGGTACGCGCAGCAATTTCCTGAACATAAGCGATTAAGCCCACAAAATAACTGCAATAAGCACAATTAATTTTTTCAATTAAATTCAGATAAGCCAGGTATCGTCTGTCAAAAACAATATAATCCCGACGTTTTACTTTTGGAATATGGTAAATTGGAAAACAAACCCATTGATACAGGCTAACCACCGCATCCAGAAATAATGATGGAATAATACACATCCAGATAAATGGGGCGCTGACAATATGCAATAGGGGTGCATCACGCAGATAGCTAAGTAAGCGTTTGGCATATTCTTTGTGACGAATAAGCACATTTTTTTCAAAATAAATCCGTTGTTCTGATATCTTGAATAAAAACTCTGCTTCCTGTTTCTGCAACTCTTCAATGAGTTCATTTTCCAGCTGTTTTATTTTTTCGAGCAGAATTTCAAGTTGCGCAGTCATAACGGCTTCCAGTTTGGTAAAGGTTAAATTTAAATCAACAATATTGATCTAAATAACACTATTTAAAACTCATCTTACCGCTTTGAACATAAACAAGCACCCATCAATTGCCAGACAGGTTTTTTGCAGCAGATAGGATCGAGGTAATCCTTACCCTGGCCCGGCGAGTTTGGGCTGCAATGCTTGCCATTCGGTTGGGTTAAAGCCGACCGTGGCAACCAGGTTTTGCAGTTTTTCATCTATTTTGGCGGCAGGCTGTTTCATGGCTTGCAGTAAGCTGCGGTAATTATCGACACACTTATGTAAACCCGGATGCGCATAGCCGGTGTTGCGGGTAAAAGTTAACAGAATAAATACTGCCCGTTGCTGTAATGGTTCGGCTTCACTGAGGCGATTTAAGGCTTTTAGTAATTTGGCATGGTTGTTTAGATCGATGGCAACCTCAGGATGTTCGGCTCCAAAGCTATTTTCGTCTATCGCTAAAACTTGTTTCATCATCGATTCAGCTTCACTCAGACGATTATTGTCCTGTAACAACTGGGCGAGGTTATTGAGGTCACGGGCGACATTGGGATGCTGCGCTCCATAGTTTTTTTCGTCTATGGCTAATGCCCTTTTCATCAAAGGTTCAGCTTCGCTAAGGCGATTGGTAAGCTGTAACAAAGCGGCAAGATTGTTGAGATCGCGAGCAACATTAGGATGTTCATCCCCATAGTGCTTTTCATCTATGGTTAAGGCCCGTTTGATTAAGGGTTCCGCTTCACCTAGGCGCTTGGCAGCCAGTAACAACTGGGCGAGATTATTGAGATCGGTTGCAACATCAGGATGCTCTGGCCCATAGTTTTTTTCGTCTATCGCTAAGGCCCGTTTCATCAAGGGTTCAGCCTCACTAAGGCGATTGGTGGCCTGTAACAATTCAGCTAGATTATTAAGGCCGATGGCAACGTCAGGATGCTCGGCACCATAGTTTTTTTCGTCTATCGCTATTGCCTGTTTAATCAAGCGTTCAGCTTCACTAAGGTGATTGGTGACCTGTAACAACTGAGCAAGATTGTTCAGCGCAATAGCCTTCTCATCATCTATATGCGCCAAACTCATCGCGGCATTTAATTCAATTTCAGCGGCCGGATAGTGAGCCAGTTTTAATAACATTGCCCCCAGCTCGACACGGGCTTTAAACCAGTGCGGCGCATTTTCAGCCACATTTTGTTGCAGCTTTAAAGCCTCGTCCCATTGCTGCCGGGTTTTGAATAACCCTGCTTGCAATAAAATTGGCTGCAGTGTTTGTTGGAGTTTTTCCTGTGCAGCCTGGACTTGAGCATGAGCTTGTTCAACTTGAGCCAGTAAATCGATTTTATGGCTTTCCAGGTAGGATAAGGCCGCTTCCGCTCCGCCTTGTTCAAGTAATGCGGCGGCTTCGCGAAAGATGGGGTCGGGATTACCGGCCAGACCTTGTTGAATGGTAGTAATAACGTCCGCCACTTTAGCCAGCGCTAAATCGCGTTGCTGCTCCAGATTACGGATGGCCTGCCAGTTCCCCGCTTGCAACCTAGCTTGGGAAGCATCCCGCTCAAAACGGGCATTGATATCGGCGCGCAAGCGCGCAGCAACTCCATCTGCATCCAGTTTGTTCACTACGGCGTCTGCAGTATTACCGGGCAATTTTGTGTAAAGCGTATAAACACCGCCCAATAAACTCAATAGCAGCAGACCGACAAGGCCTAACAAGATGCGTTGTCGAAACTGGTGTTTGGCTTGCAGATGCAGGGTTTGTTCGCGCAGAGTATGCACTAGGTCTTTTAAGGCCTGTATATCTGCTGGTGTATAGTACAGGTATTCGACTTCCAGAATGGCGCGGCGGTGGGCAAGTTGTAATTCGCGTTGGGTTTCAGTTTCCGCCGCATCTTCGGCGTGCGGGCTGTCGTAAGGAAAATCGGCAGGGCAGACAAAGACATAGACCCGAAAGCGTTGATCACCGCGTTTGCGTTGTAATTCCCGGCCTATGTCGTATTCCATTTGTGTATAGGAACGTCGCAACTGGCCGACGGGCAAGTCCTTGGGCGGCGGTTCGGCCCCGTAACGGCAGCCGACGATGTGAATCAGCGCATGACAGTCACTGATTTTGTCGTACAGCATATCGCGCACCGAACGGTAATCCGGGGGAAAATTGCTTTGTTCCACCGGATGGCAGCCTATGTTTAACAGGGCATCCTTGACAATACCGCGCCAGCTACGCAAATCACCGCTGGCAGCCGAAATAAAAACCTTGGGCGGACTACTGGGCATAGGCTTCCTATGGCAAATAAAAACCGGGATTTATCCGAGTTGCAGCCCGACAAAGCCACATTTTCCGTACAACATAGCCCAGCAAGCCCTTGTTGTCAAACAACTAAGCCATGTAGAATGGACAAAAGCGAGCTAGCACCTGCCAAACAGCCGAGAACGCGGCCACACTGGATTTAACACTGCCTAAGCAGGTGGGTCGATTACCGTCCGGCAATCCACCTAAACTTTGAGAGTATTTGGCGTTTTGTCTAACGGCAAAACGCCAAACATGGGCTTATTTACCCCAACTATCGCGCAAGGTAACGGTACGGTTGAATACCGGCTTTTCCGGGGTGGAATCCTGGTCATCCAGACAAAAATAACCAGTACGTTCAAATTGATAAGTGGTATCTGAACCAGCAGCGGCTAATGAAGCTTCTACCCGACTATTGCTGAGAATTTGCAGGGAGTTGGGGTTGAGACCATCCAGAAAATTATCCAGGGTGTCCGGTTGTGGATGGCTGAACAAACGATCATACAAGCGCACTTCAGCGGCAATGGAATGGCTGACGGAAACCCAATGGATGACGCCTTTGACTTTGCGGCCTTCCGGATTTTTACCCAGCGTGTTGGGATCATAGCTGCATTGCAATTCTATGATATTGCCCTGCTCATCTTTAATGACGTCTTCACATTTAATGACATAAGAACCGCGCAAGCGCACTTCGCCGCCAGGAATCAGGCGTTTAAAATCTTTGGGCGGATTTTCGGCAAAATCATCCTGTTCGATGAAAATTTCTGCAGAAAAAACCACTTCACGGCTGCCCAGTTCCGGTTTTTGCGGATGGTTGGCAATTTGGTAGCTTTCGGTTTTGCCGGCTTCCCAATTAGTAATCACCACTTTTAAAGGCTGCAATACCGCCATCGCCCGCGGGGCGCGTTCGTTGAGGTCTTCGCGAATGCAGTTTTCCAGCACCGCCATTTCAATCCAGGAATCTTTTTTGGTAACGCCGATACGTTCGCAAAAGTCGCGGATAGCCTCTGGGGTAAAACCGGCCCGGCGCAAACCGGAGATGGTAGGCATTCGCGGATCATTCCAGCCGCTGACATGGCCTTCGCTAACCAGTTGCAGCAGCTTGCGCTTGCTGACGATGGTGTATTCCAGCTGCAAACGGGCAAACTCAATCTGCTGCGGATGGCAAGCGGTGCCCAGTTTATCCAGCACCCAGTCGTATAAAGGCCGATGGTCTTCAAACTCCAAAGTACAAATGGAATGGGTAATACCTTCCAAAGCATCGGATATACAGTGGGTGTAATCATACATCGGATACACGCACCAGGCATCACCGGTGCGCTGGTGATGGACGCGGCGTATCCGGTAAATGGTGGGATCGCGCATATTGATATTGGGCGAAGCCATGTCAATTTTGGCGCGCAGCACATACTGGCCATCGGCAAATTCACCGGCACGCATTCTAGTAAACAAATCCAGATTGTCAGCAATCGACCGGTTGCGGTCGGCGCTTTCCTTACCCGGCTGAGTCAGGCTGCCGCGATCCAGGCGCATTTGTTCTGGAGTGGAACTGTCGACATAGGCATCGCCCTGCTCTATCAACTGCACAGCATAGGTATACAGTTGTTCAAAATAATCGGAAGCATGGTATTTGCCGGCCCATTTAAAACCCAGCCAAGCCACATCACGCTCGATAGCTTCCATATATTCGATGCTTTCTTTTTCCGGATTGGTGTCGTCAAAACGCAGATTGCAGGTGCCCTGATTTTCAGCAGCCAGGGTAAAGTTAAGGCAGATGGATTTGGCGTGGCCGATGTGCAGATAGCCATTGGGTTCCGGCGGAAATCGGGTCGCCACTTTGCCGTTGTTTTTATGAGCAGCCAGATCAGTGGCAATAATATGACGGATGAAATTCGATTGTACGGGACTATCGGTAGCAGACATGATGATGGTTATCACTTAAGTTAGAGTTTATGCCGCCATTTTACCGATTTTGTATAGCCATGGGAAAGATAAGGGCCATTTAAGCAGAATTTTTGTCATTTAAATTTAAGATAGCCTAAGCCAAAACATAAGTGTTTTGTTGGTATTTTTATGGACTTGTTATGGCTTGATTTATAGTGCTATGATTGAGGTGCCCTAGCGAATGCAGACAAATTCAGTCTGACGCCAACTAAACATGCAGCCGAAAATTTTCTACTGCTTGGCTGGCGAGGTTTCACATCTCAGCTATTGCCTGGTTCGCTAGTTGGAGACCTATCAACTTATCATTGACTTATCAAGGGGTACATTCATGGCTATTCAATTCAGACAGCACTGATTCCTGCAGCTTTATGCGCAGCCTTATCCGCCTTCACCCAGGCCGCAAGCGCTTCGTCATATAACTTTACCCAAATTATCGATCCCAACGCTACCGGCAGCACATATGCCTGGAGCATAACCAGCAGCGGCAATGTAGCCGGCTGGTACCAGGATGGTGTGGGTGATCACGGTTTCGTGTATAACGGCAGCACTTACACCAGTTTGAATGTTCCCGGCGCTACCGCCGGCACTACCGATGCCTACAGCATTAATGACAGTGGTCAGGTAGCGGGTATTTATAAAGACGCCAATGGAACACATGGCTTTGTCTATAACGGCGGCAGCTATACCACCATCAATGACCCCAATGCCACCAACGGCACTTATCTACTGGGCATAGGCAATAATGGCGAGGTGGTCGGCTATTACCGGGATGGTATCGGTTACGGCTATCATGGCTTTACCGAAATTGGTGGTGTATACACGGCTCTGGAGGCACCAGGCGCCCAAACCACTTACGGCACGACTATCACCGCTAACGGCAAGATAGCCGGATGGTATTACGATGGCACTAAAGACGTGGGGTTTGTCAATTCCGGCGGCACCTACACTTCTTACGTAGAACCCAACGCCACCAACGGCCCAGCCAGCCTGAACAATGTCAACGCCACAACTGTATCCGGCATCAACAGCAGCGGCGAACTGGCCGGCTATTATTATGATGCGGCCGGATCCCACGGTTTTATTTATAACGGCGGCTACACAACCTTTGATGTCGCTGGCGCCATCGCCGCAACTACCTATATCACCGGCCTTAATCAAAGCAGTCAGTTAACCGGCATTTATAGCGACACCGCAGGACACTACATTGGCTTTATCGCCACCCCGGCTGCTGTGCCGTTACCAGGCACTGCCTGGTTATTTGGTACTGTATTGGTTGGCGTCACAGGTTTTAGCCGGCGTAAATTAATAGCTTAAAACCATATTTAATAAAACTACCCGGATGATGCTCATGCAACATCCGGGTATCTGATGAAACAATGGCCTATCCTAAGTATTAACGCAATAAGCTGTATCGCTATTGTGAAACCAATAAGCCAAAAGGCAAGCCCCGCCACTTATCTTTGATTAAGACCCTATGGATAGCTGCCGCTAACGCCTGATAGCCTTTGTCATCGCGCCCGGTAGCCTCGATGCAACGTAGTGGAATCAAGGGATACACCGCCTAGCCTTTATCAAAGCAAGGTCAGCGGGATTCAACAATGTCCCGTTCCCCTTGCACCAAAATCAACTATTAACGCAAAAACAGGCTTTTTTAAGTGGCCTGCAATTTTGTGATGCCTTCGTGATTTTTAAAAAACAGTCTGTGAAATAATCAAACCGTTTGGATTTAGCGCAATAGCTGGTTTCTGATTTTTCAGTAATATTTAGCTGATCAAACATCAAGCCTTTATACGTGGCAATTGCCCGATAAAACGGAATTTATTTTTATTACATCAGCAGGCTAATATGAACCAAAAAATCGCCTTTGCAATCTTATTGCTCACCACGGCCAATAGCTATGCCTCGGTTGTTTACAGCCAAGCGCCTATCGCAGGCTCTGGATATAACTCATCGTATGTCAATCTGGCCTCTGATCCAGGCTTTAATGGTAATTCAGATGCCGACCAACAGGTTTGGGCCACGTTCTCGATTGCCGCCAAAACCACTTTTAATGAGATTACCTGGTACGGTAATCAGGCCGATATCAATTTTGCCGTTGACCTTCATGCTACGACGGCTAACTGTCCTTCCTGCGGCCTGGTTAATGTCGGCACCAGCGGTAGTTATTCAACTGCAAACGTCGCTACCGAATTAATGCCTACTTCCGGGGCATATGATTCATCGCAAGTAAAGCAAGCCCTGATTAGCCCTGGTTTATATTCTTACACGCTGGATCTACCGACCGCCGTCACCTTGACCACTGCCAATTTATATGTACTGTCCGTTGTCAACAACTATAGTGCCGGCAATCCTTTCATTTGGGCCAACTCTGCGACCGGCAACGGCGTTTCAATGGATTTTGTGGTGGGACGGGCTTCGTTTTTAACCATGCCGGGCTATTTTGCATTTACCCTCAGCAATACCGCAGTCGCGGCGGTACCCATACCCACCACTGCCTGGCTGTTTTTGAGTGGGGTTATCGGCTTTTATGGCATGATCAGAAAACCCAAAACCGCATCCTCGTAGCCTCGATGCAACGTAGTGGAATCGAGGAATTCGCAGCCGACATCTGACACAATCCGCCATCGCATCTATGAATGGCGGCTTATCGAGCTTTGCTCAGCCGCCAAATTTTTCAAGCCGCCTGATTAAGCAGCGGCCAACCGACCGCGATTTCATCCCAGGGTACAAAAACCTTGCCGGTTTCATCTTTCTCTATCACCAGCCAGTCAGATAGTGCCGTGACATCCTTATGAACATTACGGTAATGCCGGCCCAATCGTTTAGCCAGAGCATAAATTGTCAATGGTCCAGCTACTTTTAACGCCTCCACCAGTTCCCAGCACTTGGGGGTAAACTGTACGCTAAACTGCGCCATGTTTTCAAAACCTACTTTAAAACAGGGCTGGGTGTGGGCTGCGCTTTTAGCCCAGCGTCCAATGCAGCGGCAAATCCAGCCAAGCTGAGGTCAATCGATTCCCCGATGGTCACTTCAAGTGTTTTCATCATCCGGCCTCCTGTATATCTCTCTAAAATCTTCAATCAAAGTGGCAACATCAATAAATTCATACGGAAACTCATCGTTACCAATATGTTTATGATCGCCTTTACCACGCTCATTGTCATAACCTACCAAGCGTTACCCGGCAACAATATAGACCAGCCGATATTTAATTTGATGTTCAGACGGCGGCACCGGTTTCGGCAATTCCCAGACGACACCTTCAATAAGCCCTCGGCCCCATTGCTGCTTGATGTGACTAAGACATTTTGCTTTCATATGGCTCACTTTGTCTCAAAACACAGGGACATGTAAAGCCCTATAAAAGTAACAATAATGGCTTTAATTTAATTCAAATAAATTCTGTTATTTCAATGGGTTTTCTGGGCTTCATTTTGTTCAATCCAACCCAATCAGTTGGATTCCAAAGGTCATAGGGCATCAATAGGTGCAGCCATATTGGTTTGTAGCCCTTGCCTTACCGCTCGCACCACCTCAGCCAAACCAGCATCTTCAACCAAGCTATCCCCCAGCAAATAAGCCTGCAATACATCATCTTCCAATTCCAGCAAGCGGCTGAAGTTTTGCTGTTCGGCAACGCTTGCCGTCGGGTATTGATATTCCAGATAATTCACCAGCAGATAATCCAGCTCTTTAAGGCCGCGCCGGCATTGCCAGCGCAGTTTGTTGAGCTGGCTCATATCAGTTGCTGACGATGAGTTTTTTGATTTCGGCGATGGCTTTGGCGGGGTTCAGGCCTTTGGGGCAGGTGTCGGTGCAATTCATGATAGTGTGGCAGCGATACAGCTTGAAGGAGTCGGCCAGTTGCTGCAGGCGTTCCTCGCTGTTTTGATCGCGGCTGTCAGCCAACCAACGGTAGGCTTGCAGCAAAATGGCCGGGCCCAGATATTCATCACCGTTCCACCAATAACTCGGGCAACTGGTGGAGCAACAGGCACACAGCACGCATTCGTACAAACCGTCCAGTTTGGCGCGTTCCGGCACGCTTTGCCGATGTTCACCTTCATGTGGCTCATCGTTATGCAACCAAGGTTTGATAGCGGCATACTGAGCAAAGAAATGGGTCATGTCCACCACCAGGTCTTTAATCACCGACATGTGCGGCAGCGGGTAGATTTTAATGCTGCCACTGTATTCGCTGATAGCCTTGGTACAAACCAGAGTGTTTTTGCCGTTGACGTTCATGGCGCAGGAACCGCACACCCCTTCCCGGCAGGAACGGCGGAAGGCCAGACTGCTGTCGATTTCGTTCTTGATTTTAAGGATGGCGTCCAGCAGCATCGGGCCGCAGTCGTCCAGATCAATTTCGTAACGATCCAGGCGCGGGTTTTCGCCGCTGTCCGGGTTCCAGCGGTACACTTCGATCACCCGGACGTTCTGGGCGGCTTTGGCTTTGAAAGTGTGGCCGGGCAGAACTTGCGAGTTTTTCGGCAGGCTAAATTCAACCATTAGTAAACCCTCTCTTTAGGCGGTATGGCCGCCACTTCATCTGTTAGTGTATATAAATGCACAGGCCGGTAATCAATACTGACTTGATTATCCTGACGCCAGGTCAGGGTATGTTTCAGCCAGTTGTCATCGTCGCGCTGAGGAAAATCCTCACGGGCGTGACCACCCCGACTCTCCTGACGATTAGCCGCAGCGGCCATAGTCACCTGGGCCTGACCGAGCAGATTATCCAACTCCAGGGTTTCCACCAGATCGGTATTCCAGACCAGCGATTGATCGCTGACCCGCACATCCTCAAAAGAAGCGGCAATCGCGGTAATATCGGTAATGCCTTCCTGCAAGGTAACAGCGGTGCGAAACACCGCAGCTTTGGCCTGCATAGTGGTCTGCATATCCAGCCTGATTTCCGCAGTGCTGCGGCTACCAGTGGCGTGACGGATTTTATCGAAACGGCTTAAAGCCTGTTCGCAGCCATCGGCTGCCAGCGCTGGGTGGGGCTGGCCGGGTTTGATCAGTTCTGCACAGCGGATGGCAGCGGCACGACCAAACACCACCAGATCCAGTAAAGAGTTGGAGCCAAGCCGGTTGGCGCCATGCACCGAAACACAGGCAGTTTCGCCGATAGCCATCAACCCCGGCACCACATAATCCGGATTGCCGTCTTTCAGGGTCACTACCTCAGCTTTGTAATTAGTCGGGATGCCGCCCATATTATAATGCACGGTAGGCAGCACCGGGATCGGTTGCTTAGTAACATCAACCCCGCCAAAAATCCGCGCGGTTTCAGCTATCCCCGGCAGACGTTCATGAATCACTTTAGGATCAAGATGTTCCAAATGCAGATGCACGAAGTCTTTTTTCGGCCCCAGGCCGCGCCCGGCGTTAATTTCCACGGTAATGGCGCGGCTGACCACATCGCGAGAAGCCAGATCATGCGCCTGCGGGGCATAGCGCGGCATAAAGCGTTCGCCTTCGGAATTGGTCAGATAACCGCCCTCCCCGCGTGCGCCTTCGCTCATCAGACAGCCGGAACCGTAGATACCGGTGGGATGGAATTGTACAAACTCCATATCCTGCAGCGGCAAACCGGCCCGTAACACCATACCGTTGCCGTCGCCGGTAACCGTATGCGCGGATGTGCAAGAAAAATAGGTGCGACCATAGCCGCCGGTGGCCAGAATGGTTTGATGACCACGGAACAAATGCAGGCTGCCGTCATCCAGGCACCAGGCTAGTACCCCCCGGCACTCGCCGTTTTCCATGATTAAATCCAGCACAATGTATTCTATAAAAAACTCGGCCTTAAACTTTAAAGCCTGCTGATACAGGGTATGCAGGATGGCGTGGCCGGTCACATCGGCGGCGGCGCAAGTACGCTGAGCCTGGGCTTTGCCGTAATGGGTGGACATACCACCAAAGGCACGCTGATAAATTTTGCCGTCTGGCGTGCGTGAGAATGGCACACCATAACGTTCCAGTTCG
The DNA here is from genome assembly GCF_018734325.1 of Methylomonas paludis. NCBI lineage: Bacteria > Pseudomonadati > Pseudomonadota > Gammaproteobacteria > Methylococcales > Methylococcaceae > Methylomonas > Methylomonas paludis. Next base: position 1,490,919 of record NZ_CP073754.1, on the reverse strand, counting down.
ATGACCGCAGGGATGGCTTCCTTGCACATGTATTCAATGGCATCCTGATCGCCTAGCCAATCCGATCCTTTAACAGTATCGTACATGTGAAAGCGCCAATCGTCTTCGCCCATATTGCCCAATGCAGCACTGATACCGCCCTGCGCCGCCACAGTATGGCTGCGAGTGGGAAATACCTTGCTGATACAGGCGGTTTTCAAGCCTTTTTCCACCATGCCGAAGGTGGCGCGTAAGCCGGCGCCACCGGCACCCACCACCACCACATCGTAGTAGTGTTCTGTAATCTTGTATGCCTCGCTCATGATTTACCTTGGCGAAATATGGATAAAAATAACGGCAACGACTGCCGCAACACCCAATAAAATAAAAAATCCATTGCTGAGCAGGATCAATTGTTGCCTGCGCGCGCCGCCGGTATAGTCTTCCAGCACCACCTGTATGCCCAATCCGGCATGATACAGGCTGACGATCAGCCATAACAGCAGCGCCACGGTGTTAAACGGTGTGCTTAGCCAGGCCAGCGTTTCTGCGTAGCCGGCCTGGAAAGCTTGATGCAAAAAAATCAGCAGCCAGATGCTAAGCGGCAACAGAGCCACCGCGCTAACACGCTGGGCGCTCCAGTGCAACACGGGTTTTTGCCACTTTAAGGGTGACTTGTGCGGTAAGGTTTCAACCATGAGCTATCCTAAAAAAAACTGTAAACCAGTACGGTCAGTAACAACGAGGCTATCAGTTCATAAACCGCGTAACGCTGTAAGCTGAGCAGCTCGAAGCTTTTGCCGGCATCCCAGATCAGATGGCGGATACCGTGACAAATGTGGAACAGCAAAGCATAGATAAAGCCCCAGAATACTAGCTGACTTAACCAGAAGCTCATCAAGCTCTGCATGGCGGCATACCCGGCAACCCCGGCAGCAATGCTGTACAGGACGGCAACGATGCCCAGCAAACCCAGGCATAACAGCACCCCGGTAATGCGGTGAGTAATGGAAATCAGACCGGTCAAGGGCAGACGGTAAACTTGCAAATGCGGCGAAAGCGGTCGATTATTGGCTGGCATGGTAGTTTGGCTTGAGTGGCTGATGAGCAACGTTAGGGTATAGATGACACAGAGTAAGGGCGGTCGTGTTCATTATGGTTAAAAGTCCAGGCAACGGCCTTTACGTTCCCAATCGCCGTAACGCGTCGGCTCCAGACCAGCCGGACCGTTGATTTCCGGGATAGGCGCAATTGGCTGGTTTGCTGCCAACGGCGGGACAGGTGCTACGGGGACAATGGGCGGGGACGGCAGGGGTTCGGTCATCTGTCAACGCTGGTTAATAGGGATAAAATCGCGGCGTTGCGGGCCGAGATACAATTGTCTGGGTCTGCCTATCGGCATACCGGGCTGTTCTTCCTGCATTTCCAGCCAGTGCGACACCCAGCCGGCGGTGCGGGCAATGGCAAACATCACGGTAAACATATCCACCGGGATATTTAAAGCTTTATAGATGATACCGGAGTAAAAATCCACATTAGGATAAAGTTTTCTTTCAATAAAATATTCATCTTTTAAGGCGTGTTCTTCCAGCACCAGGGCCAGCTCGAACAGCGGATCGTTTTTCTGGAATTTGCTCAACAGTTCATGGCAGGTTTTGCGAATGATAGTGGCGCGGGGATCAAAGTTTTTATAAACCCGATGCCCAAAACCCATTAACCGGAACGGATCATTCACATCCTTGGCCTTGGCGATGTATTTGGGAACATTTTCCGCGCAGCCGATCTGGGCCAGCATGTTCAGCACCGCTTCGTTGGCGCCGCCGTGAGCCGGCCCCCACAGCGCGGCTATACCAGCGGCCACACAGGCATAGGGATTGGCGCCGGTGCTGCCGGCCAGTCTGACTGTGGAGGTGCTGGCGTTCTGTTCGTGATCAGCGTGGAGGATAAATAATAAATTCAGGGCCTTGACCAGAAATGGATCAATGTAATGATCCTGATCGATATAGGTTTGCGAGGAACGCGAAAACATCATGTTTAAAAAGTTTTCGCAATAATTCAAATCCATACGCGGGTAAACAAAAGGTCTGCCGATGGAATGGCGGTAAGAAGCGGCAGCGATGGTGGAAATCTTGCCTATCATGCGGGTCGCGCATATCCAGCGGTGCTGAGGGTCTTTAACGTTCATTTCCTTATGATAAAACGCCGCCAGCGAACCGACTACGCCGACCAGCATCGCCATAGGATGGGCATCATAATGAAAACCGTCAAAAAATTTGCGCAGGGCTTCGTGGATAATGGCGCGGTCGCTGATTTCCAGATTGAAATCGCGAAACTGGGTGGCATTGGGTAGTTCGCCTTGCAGCAGTAGATAAGCCACTTCAATAAAATCGCAGTTTTCGGCCAGTTGCTCGATGGGATAACCGCGATACAGCAATATGCCCCGATCACCATCTATATAAGTGATTTTGCTTTTACAGCTGGCGGTAATGGTAAAGCCCGGATCATAGCTGAAGCAGCCGAAATCCTTGTACAAGCTGCGCAAATCCACGCTTTCTGCACCGAGGGTACCGTTGAGTAAAGGATATTCCACCTCTTTACCGGTGCCGGTATGTTTGATCAGCAATGAGTGGTTCGACATGATACCCTCGGATGTTAAGTGACAGTCCTGCTGCTTGTCCTGCAATTTATCACAAGCGGCGCGGCTGTGTCTAAATTGTTGTGCGTCAGCAGACATTTGCCAGACCATCTCAGCTGTTTTGATCACCCCCGTAGCTCGATGCAAGGTAGTGGAATCGAAGACTTCGCAGCGTAACCTCACAATCGTTGTCATCGCGATATCGACACCCTACCAGCTAGATTCCAAGTTACTGCATCATTGAAGGATATCAACGCCATCGGCTTTTGCCGCTTCAGAAAGGATTACCTGCAGATTATGGGGTGACATCTGGATTGACTTTCTTGCCATGCTTGGCGTTTTCTATAGCTTGGCTGCTTATCATTACCGTATATATTCCAACCCCACCAAAATTCAAAAATCCTTATGAGCGGGGATAACATTATGTTCGAAGTTTGCGCTTTTTGTGGTCATAAACATTTAACTCCCAAGAACGTCAGTTATCGGCATCAACAAGGCGAAGAACTGTTGATCATTGACGATGCGCCGTGTCTTCAATGCAATTTCTGTGGAGAACAGTATTTTGATGCCGCTGTATTGAAAGCGATAGAAGCTGAACACGCCGCCATCATCAGTCAACAGAAAACTCCAACGGGTTTTAAACCCGTGGCGATGGAGTCATTTACTGCCATATATCGATATTGAAAGCATTGACAACCCTTCTATCACTCAATTACGCAAGGGCTGGCGCATGCTGAGGGCATCCCCACAAACCAAGATCATTCAATTGATCTTAATTCCAAACACTCTTATACTAAGATCACTCTTCTGATCTTAGTATGGTTTTTTTATGCTGCAAATCGCCAAACAGGACATTATCAACCGGCTAAAATTTGACAACCCCTGGTGGGAGACCGGCCCAGCAGGAAAAATTGCTTATCAGGATACGCCGCGCCGCCTATATTTCGCCGGCTTTCAAAACAGTGTCACCGACTTGAGTGTGCGCCGCGCCATCGTATTGATGGGGCCACGCCGCATCGGCAAAACCGTGATGGTTTACCACTCGGTACGCGCCTTGCTGAATAGCGGTATCGCCGCAAACACTATACTCTATGTTTCTTTGGAAACGCCTATCTACACCGGCTTGGCGCTGGCCGGGATTCTGAGCTATTTTCAGGAACTGTTTGCCCACCAGCGTGATGCGACACTGTATGTTTTTTTTGACGAAATCCAGTATTTGAAGGATTGGGAAATCCACTTAAAATCCTTAGTAGACTCCTACCCGGACTACCGCTTTGTCGCCACCGGTTCTGCGGCTGCGGCTTTACGTTTAAAAAGTCAGGAATCCGGTGCAGGCCGATTTAGCAACTATATATTGCCGCCTTTGACCTTTGCCGAATATTTGTTATTCATAGGCCGCATAGCTGAGCTAATCGAGCATGACGCACCTACCTCAAAGCCCCCTATTGTTAAAGATATTGCTGGACTGAACCAGGAGTTTATCAACTATCTAAACTACGGCGGCTATCCGGAAGCGGTGTTTTCGGAAACCATCCGCCGTAATCCAGAGCAATACATTAAAAGCGATATTATTGATAAAGTTTTATTGCGTGACCTGCCCAGCCTCTACGGCATTAACGATATTCAGGAGTTAAACCGGCTGTTTACCATCCTGGCTTACAACACCGGCAACGAAGTCAGCCTGGAAGGTTTATCCAAATCATCCGGCGTTGCCAAAAACACCATCAAACGCTATCTGGAATATTTGGAAGCCGCATTTTTAATCAAACGCGTTGAACGCATCGATCAAAACGCCAAACGCTTTACGCGAGCGATGAATTTTAAGGTTTATTTAAGCAATCCCTCAATGCGTGCCGCTTTATTTGGCCAGATAGATCCGGAATCCCCGGCAATGGGCGCCCTGACCGAAACTGCCGTTTTCAGCCAATGGCAACATAGTAAACAAGTACAGTTATATTACGCCCGCTGGTCTGGTGGGGAAATTGATATCGTACATATGAATAATGCCGTACAAGCACCTGATTGGGTGGTCGAAATTAAATGGAGTGACCGGCCTTATAAAGCCCGTGGCGAACTGGATAATTGTGTGGATTTTTTTGCTAAACATCCGCACATCAAACAGCCTTTGCTAATAACCAGCCGTAGCATTTCCGATAATAAAGTAGTTTATAGGGATATCCGTTTTGAATTTATCCCAGCCAGTGCCTACACCTACATTTTGGGTGCCAACATTTTACTCAGTTTAGACAATTGAAAATGGTAATCCGTAGCCTCGATGCAAGGTAGTGGAATCGAGGGCCTTCACAGCGTAACCTCACAATCGCTGTCATCGCGATATTAACAGCCTTCACCCACGATCCCGCCTTGCTACATCAAGGCTACGGTTTGTGAATTATCGTTGGCTGCTTAATGCCCAAATAACAGCGTATCCACAGTATTTTTTGCTACCGGCACCCTATAGCTTGAAATCCCCCCTATAATAATTTAATAACAATGACGATTGACTGGCCGGCCTGCTCAGGGCCGGGTTTGAGTTAATCGCTGCGCATTTCGTTCTCTCCAGGAAAATCATGATTTCACAATACAGCTACTCATTTGACCAAGGTGACGGCAAAAACAAGGCCTTACTGGGCGGCAAAGGCGCCAATCTTTGCGAAATGACGCAGTTGGGCCTGAATGTACCGCCGGGGTTTGTGATAACCACCGAAACCTGCCTCAGTTATCTGGAACACAAGACCCTGCCTGTCGGGCTGATGGAGGATGTACGCCGCCAGATTGGCCTGATCGAACAAAGCACCGGCAAACAATTCGGTGGAGAGATTGATCCGCTGCTGGTTTCGGTACGTTCCGGTTCCGCGGTGTCCATGCCGGGGATGATGGACACCATCCTCAACCTGGGTTTAAACAAGCAAACGCTGGCCGGACTGATAGAGCTGACCGATGATGCTCGTTTTGCTTACGATGCCTACCGGCGCTTTATCCAGTTGTTCGGCAAGGTGGCGCTAGGTATCGCCGATGAGAAATTTGACCTGCATTTCAACAGCGTAAAACGCAATGCCGGCATCAAAGCCGATGTAGCGCTGAACAGCGAACAGCTGCAAGAAATTTGTGAGCTATTTTTGCAGGTGGTTTATGAAGAAACCGGCCAGCCTTTTCCGCATGATGTTTATGAACAGTTGGAAATTGCCATCAAGGCCGTGTTCAATTCCTGGCTGGGTCGCCGCGCGCTGGATTACCGCCGTGAATTTCATATTACCCCGGATATTGCCAATGGCACGGCAGTGAATATCGTAATGATGGTATTCGGCAATATGGGCGACGACTGCGCCACCGGCGTGGGATTTACCCGCAATCCAGCCACCGGCGTTAATGAGATGTTTGGCGAATATCTGGTCAATGCCCAGGGCGAGGACGTGGTCGCCGGCATCCGCACCCCCAAGCCGGTGCAGGACATGTTTTATGAAATGCCGTCGCAATACCGGCAACTGGTGGAATTGCGCAATAAGCTGGAAGCGCATTATCAGGAAGTGCAGGACTATGAATACACCATAGAGCGTGGGGTACTATATTGCCTGCAAACCCGCAACGGTAAAATGAATGCCGCCGCCATGGTCAAATCATCCATTGATATGGTCAAAGAAGGCCTGATCAGCAAAGAGCGGGCCTTGCTGCGCATCAACCCGGAAATGCTGGAACAAATGCTGCATCCGCAACTGGAGCCTAGCCATAATCAAAAACCCTTGGCGCAGGGCTTACCGGCCTCCCCCGGCGCAGCTTGCGGCAAATGTGTGTTTGATGCCGACAGCGCGGTAAGACTGGCTAAAACCGGCGTAGAGGTTATCTTGCTGCGCGAAGAAACCAAACCCGAAGACATTCACGGCTTTTTTGCCGCCCAGGGTATTTTGACCAGCCGGGGCGGCAAAACCTCCCATGCCGCAGTGGTGGCGCGGGGCATGGGCAAAGCCTGTGTGGCCGGAGCGGAAGACATTCATATCGATGTGCGCACCCGTCAAGCCATAGTTGGTGATATTCACATCAAGGAAGGCGATTTGCTGACCATAGACGGCAGTAACGGCAATATCTATCTGGGCCGGATTCCGACCATCGCTCCGTCATTTTCTGAAGAACTCAAAGTAATTTTGAACTGGGCCGACAAAGTGGCGCGACTGCAAATCTACGCCAATGTTGATACCCCGGAAACCGCACGGCTGGCCGTCAGTTACGGTGCCAAAGGCATCGGCTTATGCCGTACCGAGCGTATGTTTAACGCTTCCGACCGTTTACCGCTGGTAGTGGAAATGATCCTGGCCGGCAACACCGAAGCCCGCGAGACTGCGCTAGCCAAGCTGTTTCCGATTCAGCGCGACGATTTTCAGCAATTGTTTGAAGCCATGTCCCCGCACCCGGTCACAGTACGGCTGCTGGACCCGCCTATGCATGAGTTTCTACCCAGCGAACATCAGTTGCTGGAAGAAATCAATGCCCTGAAACATTACCTGACCATTGTCAAAGGCCAACAAGTAGCGCTGGAAACCTTCAACCTGCCTAACGAACTGCCACCACCATTCAACCGGCTCACCGAAGAACTGGTACTGGAAGCCATCGCCAAAAAGCAGTTGATGCTGAAAAAAGTGCTGGAGTTGTACGAAGTCAATCCCATGCTCGGCCATCGTGGGGTGCGGCTGGGCATGAGTCATCCGGAAATCTATAAAATGCAGATCCGTTCAATCCTGGAAGCGGCAGCGCGTTGTATCAAACAACGCATACCAGTAGAGCCGGAAATTATGGTACCGCAGGTCATCAGCTCCAAGGAGTTGTTAAAAGTAAAACAGTTTGTCGATGAAATTCAGGCTGAACTAGAAGATCAGTATCGGCTGAAGCTGAATTTTAAATTCGGCACCATGATAGAAACAGTCCGCGCTTGCACTCGCGCCGACCATCTGGCTGAAATTGCCCAATTCTTCTCGTTTGGCACCAATGATTTAACCCAGGCCACTTTTTCATTTTCGCGCGAGGATGCCGAAAACAAATTCCTGCCGCTGTATGAAGAATCCGGCCTGTTACACGACAACCCGTTTGAAACCCTAGATATTCTGGGCGTGGGCAAGCTGATGCAAATGGCGGTGGAACTGGGCCGCAAACAGCGCCCGGATTTACGCATCGGCATTTGCGGCGAACACGGCGGTCACCCGCGTTCTATCCGCTACTGTCATGATATGGGCCTGGATTATGTTTCCTGCTCGGCGCCACGCATCCCCATTGCCCGGCTGGCGGCGGCTCATGCCAAATTGCTGGAGAATCAGCCGCTCTAAAGCCGGCTATACCCGCTTACCAGCCCTGATCAAGTCAGGGCTGGGCTTGCAGATTTTTTAAGATGTCAGCCACTTTCAGCGCATCCAGCGCCGGATCGACATTGTCGTCAATATAGCGCACCTTAAGTTCCGGATCCAGGATAAAAGTCCAGCGCTTGGCCATTTTCAACACCGGCATTTTCACACCATACTCCGTGGTTACCAGAGCGCCCGGATCGGATAGCAAAGTAAAACCCAATTTATGTTTTTGCTGAAAATCGCGCAGATCGGCAACCCCATCGGTACTGATGCCAAACACTTCGGCATTTTGCTTGCGCACCGCCTGAATGGCATCTCGATAGGCACAAGCCTGGGTGGTGCAACCCGGTGTCCCGGCTTTGGGGTAAAAATATAACACTGTCCAACCCTGCTGACGGCGATCTACCAAATTGAAATCACTGCCGTCCTGAGTTTTGATCGTAAACAAGGGCGCGGCCTGACCTACGCTCAAAGGCTGGGCCAGCGCTGCCGGGATAAACGGCAGGCAGGTGAGTAACAAAGCGAACTGTTTTAATAGCTTAGTCAATATTTTCATCTGAATACACCTCGCTGTACGGGTTAAAATGTTGGCAGAAGTTAGGTATAGGATATGCTGAACGCAGTGAAGCGAATCATGAGCGACAGCCTATATCTCCTGCAGCACGCTACTAGCCTGCTGCATAACAATCTGGGCAATTTCAGCGCTGGCCCCCAAATAAGGTGCCATACGAATATTAATCTCAGGATGCTCTACCCTGACTTGCTCTATCTCTGCCGGAATATCGCTGCTGACATGGCGTCCGGCGGATAAAAAATACGGCATCACCACAATTTCCAAGGCACCCTTGGCAATTAATTGCCTTAACCCATCAGGAATGGAAGGCTGGGCAATTTCCAGAAAAGCGCAATCGATATCGGCAAAACCGCTCTCGGCACTCAGCAACTGATTGGCCAGAGCCTTAACCTCGGCATTAGATTCATCTCGGCGGCTACCGTGCGCCACCAGCAATAACATCATCATATTGAAACTATTCAGCCCCTAAGAACCTCTTTAAAATACTATGTTTGCGTTAGTTGATGCATACACCCCGCATCATCGCAACCCGTAGCCTCGATGCAACGCAGTGGAATCGAGGAATTCGCAGCACAGCCTTAACCAAACCAGCATCAGCGCAATTCAACATATTTAAGCAATATCGATATGGATTTCATTCCGGCGAAATTGCGGCAACGTCCAAGGCGGATCATAAGCAGCAGAACGTGGCTCGGAAACGGCTTGAATCTGCCGGCTATCCAGCCAATTCAGCAACAGCTCACTATTATGGGTAATGCTGTCCAACGTCAGGCTACCAGAATAACTCAACACCGCCACTTTACGCGCTGGAATTTCTTTAATGGCAATATCCGGGTTTATAGGCTTGGGCAGGGTTTCCAGCGTCTGCGCGGCAGGCATCACAAAAGACATCAGCCATTGCTTGTCCACAGCCTGACGACTAACCGGCACCGTCATGGCCATTTGCTGTGCAGAGTGATTTTCCCCAAAAATAAACCCGGCCAAGCGCTTGAAACCCAGGCTGCCGCTGGCGGCATAATCGGCATCAATCAACGTTTCCGCCGTCAGAATGGCCGGGTATAGCCTGATCTGAATATTACCGTCAGTCGACAATAACTGATAATCCGGCTCTTTGCTGTGTCTGACCCCCACTATCATTCCCCCTGCATCCAATAATGCACTACCGAAACTGGCTAGGGTTTTAATGCCGTCCCTGATTGCGCCCAGCGCCTGTTTTAAATAGGTGTTGTTCATAACAGTTGAGTATGCCTCGGAAAAAAATTTTTGCGTGAAATTGGATAAATCAGCCAGCGTAGGCTGGAACAATACACAAGTTAAAACGACAAAAAAGCCAACATAGCTTGCCGGCAAAAAATTGTTTTTACGGTAAATTCTGCATAATACCGACCTACGAACGGGTAAAAATTCGTGGTCTGTTATCAGGTATCGAGAATCATACTCGGTATGACCGTCATTCGAATACTTTTCCACATAAGCCATGAAAATCCATCATCTTTATTTTGCCCAAACCCTAGCCTTAAACCCAGAGCAAGCCTGGGCGTTTTTTTCCTCGCCTTATCATCTGAATGACATTACCCCGGCGTTTTTTCATGTAGAGATCACTTCGCCGGTACCGGATGATATTTATGCCGGGCTGATGATCAGTTATCGGATGAAGGCGGTGGCCGGCTGGCCTATGGCCTGGCTATCGGAGGTTTGCCACTGCCAGCGTCCCCAGCGTTTTGTCTATCAGCAGCGGGTTGGCCCGTTTAACTTCTGGAGTCATGAGGTGTGTATCACCCCCTGTGCAGAAGGCATTAAGCTGGAAGATATTGTCTATTACGCCATGCCCTGGGGCTGGCTGGGGGATTGGTTGGACAGATTGTTAATCGGCCCCAAACTACAGCAGATTTTTATCACCAGACGCGATTATCTGGCTCAGCACTGGGGAGTATCCGCTGAGGGCAATCACTTACCCTGAATATCGCCACTCTATTAGCCTATATGCAAATTAATCCATGACGGTTATCTGAAACGATTTAATTCGGCTAAACTTTATTTATATGTCACTATTCATCGCCCAAATATCCCCTTAAATAGGCAGTTGTAATATATGCTAAACACAGTGCAGCGCATCATTCACAGCTAAGCATTTGTTTAAAAATAATCGGCAAAAATGCGGCTGATTAATTACATTTATATTTACTTGGCAATCAGAGCATGATAGATTTTGAACCGCAAACAAAGTTTTGCTGGCTTGCCTATCGGGCAACCAAGCACACCCTAGCCTCGATGCAAGGTGGTGGCATCGAGGGATACCCAGCCTAGCCATTATCATTACGGTGAATAGTTACAAACTTATAATAACAACAACTTAAAGTTTAACTTGAGGTGCACCATGGATACGCTGAAACTGTATTTCGCTATCGGTATATCGTTATTAATTCTGTTTGGCGCCTTTCGATTTTATAAAGATCGAGTGGCGCTCAGAGATGACAGTACCCTGACAGATAACAAACCCTATAGTCTGGCTCGGGTACAATTATTGTGGTGGACACTGGTTATTGTAATTAGTTTTACCCTGGTTTACGGTTTAACCGGCGTTATTTGGCCGATGAACTCCACCTGTCTTACCCTGCTGGGTATTAGTTTATTTACCACCACCTCGGGTAAATTAATTGATAACGCCCATATTGCTGATGTGTCGATTACCCGGCATCAGGATATTTACCCCTCTCAAGGCTTAATAACCGATATTTTGTCCGATGAATATGGTTTAAGCGTACATCGTTATCAGGCCGTGATTTTGAATCTGGTTTATGGCGGTTATTTTCTGATTGAAGTTTTTTCAAAATTAAATTTAGGTCATTTTCCGGAATTCGATCCCCCCACCCTGGCATTATTAGGTGTCAGCTCTTCGGCCTATCTGGGCCTAAAAATGGCGGAAGGCAAGGGTAATGCGCCCAATGAAGCCAGTAAGCCATAAGCAGGCCAATACAATCCGCTATTCTTAACATCCTTGCTATCTATCAATGTTTAGCTTAGCGCTTAGCAGCCGCATTTGCGGTATCAAAGCCAAGTTTTAGCTTAGCTTGATTAGTTTGATTATTTAATTGGAGTAATACCCATGCCTACTAATGCCGCCAATCCCAACGCCCAAATCAAACACGTTTTTGTATTGATGCTGGAAAATCGCTCTTTTGACCACATGCTCGGGTTTGCCAAAATTACCGGTACCGATGCCCAAACCGGCCAACCCACCGCCATTAACGGCCTGGATGTGCCGTACAGCAACAGCTATTTGGGCGTGGATTATCCAGTGACTAAACCGGCCGACTGGTCTATGCCCTATGGCCCTGGTCATGAACTGGAGGATGTGTTGTATCAACTCAGCGGCTATGGGGCTAAATTTCCACCGGATAAATGGTATCCGGATATTAATATGTCCGGTTTTGTCTGGGATTACGTCAACTCCCCATCCGCCGGCGAAGGCAAAGCCAAAGACAACTATGGCGAAGTATTGAAATGCTATGACACACCGGCCCAGTTACCGATTTTATATACGCTGGCCTGCGAATTTGCGGTGTGCGATAACTGGTATTCCGCACTGCCCGGCCCTACCTGGCCCAACCGTTTTTTTGTGCACGGCGCCACTTCGCATGGCCTGGATGACAGCCCCACCACCGAGCAAATGGCAGAATGGGAAACACTCAACGGTTTCAAGTTTGATAAAGGCAGTATTTTTCAGGCTTTGGCCAATAAAGGCCTGCCCTCACCCTGGCGGATTTATGGCGGCAAAAGCCAACCCTTACTGGGGTCGATTCCCTGTGTAGCAGCGCTGGATCATGTCAGCGAGTTGGATTGCCATCATTTTGAAACCTTTGCTTATGATGTACAGCGTGATTACCCCTACTTTTATACCTTTATCGAACCCAATTACGGTGACGTATCCAATAATTCCTATTTTGGCGGCCAATCTCAACATCCACGCGATGATGTACGTTACGGCGAAGCCCTGATCAAGGAAGTCTATGAAACCCTGCGCAACTCCCACTTATGGGAAAACAGTCTGTTGATTATCACTTATGATGAGCACGGCGGTTTTTATGACCATGTAGTGCCGCCCAAAACCGTGGCTCCCGGCGATGATAGCCGTTATAACCTGCATGGCTTTGATTTTGAACAGTTGGGGGTACGGGTTCCGGCGGTGGTGATATCGCCTTATATCCCTAAAAATACCATCGATCACAGCGTGTATGATCATTCGTCTATCCCCGCCACGCTGGAAGCTTTGGCCGAGTTGGAGCCGCTGACCAATCGCGATGCCGCCGCCAATAACCTGACCAGCTTATTATCTTTGCCCGAACCGCGTAGCGATACCCCGGCAGTATTACCGATGCCGGCCGGCGATGATGCGGTAGCCGATGCCAAAATCGCCGCCCCTGCAGCCAGCGCACCGAATAAAGCCATAGCCCCAGGCAATTTACCGGCCTTTTTATTTACTGCCGCCAAGCTGGATAACAGCATGAGCAAAACCACCAATACCAAGGCAGTATTTGCCAACTCGCGTGCCATTCAAACCCACGGCGATGCCCATGATTATCTGACTAGTGTGGCCGACAAGCTGTCTAAACATAAAAAACCGTAACTAGAGTAAACCCTGTAGCCTCGATGAAACGCAGTGGAATCGAGGCACATCGCAGCAGAGTTACCTAAAAATGCGACAGGATGCTGCAAAGCCATTTGCTAAATAACGCCGCGATTCGGCAATGATCCATAGAAGCTACCCTGAATAGTTAAAACAGCATTGTCTTCAAGCTGTCATATACTGTTGTTAGGATATATAAACAGAAGGATATAACAAACGTGGAATTAGATAAACTTTATAAATGTCTTTGTGACCTGCAACGCTTGCGGATTTTAAACCTGTTAAAGCATGGTGCACTGTGCGTGTGCCATTTGCAGGAGATTCTGGATGAAACTCAGGTTAAAACATCCAAACAATTGCAATACATGAAAAAATTGGGCTTTGTACAAGCTAAGCGAGAAGGTATCTGGATGGTCTACAGCCTACCGGCCCCTGCCCATCCTGTGCTGCTGGCTAATCTGAACTGTCTGCTGGACAGAACGGATGAGTACCCCTGTTTTGCTGAAGATCTAAGTAAACGTGCAGCCATCCTTCAACGCTTCGCCGATAACCGCACGGAATGTCCTAAGGTGGTCTATCAGTCTATCGACTGTTGTTAGGCGCTATATCGGCGATTTTCAAATATCTGCTAATGGTGAGGTAACATGAATTTTGCTGTTTTTTGCAACACAAGACTATTTTTGGGCTTAGTCCTAATATTCGGATTGATTAATTTTGCCCACGCCGGCGAGGATGATGTGCTGGAATCCATTCGACCTGCCATTGAGAAATTAAGCGCTGAGTTTGAGCAAATTCCGGCTGATCGCCAAAAAGAATTAAAAAAAGCCGCCCTGTTTATCCGCAGTAAATTGCAGGCCGGCGAAGCCGCACAACTGACCTTTATCTGTACCCATAATTCGCGGCGCAGCCACTTGGCCCAAATCTGGACCCAAACCGCAGCGGCTTATTATGATGTGGAAGGCGTACATGCCTATTCCGGCGGCACCGAAGCCACCGCCATGAATTCCCGCACCGTTGATGCACTACGCCGGGTGGGATTTACAGTTACCGACTCGACTGGCGGCAGCAATTCTGTCTATCTGGTCAAATTTTCTGACAATAAACCGGAAATTCGCAGCTATTCAAAAGTTTACAACGCTGAAGGTAATCCCAAAGAAAATTTTGCCGCGATCATGACCTGTTCGCAAGCCGACAAAAACTGCCCTATTGTCCAAGGCAGCACCTTCAGAATTGCCATTCCATACGACGATCCAAAAGTAGCAGACGGCACCCCTGAAGAAACGGCACGTTACGACGAACGCACCCAGCAGATAGGCCGGGAAATGTTGTATCTGATTGCTCAGGTCAAAGACTAAGCCCATTGCCACGTCACTAATGGCGCAGCCAAGTCTGCGCCATTTTGCTCAGGATTTCTATGAAAAAGCTGATTTATCTTGTCGCAGTATTAAGTTTTTGGCTAGTCAGCGTTAATGCTTATGCCGACAACCCCATTTCCACCATGAATTCATGGGTTGAGGGACAATTAGCCTCTAACCAGTCGTCCTTAAGCGCTTACCTGTTCTTGATGTTGGGCGGTTTGCTGGCCAGTTTGTTGCCTTGCGTGTATCCGCTTTATCCTATCACCGCCAGTATTATTCAAGGCCGCGCCAACCATCAAGTATCGGCAGCACTGCATCCTATTGTGTATTATGCCGGTCTGGCGATTATTTACTTTTTGTTCGGTCTGATTGCCGCGACTTCCGGCGGTGCATTTAACGAAGTATTGCGCCTGCCGCTGACCAATATTCTGCTGGCACTATTATTTTTGGTGCTGGCCTTATCAACGGCCGGCTTTATTCACATTTCCTGGTTTTCCGGCAATGCCATTGGCGAAAAAACCCCTGGTATCTCGGGTACCTTTTTGATGGGTATGGGTGCCGGACTGCTGTCTTCATCCTGTGTCGGCCCGTTTGTGGTGAGCATTCTGGTGGGGCTTGCCAGCCAAACCGACCAGCTTTCCCTCACCAGCACCCTGGTGGCTGCCAGCAAAATGCTGGCTTTTGGCCTGGGACTGGGCATACCTTTTCTGCTGATTGGTCTGTTTGGGGTGCGTCTGCCCAAATCAGGCAATTGGATGAAATATGTGCAATGGGCATTGGGTGTGCTGATTCTGTATTTTGCCTATACCTATCTGGAAAAAGGCCTGTCCGGATATGGCTTAAAACCGGAAAGTATTCAATTAGTCTACTTTGGCGGTTTGACTATCTTGTTTTCGGTATACCTTTGGGAAACAGAGCATATTGACAGCTATAAGCGCATGGAACGGGCGTTTTGCGTACTGTTTGGCGTGGTTGGCAGCGTATTACTGGCGCAAGGCGTATTCAACACATCGACGGCAGCCACTCAACTGGCAGCAGTTTCGGCAACGCCTATAATTGCGACTGAAACCAAAGGCGAACTCACCTGGTATTTAAACCGAGAAGATGCGGTTAAAGCCGCGCGGGAACAGGGCAAACCCATCTTTGTTGATTTCTTTGCTTACTGGTGTGCCAACTGCAAAGCGTTTGAACATTTAACACTGACAGATAAAACCTTGATTGCAGGCCTTAAACACGCGGTGCTGTTGAAAATTTATGATACTGACTCTGAATTTCCTGGTTTCCAAAACGATAAACGCTATACCGAATTGAAAGTGGGCTTGCCGTTCTTCATCATTATGGATGCCGATGATCATTTGATTTATAAAACCAGTGACTACACCCGTACTGAAGATATGCTGCTGTTTTTGGGCAGCTGATTTTCCAAAAACTCATCAAGTATTAATCCAGTAACCAGTCATTTGGAACCAGAGTTTGCTAGAATTTATTTGCACTATTCAATTGCCGACTGCTGCGCCGGAAATCCCGAACATTGCTTAGCTACCGCTGCGGCATCGAGTGGCTGTGACTAATTTTTTTACCTATCCATCGAATCTTTGATTATGAACGTGTTATTTCTGTGTACCGGCAACTCCTGTCGATCCCTGATGGGCGAAGCTATTTTTAATCATCTGGCCCCGGAAGGCTGGCATGCGTTGAGTGCCGGCAGCAAACCATTAGGCCGCTTAAACAGTGGCGCTGTGGCGATATTAGCAGAGAAAGGCATATCGACTGCGGGTTACTACAGCAAATCCTGGAATGATTTACCCTTAACTCCGGATATTGTGATCAGTGTGTGCGGCAATGCCGCCAATGAAACCTGCCCGGCTTACTTGGGCCCGGTGTTACGCAGCCACTGGGGGGTGGAAGATCCGGCCCATGCCGAAGGCACAGCAGCGGAAATCAAAGCCGCTTTTGAAACGGCTTATGGCATTGTCAGGTATCGCATCGAACAGTTTTTAGCCTTGCCGCTGGAAGAATTGCAACATGATCGGGCCCGGTTAAAAGCGGAACTTGATCGTATCGGCCCCCTGTTACCTTAATGCAGTTGCGCTAGTGGTTCACCAATTTTATTTTGAAGGATACCTCGTAGGATGGAATTGGCCGGTCATCACTGATTATTCAGAGCGCTGAAATGACTAAAAAAACATATCAGGTTTTATTTATCTGCACCGCGCAAACCATCACCAAACCAATATTCCGGAGCACTCTATGAACTCGCCCCTTTGCCCCAATCCACGCTTATCTTTTCTGGATCGGTACCTGACCTTATGGATTTTTATCGCCATGGCGATTGGGGTCGGCATTGGTTTTAACTTTCCAATCGAGGTTAAGAACGTCAATAGCACCGTTTCGGTCGGCACCACCAATATCCCGATTGCAATTGGTTTGATATTAATGATGTACCCGCCTTTAGCCAAAGTCCATTACGAAGAATTGGGCGATGTGTTCCGTCATTTGCGAATACTGGGCTTGTCTTTGCTGCAAAACTGGATCATAGGCCCAGTATTGATGTTTGGGCTGGCCATCGTTTTTTTAAAAGATTATCCCGAGTATATGACCGGTTTAATCATGATAGGGCTGGCCCGTTGTATTGCCATGGTCATCGTCTGGAATGAACTGGCACGCGGCGATAACGAATATTGTGCCGCATTGGTGGCATTTAACAGCGTATTTCAGGTCTTGTTTTTTAGTGTCTATGCCTGGTTTTTTATTACTGTGCTGCCGCCCTTATTCGGTATGCAAGGTAGCTTGGTTGCCATCACCATAGCCGAGATTGCCAAAACAGTCTTTATTTATCTGGGTATTCCGTTTATTGCCGGCTTCACCACCCGCCTGATATTAGTCAAAGCCAAAGGCAAGGACTGGTATCAGCAACGTTTCGTGCCGACAATCAGCCCGCTGACCTTAATTGCCTTATTGTTTACCATCGTGCTGATGTTCTCGCTGAAAGGCGAATTGATCGTGCAATTGCCGATGGATGTGGTGCGGATTGCCATTCCGCTGCTGATTTACTTTGTGATCATGTTTTTAGTCAGCTTTGCCATGGGCAAAGCCATCGGTGCCGATTATGGCAAAACCACCACCCTGGCCTTTACTGCCGCCAGCAACAATTTTGAACTGGCCATCGCCGTGGCCGTGGCCGTGTTTGGCATAAACAGCGGTGCGGCGTTTGCCGCAGTAATAGGGCCTTTAATTGAAGTGCCGGTGATGATCGGTCTGGTGAATGTGGCATTTTTGTTCAGAAAACTATTCTTTACGCCACGTTAAAAAATCCCATTAAAAAACTAATGGATTGCATATTAATACAGCCAGCCGGATAATAGCGTTGGGTAAACTCAGCCTAAACTGCTGTCAATGGCGCAACACCGGAAACTACACAGATCACCACTGAATAAATCAAGGAAAGCAAATATGAACAGAATGTTTTTAAGCTTGGCGTTTATTGTTGCGACACTGTGTAGCACAGCCGGCTACGCTGACAGCTTCGCCGAATATATAGAAACCGGGGTAGACGATGTGGGCGATTCGTTTCAAATTATATTTTCCTATAATACCACCCGGCAAGAGATCAGCAGCATAGCGTCAGCCGGCTTTAACGACCCGATTGGCAGCTATAGCGGCATCACCCATTTATTTTTTTTAAATAACCAGGCCCCTTTTGATAACCAGTACCTGATCAGCAATAATCTTGGCTACGCCATCCAGTTTATGGTTAGCCCCCATCACGGTCGGTTAAGTCCGGCACTGATTTCAGGCTCTAACATCTACGCCCTCACCGTTGATCCCTATACCACAAATGACTGGCTGCCTTACACCCACGTCAGCCTGTACCCAGTACCAGAAGCGCAGCAATGGGCCATGATGCTTTCTGGTTTGCCGCTACTGGCTGGGTTTATCCGCCGTACCGGAAAAAACCCAGCGTAGCCTCGATGCAGCAACGCGGAATCGAGGATGTAGGCCGCCAAGACCTAGCCAACACCGATTAATCAAAGCCATGTTTGCGTTAACATTTGATTTGACCATAAAAAGATAGCGGTCATAGTCAAATCGCCTAACCCTGCTTAGATAAAGGCCACGCTACGAATCCCTCGATTCCGCTACCTTGCATCGAGGCTACCAGCCTTCTTAAATAGCACCCTAAACAACACAAAAGACCCAGCGTAGCCTCGATGCAGCAACGCGGAATCGAGGATGTAGGCTGCCAAGGTCTAGACAACACCGATTAATCAAGGCCATGTTTGCGTTAATATGAATCATGCCAAACCAGAGCCGCCTGAAATAAACGCGATGAGACGGATTAATAGCCACTGAGGCTATTGGTCTGTTAAATTATCCGCCCAAAAACCATCCTATCGATTACCGAGCTGCTCATGGAATCATTGCACAATATCAATCTGGCTTCACTGCTGGATACCTTTATCAGCCTGTCTACAGCATTCATACTGGGGGCTTTAATAGGCTTGGAGCGCCAATATCGGCAACGCACCGCCGGGCTGCGGACCAATGTACTGGTCGCGGTTGGCGCGGCGGTATTTGTTGATATGGCCAATCGTTTGGACGGTCACGCCGGCGCAGTACATGTGGCGGCTTACGTGGTTTCCGGCATCGGTTTCCTGGGTGCCGGGGTCATCATGAAGGGGGACGGCAATATACGCGGCCTGAATACGGCAGCCACGCTTTGGGGCGCTGCCGCCGTAGGCGCATGTGCCGGAGCAGATCTGATCGCGGAAGCCGCGCTGGCCGCCCTATTTGTGTTAGCCGGCAATACCCTGCTGCGCCCGTTTGTAAATGCCATCAACCGGCAGCCGATTGATGATGAAACCAGCGAAGTCACCTATTCAGTGTGCGTCATCTGTGACCGCCAAAACCAAAAAGCCACCCGTGACCAGTTAGAACTGTTACTTGAGCAAGCCAACTATCCCATCAGCGACTTTGATGTGCATCCTTTTGTACAAAACGAAGTACAAATTTTCGCCACCCTGCTATCCACATCGATCAATTCGGAAGTACTGGATAGTGTGGTCGAAAAATTGATGGCACAAACATCAGTTACCCAGGCCTTTTGGAGCCCCAGCACCACCGAATAAACTGGGCCGACTTAAACAACACCACTAAAACATAAATAGAGGATGCGTCGCCCCCAGAAGTCGCATCTGTCGCATTCGATGTAAACCACATCCCCATAGAACATTTTTGAAATAGCCAAACGCCAAATACCCGCCAAGCTTGGTGGGTTGCCTAACGGCGAATCCACCCTACCCTGCTTAATCAACAATGTACCTAACATTGAGACGTAGCCTCGACGCAGCAGCGCGGAATCGAGGATGTAGGCTACAGATATGACGATAACAGCGCTTTCACTGCCTACTCAAGTAGTATCGAACCAGCAAAACGTCATGCAGGCTAAGCACTACCGATGCTGAACACACTGGGTAGCATTAAAGTAACGATACCATTGCGTGGTTAAGCCACCACCCACGCGGTTATTCAACTGCGTGTTCGATTCAATATTACCTGAATCCGTGTTCGTTTTTTTTATAAATAGTCATAAGTCAATGATAAAAAAGGTATAATATAGTTTTTCTATAGTCACCCGTTTTGATTATGGCACGTTTTAAGCTTAAAGAATCCAAAAAGGAACTTACCTCCTATGCCGGACTATCCTTGATCGGCCAGTGCCTGGAAGCGGTCAATGTCGAAGTGATGGTGGACGGTAGAATACCTGTTTCACAGGGTATCAAAACCTCGGATTTAGTCAAAACCACTGTTGGCCTTTTAAGTATAGGCAAAAGCGACTTCGAGGCTGTTGAGCCGTTTCGTGAAGATCGTTTTTTCAAGAAGGCATTGGATGTACGTAAGGTTCCCGGCAGCGTGTGGCTGCGGCAACGTCTTGATCGTGTCAGCGGCAGCCTGCTGGAGCCGGTGGATGATCTATCGATACGACTCATCGAACGAACAGAAGCCCCAATTACGCCGCATAAAGGCTACGTCTGTCTGGACATGGACACCTTCGTCATGGATCAGAGCGGTACCAAGAAGGAAGAGGTGAGTCGAACCTATCAGGGAGTGGATGGCTATACGCCTGTCGCGGCTTATTTGGGCAATGAAGGCTGGTGTATAGGATTGGAACTGCGTCCAGGCCGCTGGCATTCATCGCTGGAGATTGATTATTTTCTAGAAAGGCTGTTTCCTCGAGTTGAGCGCTTGGTTGCACCGGGTTTGCCGTTGTTATTACGCAAAGACTCAGGGTTTGATAGCGCCAAACTGTTATTTACGGTTGCGGCTGAGAAAGAACGCTGGGCAGCCATGAACAGGCGCTTTGAATACTTGATCAAGTGGAATCCAAGACGGCAAGATAAGACATCCTGGTTAGAAAAAGCGGAAGCGGCCGGCGCCTTTGTTGAAAAACGCCCCGGTAAACGGGAAGCGTTAATGACACTGACGGTGGAACGTGCTTGGAAAAAACAGACTCGCCCCTTCAGACTGGTCGTGCGGATCATTGAACGCACGAGCAATAAGCACGGCCAGATGCTATTACTGCCGGACATTCAACTGGAAGGCTGGTGGACGAGTCTGGAGGAACCCGAAGAAACCGTCATTGAACGCTACCGCGACCACGGCACCCATGAACAATTTCATTCGGAATTCAAAACTGACCTGGATATGGAACGCTTACCATCTGGAAAGTTTGAGACCAACGACTGTCTATTGAGAATGGGTATGTTTGCCTATAATTGCTTGCGACTGATTGGTCAACTGGGCTTGACTGGCGACTTGGCGCCAATACGTCATCCGGCAAAACGACGGCGGTTACGAACGGTGCTGCAAGAAGTCATGTATCGAGCAGCCCAGGTGATCCACAAAGCCCGGCAATGGTGGCTGGACTTAGGGTGCGCCTCACCCGTGGCAAAAGTATTCGCTTATTTACAAGAGCGATTGGTGGTGCAGCCTGGCTTTGCATCAGGATAAGCGGCGCGAAAGCTGAGATGCTGGTTACGAGCTGATTCTCCGGGTAGAGAAGAAGATTGCTTGTCTTGGCGTCAGGTTTTTCATCTGGCGATGCCGGCAATACCATGGAAACGATTGATTTTTGCGACTGAGGGCTTGATGAACGGCAGTTAAATTTCGATTGGTGGTAGATTTTTTTAAAAAACGCGTCTGAAACGCGACTGCCCTCACTTAAACCGAAAGGAACACGGATTCAGGTATTATTATAAACAGACTGCGCTGAGACACATAACGCTTTGGTGGAAAAACTAAGATAGTCAACATTAACCACATGGCTAGTAGGCGGTTGGGGAGTGGGATTAGAGGTATCTAAAAAATAATCCACAGAACTCACATTAAACCCCCAGCATGTGGTCGTCCAATTTTCACATGGACCAGCATAAGCTGTGGAAAAAGAAGTTAAGGCAACTAACAAGGTAAATAATTTTTTCATTATTAATCCAGCTTTAAAAATTTAAATTTTATATCACCTTAAATATTGTAATAGTTCAGCCCCACTAATAGTTACCGTTTTTTTATTACAAATTTAAGTCGCAATCCATTCAGCCAATAACTATTTACCCAAACCACACTTATTTTAACGGCAAATAAATATCCGTAATCAATTCACCCTCAGCCACATCCGTTATCAGATTCAGATAATGAAAAAAACACGGAAAATCGCGTAATTCTGCCCCGCTCTCCGGCAGCCATTTGCCATATAGATAATATATCTTTTCCCCCATCGCTTCATGAGCGCCATAATGGCGAGTCACTGCACAAGGCCCAGCGGGGATAGTTTTAGTTATCACACCTTGCGGGTTATCCGGCACATCGGCAACCACCGAACCGCAAATATCAAACCTGAACTTGTCCGGCGCGGTAGTGTTTGGGTCGTCATAAGCCAGGCCGAAAGTATCACTGGTTTTCACCGGCGATAATAGACTGGTGCGCCGCCATTCGATAAATATTTTCACCGAATCATTCAAGTTCTGCACCGGGCCACGGTGTTCCAGCACCGCCACTTTGGTTTCATTAAAATTAACTATATTGACCTGCATATTGGTTTCTCCTCTTGCTAAAGGCAGCTGATATTTTTCATGCCAGGCTGGCCACTGCGGTGATTTCCTAAATTGCGAGGGTGTCTGGACAAAGGTTTTTTTAAATGCCCGCGTAAACGACTCCGGGTTTTCAAAGCCGGCATCCAAAGCAATATCAATAATCCGCTGGTTTAAATTAAAGGCTAACTGATAGGATGCGCGTTTCAAGCGAATCAACTGGATAAACCGAAACACATTGATACCCATATACGGGCTTCCAACTTAAGCCGGGACAGTTTTCAAAAACAATGGGTTATGAATAGTCCGCTCCCGCCCCTTTCTTGGCAGCGGAAGCTCGCCCATTTCAGCAACCAATCATAAAAACAAATCAGGAAACGTTTGACCAAACAAGCGCATTGCCGCTGTTGTTCCATCAGTCCGTTTGAGTCCGTAGTTATGAATCACTGTCAATGCCCTCAGGCGTTTTTCGGTCAAGCCACGGCCATTGTGATACATCTGCGACAGATAACCATTACGCCCCTCGACGGCGGAAGAACTGCGATGAAAGTTCCGCGCCATCCACTCTGCCCATTCCAACCAGCGTTGCAATTCGCTTTCCGACAGGGTTGCTGTGAAAGCATCAGTCTGTAAATGCTGCGCGGCTTGCTGCCAAGCCTGACGGTATTTTTCCCTTTGCCTGGGGTTTTGGGTTTTGAGCAGTTGCTGATGCCAGTACACCGTTGGTAACAGGGCATGAATCAGCCAGTAGTGCGTTGCCTCATCCACCGAAAGACCGGCTAGAATTTCCATGACCCATAGCCACCAGGTTTCTACATTGGACGCTAAGTCATTCAATTGATTACGAAACTTATTTATGGTCTGTTTTATGTCAGCAATAGATTGCGATTGCGCGATTTTTTCAAACGCCTGAGCGCGTTTTTCCAGACTGAAAGTCACCTGTTCCGCCCGATTGATTTTCTGGGTTTCTAACGAAAACGGATGAACATCTTCGGCAATGCTGGCCAGATTTTCGTGATAATCGGCGCGTGTTTCCTGTATCTGTTTATAGGCTCGTTCTGCATCAACGACCTGCACCAATTCGGCGAGGTTGTTGTCCGGTTTCTTTTTCAATAGCGCCTCAGCCGTTTCCAGTTGAGTTTTCGCTTGTTCGTGCCGCCTTCCCAGCGTTGCACCCAACCATTTGCTGACATCCTGCTGTGCATGAAAAATATCGGCACCTGATTGACAGTCAAACCCGGTAATAGCCAGTTTGATCAAGGCTTTGGCTCGGTCGCTGACGGCGTGGTTGACGTCAATACCCAACTCTTTTAGGCGCGGTATCGCTTTCTCAAACCAAGTATCGAAGCGACGGTCATGGCTGATGTCTTCCAGAATCAAATAACCGGACGACAAGTCCATCAGCACCAGGATGAGAAAATCACCAAAAAATGTTTCATCCATGGCGACTACGGCTGAACGTGTTTGAGCTGAAACGCCGCTTTCACAACGCTGCTGAAATACGGGTAACAGGCTTTCCATCCGGCTCAATTGCTGACGCAATGCCGATGAAGATATGCCCACATGCGTGTCAATGCGAATCAGCTTGAAAAATCGCGACAACTTGTCGGCTCCAACATGGCACTCCATGCCAAAACTGTACAGAACCGCAACCATCAATAGTTTCAACCAGGCTTCGCCTGCTTCGGTTTCCCATAGGGCAGATTCGGGATATTGATGGCGTCGGGCTTGCGCTTTTTGGTGCCGATGGACGCTACTTTTGGATCGATTGACCAGCACCGCCAATTGTCTAAGACTTTTCTTGCCACGGGCTACCAGTTCATTGATAATCGAGCGGTTCGTTGCACGGATTCCTTGTGTCGTTTTGTTTTTTTAGTCATTAACTCATGATACAGGACTGTGCGGCGAACGCTTGATTTTGTCCCGGTTTAAGTGGGTAGCCCATATACGCACCAAACTGCCGATGAAAATGATATTTGGAAAACCGGGCAACTTGGCTTAAACGCTCGACGGATAAATCGCCATCAAGATGGCCGTGGATGTAATCACACACCCGGTTTAATCTATCTTGATAAGTATTTGTCTGCATTACCGGCTACCCTGCTCCATTAATCTCATTACCCAATAGGCGCTGAGTATTGTGTCATGCTCTGCCATGCTGATCTTGACCGTTGTTGCTGTTGTGGAACATGTCGGTTTTAACGGACTTAGCCGTTAACGATCGGCCAGATTGACGTACGCTCCCTATTTTCTAAATCCGGCAGACCTTCGTGTATCCCTTTAGCGATTTTGAACCAGTTTTCCGGCACGAGACGCATGCCCAATCCAGCCGCCGCCAGATAGTTTGGGGCATCATACTTAAACGCTGCGCTATCCAGTACAATATACCAACGATCAAATTTACGGAACGCGGGCAGAATCACCATGGCTCGTTCGTTGTTCACTTATTGGACATCACTACATGACACTCATTGACGATGGAGACTTGATTCGCGGACTTGGATTCGTGACGCTTTACGCTGCGCACCTAGAAAAATGGATTGACGAATGCATAAAAGTTATTATTGCCCATGATGCTAAACACGACAACCGATTGTACCGCCAACCAACTAGCAAAAAGATTGATTACATCCAGCAGCAGTTGCAAAAAATAGTACTCATCCAAGAGTTGAAGAACTTCCCGGATCAATTGCAGATTATTGGTGAACTTCTGGAGAAACGAAATCTCATAATTCATAGTTGCGTATATGCTACGAATGTTGGCGACATCCGTATTTCCGGTCGCCCCGGTGTCCCCGAATCACCAGCCAAATCTGCCGAACATTATGAATTGGCTAATGATCTAGATGAGGCAATTACACTTCTTTATCGTGTGTCAAAGTTTTCATTGCCTCGGCAATTTAACGTATGACATGCCATGGTTACCCAACCCATCTCTTAACTAGGTTATTGCATATCGCAAATGTCAGTTGCAAAAACGAGCCCCTTTGTGTCCAGCCTCAAAACTTACAAGTTCTGAGACAAAAAATATCGCTTTTAAAAAACAGCGACTTGCCAGTCTCAAAAGTTTGTCTCAAAATCTAACATCAGAGTATCAAAACACCAAACACCCTCAATTTTGGTGGCTCACATTCAAACATTAAATGTTTGCGACATCGTGCATCGTACAACTCATTTGGAACATCACAATACGACCCGATACAAGCAAATTAGCTTACTTTAGCTTTGGCAAGCAAGGCCAATCCCCGCTCCAACTTGCCCTGTCCGCGCCGCGATCGGATTTGAAATTGAGTTTCAAGATCAAATTCAGCTAACATGAGGGTGGTCACTTCGTCCAACAGATGATTAACACTTATACCTTTGGATTTAGCTAATTGCTTAAGTCGGTCGTGCTTGCTGTCAGGCAGTCTCAATGTTAATGCTCTCATAATTTACCTCTCTGCAAAAATTCTTCGGGTGTTAGCAACAAAATTTCCGGAAACAGCAATTCCCCGCTTTGTAAATCTTTAATATTTCTTGTCACTATGCATTGAGCTTGGCCGGCAACAGCAAGTTCAATTAAATGATTGTCGCCGTCGTCTCTTAAATTGGGCCGCCAACCATAATAGATTTCAGTCCAACGGCAACAGCTTAAAAAAATATCCAGTAATTCATTTCTTTCATCTTTATCTAAATGACATTTTTTAAACAAACCTTCACGGTTTATAACATCAATATATTCAGCAAATAATGCCGTACCCATCAATGGCAGATGATCACTTCTTAAACAGGCGGCGATTACATCGGATGCTGCGCCTACGCCCATACAGGCCCCTACAAAAATATTGGTATCAATGACGATAATCATAGATTAATGGTAGCATATTTGCCATCAGTGCAGATATGATGAAAATCATAATTGCTTATATTGCCAGCAGTGGATAAAAACCAGCCCCTTAGCATTAACCACTCAGAGAAATTCATTACTAACCCTGTTTGTCGATTAAGCACACCATCCACCCGGAGCCCCAAATGTTCAACCACTGGCGCAGCCGCAAGCCGATTTGCCGCCCAGCTGCCGAGCAGCGTTTAAAGGCCACACTAAGCTGGTGGCATTTGCTGGCGCTGGGAGTGGGGGCTATTGTCGGCACCGGAATATTGACCTTAATCGGCGTGGGGGCTGCCAAGGCCGGGCCGGCAGTGATTTTGAGTTTCGTGCTGGCCGGATTGGTGTGCGCTGCAGCGGCGCTGGCCTATGCGGAAATGGCGACCATGATCCCGGCTGCCGGCGGCGCTTACAGTTACAGTTATGCCGTACTGGGTGAGCTCTGCGCCTGGCTGGTGGGCTGGAGCATGATTCTGGAATATGCCTTGGTGGTCAGCGCCGTGGCAGTAGGCTGGTCGGGTTATGCCGCCCCTTTATTACAGCATTATGCCGGGGTGCCGCTGCAACTGATGCAAGGCCCCGATCTGGGCGGCATCATCAATCTGCCGGCAGTGAGCATCATTTGGCTGGTGGCCGGTTTATTATGTTTGGGTACCAGGGAAAGCGCCGCTGTTAATGCTGTGCTGGTGCTGATTAAATTATCGGCATTACTGGTATTCAGTGTGGCGGCGTTCGGCTATTTTGATCCGGGCAATTTAACGCCGTTCATGCCGTTTGGCTTCAGCAAATCACTGGCGGCTGACGGCAGTGAACACGGGGTAATGGCAGCGGCAGCGATTATCTTTTTTGCTTTTTATGGCTTCGATACCATCGCCAGCGCCGCTGAGGAAAGCCATAATCCCAATCGGGATCTAGCCATCGGCATCGTCGGTTCCATGCTGGTGTGTATCCTGATTTATATCATCGTGGCGGTAGCGGCGCTGGGTGCAATCCCCTACACCGCCTTTGCCGACAGCCCGGAGCCTTTGGCGCTGATTCTCCGCAGCCTGGGACAGGCCGGCACCGCCCAGTTTATGGGCGCAGCAGCAGTCATTGCCTTGCCTACCGTAATACTGGCTTTTTTCTACGGCCAAAGCCGCATCTTTTTTGCCATGGCCCGCGATGGGCTATTGCCGGCACCACTGGCCAAAATATCCGGTTACGGCACCCCGCAACGCAGCACAATGTTAACAGCGATTCTGGTTAGCGCCGTGGCCGGCGTGTTTCCACTGGCCGATATTGCCGCGCTGGCCAACGCCGGTACCCTGATTGCCTTTATGGCGGTGGCAGTGTGCATGTTGGTGATGCGCCGCCGCCAACCCCAAACCATACTCAAATTCAAAACACCCTGGGCCTGGTTTACCGGGCCGTTTGCCATTTGCGGCTGCCTGTATCTATTTTATAGCCTGCCGCAACAAACCCAAGCCTATTTCGGCTTGTGGAATTTGCTGGGCTTGCTGGTGTATGCCGGCTATAACAGCAAACGCGGTTTAGGCCGCCCCGGCAGCAATGTTTAGTTTGATAGCTGTCCGCTTGGGATACCGGTATATAATTGGCTTACATTTCCTTGTCTTTGCGTTTTTTAATGAATCAAACCAGCCCAACCGAACACGATCATAATCAGTGCATACATAATGCCATTAGCGCTGCCGAGCATTTATGCCGGCAACGCGGCGTACAACTGACCCCGATACGCCATAAGGTGCTGGAACTGATTTTAACCAGCCATAAAGCCGTTAAGGCTTATGATTTACTGGATCAGATCAAGCCGGTTAACGATGCCGCCAAACCCGCCACCGTGTATAGAGCGCTGGATTTTTTGCTGGAACAGGGATTAATTCACCGGGTGGAAAGTTTAAATGCCTTTGTGGGTTGCCACCGTTCCGGCACCCAGCACGATCAATTGCTGCTGATATGTTCAGTTTGTCATGATATTGAAGAGCGACCCGCTACCCAGGTAATACAAGCCCTGGCTGCAGAATTAAGCACCGCACGTTTTACCGCGCAACGCAAAACCATCGAAATTCACGGTTTATGCGAAAAATGTCAGACTTTCAACTAAGGCCGGGTTAAAACGCCAAAAATTGATATGCGTCAATATTCGTCATTCAGAGCTGATTAAAATATGCCCCATGTCAGCCGCTTTCCTACCTGACATAATCCTCTTGAAAGATAGTAGATGCCTTCGGCGGGTAAGATCATTCTCCCTTCCCCGCCTTTTTTCTACTTGGGCTGGTTCGGTTCTGCCACTATAATCCACGCCCATCTTCTGCATCTGCTATATATCCATGCTCACCGATTCCCAACATCAATTACTCCTGCAAGCCGGTATCAGTTTTGCTGATCTGACTGAAGCGCGTTTTGCTGAGTTGCTTGCTCAACCGCCATCGTTAACCAGCCTTAGCGATGCGGAATTACTGAATATTCTGCAGATAGCCAATGCTTTGTACCGGGGCGGTGAACCGGTGTTAAGTGATGATGATTATGATTTTATTTATCTGGCCGAATTGCAGCGCCGCCATCCCGAACATTCGTTTTTGCATACTGTGGAGCCGGAACCGGCGTTTACCTGCAAAACCGTGGATTTACCGGTCACCATGCTCTCTACCGATAAGGCTTATAGCTTGGCAGAAGTGGAGCGTTGGGTAGAACGCATCGAAAAAGCCGCCCTGGATTTAGCCAAAAACCCCGCCGAACTGGTGTTTAAAGCCACCCCCAAACTGGACGGTTATGCCGCCTATGACGATGGCCTAACCCTGTATACCCGTGGTGACGGACGTAAAGGCACGGATATCAGCCGGGTATTTGCCCGTGGTTTGCAGGTTGCCGATCAGGGTCTGCGCGGCCTGGGTCCCGGTGAAATTGTGGTCAGCCGCCATTATTTTGACCAGCATCTGGCCGAGTTTTTTGATAATCCGCGTAATTTTCAGGCCAGCGTCATCAAAGAAAAGGATTTGGACAGCCACGCCGAGCAAGCCATTCTAGATCAGGCGGCGGTGTTTTACCCGTTTGCACTGCTGCCCAGTTGGCAAGGCGACAGTAACACCCTACTGGCGAATTTTGAGCAGATCGTCACCACCACCTGGCAAAAGGTGGATTACGATATCGACGGCGTGGTGCTGGAAATTACCGATCCAGACCTCAAGCAATATTTAGGTGCCACCCGCCATCATCACCGCTGGCAGCTGGCTTTCAAAAAAAACCAGGAAACCGCCGAAGTGCTGGTACTGGCGGTCACCCCGCAAACTTCGCGTTCAGGACG
Source organism: Methylomonas paludis (assembly GCF_018734325.1). NCBI lineage: Bacteria > Pseudomonadati > Pseudomonadota > Gammaproteobacteria > Methylococcales > Methylococcaceae > Methylomonas > Methylomonas paludis. The sequence goes on along the minus strand of NZ_CP073754.1, from coordinate 1,461,163 downwards.
CATCACCCCCGTTGCCGAACTGGAACCCATCCGCCTCAGCGGTGCCTTATTGTCCCGCGCCACCGCCCATCATTACGGCATGGTCAAAGAAAAAGGCATAGGCGCGGGGGCATTGATACGCCTGGCCCGTTCCGGCGAAGTCATCCCCAAAATCGAGGAGGTACTGCGCCCTGCCCCGGCTCCGGATATTCCCGAGCATTGTCCCAGTTGTGAGCATGAGCTGATCTGGGATAATGATTATCTGATCTGCCCTAACAATCTGCATTGCCCGGCCCAGATCAGCAACAGCATGGAGCATTTTTTCCGGGTGCTGAAAAACAATGACGGCTTTGGCGCGGCCAGCATTAAAAGGCTCTATGAACACAATATCCGCAACGTGGCCCAGATTTACCAACTGACAGCCGCCGAATTTGAAGTCATGGGTTTTGGCCCCAAACAGGCCCAGAATCTGGTCGACCAATTACTGCGCAGCCGCAGCGAAGCCATAGAGGACTGGCGCTTCCTGGCAGCCTTTGGCGTATTTCGCATGGGGCTGGGCAATTGCGAGCGCTTGCTGGCCCATTACCGCCTGACCGAGATTTTTAAGCTCAGCGAAGCCGAAATTATTGCCATCGAAGGCTTTGCCGAGAAAACTGCCGCCGTGATTACAGAAGGCTTTGCCACCATCAAACCCTTATTCGACACCCTGATGGCGCTGGGTTTTACCCTGCAAAGCAGTCAAAACCGCAATACCGATGCCGATCATCCGCTGGCCGGCAAAAGCCTGGTGTTTACCGGCACCCTGCATTCCGGCTCCCGCGATGAATTAAGCCGGCAGGCCAAGGTCTGCGGGGCCAAAGTAGGCAGCTCGGTATCGGCCAAAACCCATTTTCTGATTGCCGGTGAGGACGTGGGCGCCAATAAACTCAAAGCCGCTGCCGAAAAAGGCGTACGAGTGATCAGCGAAGCGGAATTTTTACAATTACTGGCCGGAGATACCACCAACTTATGAGTATTTACTTACCGATAGTGCTGAGCTTTTCCGGACACGATCCATGCGGCGGCGCCGGGGTACAAGCCGATATAGAAACCATCCGCAGCCATCACTGCCATAGCTGCAGCGTGATTACCGCGCTCACCGAACAGGATAGCCATAACGTCAAACAAATTATTCCCCAAGCAGCGGAAAACATTATCCACCAGGCGCAAACCGTATTAGCCGATTTGCCGGTGGCGGTGATCAAGATCGGCCTGATCGGTCACGCCGACACCGCGTTGGCGATTGTGCAGATTTTGCAGCAATATCCACACATTCCGGTAGTGCTGGATCCAATACTGGCCGCAGGCGGCGGCAAGGCACTGGCTGATGAGCATTTAACCGATATTATCGCCCAGCAACTGACCCCGCTGACCACAGTACTGACCCCCAACAGCCTGGAAGCCCGCCGCCTCAGCGGCCGGCAAAGTCTGGCCGAATGCGGCGCCGCCTTGCTGACGCAGGGCGCGAAACATGTGCTGATTACCGGCGCTCATGAAGACTCCGCCCAGGTGCAAAATCATTTATACAATGCCGACGGCACGACGCAGACCTATCACTGGGATCGCCTGCCCGGCCATTATCATGGTTCCGGCTGCACCCTGGCCAGCGCAGTAGCCGCCTTGCTGGCGCTGGGCCTGGATGCCGAAGCGGCCATCCACGAAGCCCAGGATTTCACCTGGCAGGCGCTGGAAGTGGCTTATCGCACCGGCAGCGGCCAGCTTAATCCCAATCGCTTGTTTTGGGTGGCAGCATGAAGTTTCCCGCCCAAGGTTTGTATGCCATTACCCAGCCGGAGGGCAAATCCATTCCAACAGTATTGGCAGAAGTGGAAGCCGCTTTGCGCGGCGGTGCCGGGGTATTGCAATACCGGGATAAAAACCCGCTTGATGCGGTTGATCTGAGCAGCCGCTTATTACAGCTATGCCGGCAATATCAGGTACCTTTGCTGATTAATGACAATGTGGAACTGGCGCTGGTCATAGGCGCAGATGGCGTGCATCTGGGTAAAGACGATGGCGATATCCAACAGGCCCGGCTGCGCCTGGGTAGCCAGGCCATTATTGGTACATCCTGCTATAACGATCCGGCCAAAGCCGTGCACATGCAAACCGGCGGCGCGGATTATGTGGCCTTTGGCCGGTTTTTTACTTCCGGCACCAAACCCTTGGCGGCACCTGCACAACTGGAGACCTTACGCCAGGCCAAAGCCAATCTGCACATCCCCATTGTCGCCATCGGCGGGATTTTACCCGACAATGGCGGCCAATTACTGGCTGCCGGTGCCGATCTGCTGGCGGTGATCGGCGGTTTGTTTGATGCAGAGCCGGAGACCGCAGCCCAAGCTTATCTCAGCCTGTTTAAGTCGTAAACCGGCTGCACCCGGCAAATCCTAAGGTCTGGATTTACATTATCCCTGCTTATCTTGATACAATAGCGCCATGAATTTTCAAATCGGCAGGACTAACCCCGACTCGCATCCGGAGTGATGAGCACTGATGCCGTAAATACCTGATTTTTCGGCGCTCCCAACTGAAATAGCCAACGACACCCACCTGAATATGCAGTGGTACGATGCACTAAAAGCATCATTCATCTGCCAGCGTAGCCTCGATGCAGCAACGCGGAATCGAGGATTAAGGCTATCAGGATTGGGGTTGCTGTGAAGAATTACCAGAATTGACTTATTAAGCAAGTACCATTAACCCCTGACACCCGCTAAAGTTTTATAAATAAAGGCTGCTTTCTATTCCTACAACTTTCAAAATAACGAATAGACATTAAAGCCTAAAACGGAGATATATAAGCATGTCCGATCAAGTTACTCTTACCCAGTTTATCATCGAACAGCAGCGCGGCCTGCCCGATGCCTCTGGAACCTTTACCTTATTGCTCAACAACATCGTTACCGCCTGCAAGCAGATTTCCAACCGGGTTAACCGTGGCGCGCTAATCGGCGTGCTGGGCAGCGCCGGCACCGAAAACGTGCAGGGCGAAGTCCAAAAAAAGCTCGACATCATCACTCATGACATCATGGTCAGAGCGCTGAACTGGAGCGGCCAGGTCGGCGGCATGGCTTCCGAAGAAACCGATGACCCGATCAAAGTACCTACCCAATACCCCAAAGGCAAATATCTGGTGCTGTTTGATCCGCTGGACGGCTCATCCAATATCGATATCAATCTGACCGTGGGTACCATTTTTTCCATCCTGCGCTGCCGCGAAGGCATGGACCCGGAAACCGAAGATTTTTTACGCAAAGGTAATGAGCAGGTTTGTGCCGGTTTTGTACTGTACGGGCCATCTACCATGCTGGTGATCACCACCGGCAAAGGCGTGAACGGCTTTACCCTGGATCAGGATGTGGGCGAATTTATTTTAACCCACCGCAATATGCGAATTCCGGAAGAAACCGATGAATTTGCCATCAATATGTCCAATCAACGCTTCTGGGAACCGCCGGTACAACAATATATCGACGAATGTGTGACCGGCGTGGATGGAGTACGCAGCAAAAATTTTAATATGCGCTGGGTGGCTTCGCTGGTGGCGGATGTGTATCGGATTTTGACCAGGGGCGGGATTTTTCTATATCCAGCCGACTTGCGCGACCCAAGTAAACCCGGCAAACTGCGCTTAATGTACGAAGCCAATCCAATGGCCTTTATCATTGAACAAGCCGGCGGGGTCTGCACCACAGGCCGGGAAGCGATACTGGACATCAAACCCCAAACCATCCATCAGCGGGTACCGCTGATCCTGGGTTCCAAAACCGAGGTGGAGCGGATTACCGACTATTACAGCCAATACGATCAGGCCAATACCTAACTATGTTACGCAACCCCGCTTCCATCTATCTGGTCAAGCAGCCTTTAACCAAAAATAATCAGGTTAGCTGCAACAATTGCGCGCTGGACAATATCTGTCTGCCGCGCGGCTTGTCCAAAACCGAGATCAACGATATTAGTGAAGTGGTGCGAGCCAAGCGGGTGTTACAACGCGGCGAGTTTATTTATCACGAAGGTGATAATTTCAAAGGCATCCTGGCCATCAAATCCGGCAGCGCCAAACTGGTGGCCAACGACCAGCACGGCAACGAACATATCCTCAATATCCTGCTGCCCGGCGAATTGCTGGGCTTTGACGGCTTATCCGACGAAAAACACAGTTGCGCCGCCATTGCGCTGGAAACCACCAGCTTTTGTCTGCTGCCTGCCGACAATATGGAAGAGCTGTTTGTCAACGTCCCCAGCCTGACCAGAGAACTGTTCCGCCATACCGGCGAAAAAATGAGTGAAGACAAAAATCAGCTCATCCTCAGCAAACGCCCGGCTGAAGAACGGCTGGCCTACTTCCTGATCAGCCTGTCCGAGCGCCTGAAACGCCGCGGCTTTTCCGCCTCCGAATTCAAACTTTCCCTCACCCGCCAGGAAATCGGCAACCACCTGGGCCTGGCCCTGGAAACCATCAGTCGGCTGCTGAAAAAATTTCAGGATGACGGCGTAATTCTGGTGCAAAACCGCTTTATCACCATCACCAACCTGGCAGCCTTGAAAAAAATGCTGGTGGAGCAGGATTAAAGGACTTATAGGATGCTGCCGAGGCCAGGAGGCGCATCAATCGCGTTAAAACTGGTGGGGCCGCCCGGCATCCAACTAAGCTTTAAAAGGTATCTGGCGTTTTGCTTTCGCGAAAACGCCCTACGTGAGCTGTTAAACTGGCATAACAAAACAAAGTGAATTTTAAACTCAAGGAGGTCATATGAAACCCATGCAGCCACTAAATGCTTGCATCAAAGCTGTAATTGTTATTGCCACATCTTTTTATTCCATGCCCTTATTGGCGAGCGTCACTATTCAAGCTAACGGTTTTGGAACCGGCATCACTATTAACTCAAATGATGCCGGCTCCCTGTATATCTGTAACGGTTGCAATCCAGATCCTGTCAGACAGTATCTATTAACCAGCGGCTATATCCAGGCTGTCGTGGAATTCCCCACCGCCACCATTCCAGACGTATTCGGCAAAGCCTATTTATCAATTTATCCAGTCGCCTATCCATTATGGGGGCCAGTAGTTGATGTATACGGCTTTACCGGCAACGATCCAGCCATATCCATGAGCGACGCCAATGCCGGCACATTCCTTGGCTCTTGGACACTGCCCGCTGATTTTGGCGGACCAAACGGTTCTTTTGACGTCAGCAGCTTTATCGCCGGCATCGACTTGTCAAATAACGCCTATGTCGGTTTCGATTTAATAACCCCCTCAGGCGGCACCGACGTATTTGGTCTGAATATGTCAACCTTGACAGTCTCATCAGCCGTACCGGAACTGGACAATATCTGGCTGTTTAGCGCCGGGATACTGGGTTTTCTAGCCTTAAGTCAACGAAAAACAGTCAGCTAGGATTATTTCGCCGCCAAACATAGGCGAGTACCGTATAGCCTTATAGGATGCTGCATATTACTCTAGAACTGACTTACAATGGCCATACAACTTAATCCGCCTCACTCAACAACACCCTCTCCAGCAAACCGCTGCTCACCGGCTTTTGCCCGGTTTGCAGATTGCTGGCGCTAATAAATTGCCCGATTTGCTGTTGCAATTCCAACTGCCGAGCCTGTTCGCCGGCCAGTAAATCCCTGATATCAGCATCCAGCGCCGTAAGCGCCTGTTGCAAACCTTTTTTCAAACCCTTAAGCGCGGTTTTTTGTAATGAAGGCTGGATTTTTTTATGCAGAAAATAAGGTATCAACCAGCTTAAACCGATTAATAACACACTGTGCACGGCAAAATCCACGCCCAGATAAGCTTGATTGTTCAGCCCCTGATAAAAACCAAAATAAACTTCATACGCCACAGCCGCCATCGCCAGCAGCGGCAGCAGGGTTTCGCAGATGGCGGTCAGGCGCAGAAAAAAACGCTGCACTCTGTTACCGGGATTAATTAAAGCCGTGCGCACGACCAACTCGGTGGACTGACTGATTTTTTGCTCAGCCTGATTTTTAAGCTGCTGCAAACCGGCTTTTAAGGGCTTAACCGGGATATCATGCTGCGCGGCCTGCAGTACCAAACCATCCAGCACATCGGCAAACCGGCTTTGCGCCCAGTCGTCCCAGAGCTTGATATCCGGCTTTTGGCCAGGACGCTCAGCCCAATAAGCGGCGATTTGCTGCATCGGCCAAAGCAAGCCTTGTTCCAGACTGCCGGTATAGTTCTGCCAAAGTTCCTGATAGCTATTGTGCAGCCGGGTGAAATCCCGCCCGGCCAGCGCGGCGGCAATTTGTTGCAAACCCTGTTGCAGTTGCAAAAACCGCTGGCGCTGACTACGCTGGCTTAATTCGCTGACACTATGCTGCCCGGACAACTGCAGCAATTGCTGCTGCATATCGGCAAAATCATCGGCTTCGAGTTCCAGGCAACTGGTGCGAAACACCAGCGGCTGTTTAAAACCCGCTGTATGCAACTGGCGGATAAAATCGTCAAACTGAACCGGCAGGCCCCTATCCCATTGATTCATCACAAACAGCCATGCATGTTTGGCGCCTTCGGCCAGCAATAATTGCCAGGCCTTGTTGTCCCGATAACGCTCAGGGCTAACCACATAAATCAACACATCGATATGCGGCAGCCATTCCAATACCTGATGCTGATTATCCAGCTCTATACTGTCAAAATCCGGCATATCGATCCAGACAATATTGGCTTGATCGGCCTGATTGTGGGTACAGATTTTGATGCTGTCCAGCGGCAGGCCGAGCGGTAAATGCTGTAAAGCCAGGGCTTGATGATGATACAGAGTTACTTCCCTGGAGGTAGGCCGCTCCACCCCGGCTCTGGCAATGGCCTGCCCGGCCAGCCGATTTAATAAAGAGCTTTTGCCCACCCCGGTACCGCCCATAAAGGCCACAATCAATGGTCGGACCAGCGTTGCTGGGGTTTCGCTGCCAAATAAACTATCAGGACTGCGACTGTCGATATCCTGCAAGACTTGGGCTTGTTGCTGGGTCAAACGCCCTTCGGCTACGGTTTGGGCGGCCCAACTGCGCGCCTGGGCCAGCAATTCAAAGTAATCGTAAACCATGTTTCTTCTCGTTAAGCGATTTTTCGGCCTGACGGCACAGAGATTCGGGGATATTAAAGCTGTTATTGCTCAGGCTCAGCTGCGGCAAACGGTATAGCGCCTGTTTTAAATGACTGTCAAACAGACCGTTATGCACGGTATTAAACTGATGGCGTTTTAAATCCGCAGCCACCCTGTCCATATAGCTACCAATGGCACTTTCCGCCAAATAAGAAGTAATGGACAGCATCATCGGTGTTAACAACAGATCGTGTACACCAATGCCGCCGGCCTGAATAGCCAGCAGCATCACCAGCACATCGGTAGAAATACGGGTAGCGCGCAGGCTGTTCAACACCAACGGCTGTTCCTGTAGCTTGTGGTATAAACGAGTGGCGGCGGCTTCCACATCCTGCTCAAAATGCTGCTGATAATCAAATACCAGGGCATCATACTGGCCCAGTATGGTCTGCTTATGCTGCCGCAGCAGGACCGTGGTTTCCTGCCACCAGGCCGAAGGCGCCTGCGTAGTTTCATGGATTTCCAGCAATTTATCCGCCAGATGTATCATCACATGACCGCCGATCTGGCGCAGCACCGTCTGTTCCTGACTAAGCGGTGGTTTGCCCGAGTCCTTACCCAAACTCATCAATTGACGCAGCGGCCAGGTGATAGTGCGGCGGGCCTGACTGACGGCCTTGGCAATACCCGGTATCTCCAGCAGATTAAGCATACTGAGCACAGCTTTCTGAAAGGTTTCGTAATGATGCGGATGATCCAGATAATCTCGCCGATAATCCAGCCCGGCCTGTTTGATCGCACTGTCAACCAACTGCTGCCAGCGCTGCTGGGCCTGATGTTCAGCATACACCGGTTGCAACCATTGCTGCCAGTACTGCTGCAACCATTGCTGCTGGTAACGCGGCTGTTTGGCGTGCGCCACCTTGCCGGCCAGTTTAAGTAAAGCTTTGGCCGAAGCCGCCGGCCAAACCGGCGTGCCACCCGGCTTGTGAAACAGCATGGGGATAATTTCCGGCAGCGCTTCATTGCGATGCTGGCGCCATTTCTGTTCCAGAGATTTAATCACTTCAGCTTCGCTGCCCGGACTTAATTTGTTTAAACAAATCAGGGTCGGCTGCTGAAAGCCGGCAATGGTTTGCAACACCTCCCAAACCGATTGATCGGCGTATTTTTCCTTGCTGACCACCACCACTATCACATCGGCCAGAGCTATGGTTCTGATCACCCCTTCCCGGTAATCCGCCGCATCAATAGAATCAAAATCCGGGGTATCCCAGCACAGACCCTGAGGCAGCAATTTAGAGCCGGCCGGATTGGCCGTCAGCGAAAAACGGTCATAATGCGCCGCGCTCAGACTGGATTCGCTTATTGCCGTAAACCCGGTAAAATAGTGCTGGATGGCTTGCTGGTCAGCAGCGCTTAAACCCTGATAATAGCCGTGCGGATGCACAGTGTAACCAGCCAGCGGACTGACACCAGCCAGGTCATTGTTTAACAACAGATTAACCACAGAACTTTTGCCAACCTGGGTAGGGCCTATCACCGCGATCTGCAACGGCAGTTTAGGGTAAGCGCTGATCAACTGGCCTTTACGAATAAAGGCCTCGGCGTAAAGCAGTTGCTCTACACACTGCTGATAGTCGAGAAAAAGCGGATTTTTTTTATCCAGTTGCAGGAGGACAGCCTGGTAACGCTGTTTGAGTAGTTGGATAAATTCCAGCATGATAAATGTGCTTAGGTTTATAATTACCGAGTAATTTAGTTTGTTAAGTTACCCGAATTAAACGCATTATAAATATAAAATTCGGGATAGTTCATCTTGTCAACCAGGGGATTGCACCATGAAAAGAACAACAGCAGTTCTAGTATTTACCGTTTGCGCCTTACTGATGGGCTGCAATAAAAGCCATCAAATCAATGGCAGTTCACTCAAAACCGTGAACAGATCCATGAACTCGATCAAGGAACGGTTGCCGCTTGATCAACGTATAGAATATGAGATTTCTTTCTGGAGTTTGCGCGACGAAATCAGAAATAACAAGGAATTTTTGGAAGCCATCGACGGCAAAACCCCAGAGCAACTGATAGAAATCGGCAAAGAACTGTTTCTAAAACACAAAGCCGCCGGCAGCAAAGAATACGAGCAATTCAACAACTGGGATCAAATGATAGCCGAGTTTACCCAGGAACGGATTGATCAGAACCGGAAAAAGAAACCGGACGACCGCGACAAAAACAACCCGCATAGCGTCACTTACAAGCTGAACTCCATGTAATATGCCTCGCGCCTTAATGCCGGGCAAGACAAAACCCCAACCCCACCGATTGGCCTAGCTTACCAACAAGCTAGGCCAAACTTCCGCAGTTTTAACGATGCAAAAATAAACGGGGAACAGATTAAAAATAACTTTATTATTCATTATCTTTTGATTGTGGACTATTCAGTTCTTTTTATGATATTGGTCAAACGAGCATTAACAACAATATGTAGCTTGCGTTTAACTTCATTGAACAAATTACTTGGTAATAATCCATAGCTAACAGTGGCATTGTCTGCTGAATTTGCGATACGCAAATCAGGGCCAGGCCACCTAAAGCGATTGACTTCCGTCAATATGATCCAACAAAGATCGCTATCTAAGCCTAAACGCTGCTTGGTTTGGTATGGAATTTCTACCGCTAAATCCGGATTTGATGGCTGGGTATGGGTTATAGGGAGTACGGTGACAATTTCTTCACCATCATCATCGTAAGTCACCAGAATCACAGCGCATGGCCTGTCTTTTAAGCCTTCTTCTTTGCCGCGCAGATATTCCGAATGCCACAAATAAGAATAGCGAATCACCATAGCAGGAACAGGTTTAGGAAGCGCCAAAACACTAGCCTTTAAATTCAGAGTTGAAAGCGGCGGCTTCGACTGGTGGCTCAGAATCCATAATTTTTTGTAAATCTGTTTCGGTAAAATCGTCAATACTTAACACTTGGCGATCTCGCCGCTTCAATCTGTTGTACTCATCAACAGATATTATGACGACACGCTCACGACCATTGCGGGTAACAGCAACAGGCTCAGTAAGCGCAACATCTTGGTAATGCCCAAAATGTCTTTGCAGCTCGACAGAACTAATGGTAACCATAAACATAACACCTCATATGCATACTATGTAGTATACATATAATACGTATATTAGGTATATTGTCACTAAAAAATTGAATGGCGTCTCTTTAGATGCCCTTGCTAAACTATTTAAGCTGTAGGCTGGGTAGAGCAACGCGATACCCAGCATTCTGCTACCCCCAATTTTGTTCTATCGTAGCCGGCATCGCCGCCCAATCCTTGGTATAGACCCCTAATTTAATCCAGCGATGAATAGATGAATAAGGCCAATCCGCTGCATTTTTCACATAGCCATGTTTGACTGGATTGTAATGGATATAATCCAAATGCCTCTGAAAATCCGTGTCATCACGAATCTGGTGTTCCCAATACCGCCGCTGCCAGAGGCCGCGTTCGTTTTTTCGTAACCGGCTGGCAGAAATGGTTTCACCCCTGTCAATGTGTCTGGAAAAATGGGCTTTTAATAAACGCCAACGTAAGGAATAAGCATCGTCACCTTCAGGTAAGCGCCAAATACAATGCAAATGTTCCGGCAACACCACCATCGCTTCAATGACCAAAGGATGACGTTGTTGGATATAGCGGCAGGCATTGCGTAATTCGTCGATATGCCGGATCAATAAATCATTTTGTTTGCGCTGGGCTAGGTTGACAGTAAAGAAATAGCTGCCGCCTTTTGAATAACTACGAATATAATTACGCATAATTCATTCAATTTGATAAGCTGGGTTTATCTGCTTGTTTTACAAATCATATTGTTTAACTGAACCAGCTGTCAAAGATTTTGCTGGGTATCGCGTTGCTCCTCCCAGCCTACCACCCTAATCTGTACCATAAATTATGATTTTTGGCATAAGCTGTAGGCTGGGTAGAGCAACGCGATACCCAGCATTCTGCGATCCCCAATTTTGTTCTATCGTAGCTGGCATCGCCGCCCCCCGTAAACCGGCTATCGCCTTGCCCCCACCCCAAAATTTAACACCCCCAAACTTGACATTTTCATCAATTATGGAAGCATTGCTGTTGGGCTTTTCCTGTTTGAGTTTTTTGGAGAATAATAATGGCCGAACCCCAAATTTATCCGGAAGCCGATGCCAATCCGGTGATATCGATTATCAAAGGCGTCGATCGTGATGTTGAGCGCGGTGAAGACATGCTGATGCTGGGTTATGCCCTGGTGCTGTCAGCGCCCATTTTTGCGCCTATCGCCCCCCCCAAAGTATTGTTACCTTTAATGGCGCTGGCTTTTATTGTGTCTGTGTGCCGGGCCAGACTGAATTTTAACGCCATCAAAGCCAAACTGGCCGCCACTATGGCCAAACGCCAAGGCTTTGATTTTGCTATTTTGAACCCCTTGCTGGAAGTGTTTGCCGAGCATCCCAAATTCAGCTTGAGTGACGGTTTTAATCCGGTGAAAAATCTGAAGCGCACCTTTAAAAGCCTGCTGGGTGCATTGATGATTAATCCATTCTGGATGCCGATTTTTTATGCCCTGGGCTTACAGTTTGCCGAAGAAAAGCATTTTTATGTGCTGAATCAGGCAGTGATTAAACTGGAACAAAAAACCGGCTTACTGGAGCGGCGTAGCGACTAGCCGACGTAACATCAAGCCCAACATAAGGTTGGTTTTTTAACCAACGCAGACCTGATTGCGGCCCAGTTTTTTGGCTCTGTACATAGCGGCATCGGCACGCTTGACCAAGGAATCGGCGTGCTCCTGAGCCATCAGGGTACTGACCCCGACACTGGCGGTGATACTTAATAAATGCCGGTCATAAGCCATAGTGTGGGCGGCAATATCCTTACGGATACGTTCGGCAATGACCCTCGCGCCATCGGCATCGGTATCGCAAAGAATCACCACAAACTCTTCGCCGCCATAACGAAACACCGCATCACTACCGCGCACACTAACGGTTAACCAGTTTGCCACCGCCGCCAGCACCATGTCGCCGCATTCGTGACCATAGGTATCGTTGATGGCTTTAAAATCATCAAGATCAACAAACACCAGCGACAAAGGCTGAACACTGCGTTTTACCCGCTTGATTTCACGTTGCAGACAATCATAAAACGCCGCCCGATTACTGGTTTTAGTCAGCGTATCCGTATAAGCCATTTTCAGGGCTTGATGAAACAGGGTGGCATTGCGTAAAGGATAAATCAGACAGCACAACAACCGGGCCAGTATCTGCAACTCCTTGCCGCTGAACGAGTGTTCACGCATCAGGATTAATTCACCCAATTGCTGATCTTCCACTTTTAAGGCATACCGGCAGGAATAAGCGGCAGAAACCCCGCGCTTAAAGTTTAAATCAAACTCCGGATTATGATATTCAATCCCCTTATGCGGAATCATTTGCTGGATTTTGGTACAAAAAATCGCAATTAATTCTTCAAACTCCAGCGTGGTTTGCAAAGCGCTACTGATGTCATGGTGATAAAAATCCACATTGGCGGCAGACTGCAAGTTCTTATTGCTGACCACTATCAATTCCGTCGTTTTATCGATCACGATATCACCTATGGATTAAAGTGATGTATCAGACAATCAGGCCTGGACCATCCCAGCATCCTGAATATAGGTATGCATAAATTGCAAAATGTATATACTAATCCGCTCACGGCTGCTTGGGCACAGTATTTAACAAGGCTTCCATATGCTGCACAGCCTGATCGCAGGCTTGCACACTGTCTTGGACCTTGGCTTTAAAATGCCAGCCGATAATTTCATGACTGTTTTCACGTTCTGCATACTCGTTCAGATAATGACAGGCATTGTCCATCGCTTCCTGGGCATGATCAAACTCTTCGGTTTCGGGTAATTGTTCGGCTTCGCTCAACATCATCAAGCGGCTGCTGACTTCATTTTGATGCCGAAAGACCGCTTCGGCATAACCGACAAAACTAACCTGCCCACTATTAGCCGGCACCGTTGCACAGCCGGACATCCCTGCCAAACACAACAAAATTCCTGCTCGCGCTAATGTCATTAATAATCCTTTAGATTTTTTGCGCCGTGACGATACAATATTCAGTCAGTTTTTCCGTAAATAAGCGTCGCTGAGCCTGGCCCACCAGATAGTTGGCGGTTTGGGCCTTGGTACGCAAGCCTAACCATTGACTTAAACGCTGCACCGGCTCCAAGCGCTTGGCCACTTTATACATATAATCGGCAGAAGGTAAGGTTTGCGCGGTAATATCCTGCCAGGCAATAGCCTGAAAGTTTTGCTGAGTCAGCAACCGGCTAAACTCATCGCGCTCACACAAATTGGGCACTGCCCAGCCGTTCAGACAAGTCAGCACAGCCTGCCATTGTGATTCATTAAAACGGCGTTGCAATAAAAAGCCATCGCACACCACCAGCCTGCCGCCCGGACGCAATACCCGATAGGCCTCAGCCAAAAAATCCGCCTTGTTCAACGCATGACAACTGCTTTCCAGCGCCCATACCACATCAAACGACTGATCCGGAAAAGGCGTGGCACAAAAATCACTGACCTGAAAATCCACTAGTGCCGCCACACCGTGGCGTTGGGCGTGTTGCCGGGCATAAGCCGCCTGTTTGGCGCTGATGGTAATACCGGTAACCTGATTACCATGCTGCTTGGCCATCCAGATACTGCTGCCGCCAATACCGCAACCGGCATCCAGCACCCGGTCACAGGTTTGGATACCGGCGGCGGCATACAGCACCTGATTTTTGTTTAATAAGGCTTGATGCTGATTATAAGGCTTGTCATCAGCCCAGTAACCATAATGCAAGGCTAAATTATCGCGATTGCACCAGGCAAACAAATAATCGTTATAACATTCGTCGTAATGAGTGGCGGCATCGGCCTTCAGGGCGGCAGTGGCTGACTGATCGATTTGGCGCTGACTTTGATCTCGGTAATCTTGGTTTGGCTCTATGGTGTACATGCAGATGTGTTTATATGCGGTTATCAAACCCGGCCACTGGCTAGCAGTGTCATTAGTTTGCAATATCACCATTATAATTCAGTTCAGCGATCCGCTTCATCTTTGCCGGCAGAATATTTAGCAGCGCCGGCTCCAGGTTTAACAGCTTAACAACACGCTTAATCGGCAACTGTTTGATTTCATCCAGTTCTACCCCAAAGCGTATCTTAAACAAGCGCCGTTGCCGCCCCTGCGGCAACACCGCCATAATCTCAGCCAACCGCTGCTCTATCAATTGCCGCACCTGTAACAAATCGGCATCAAGCCCCGACTGATCACGGGCTTGCGGCTGGGTAGCCGGCAGCGGATCACCGCTATTGTCAGTGCCGGCCTGGGCCTGCTCACGCAAGGCCTGCAAACGGCTGCTTTTGACAAACCCCACTGCCAGAGGCTGACTGGCACAATTAGGTTGATCTGCGGCTGTCATAAACTCAAGCGAGGGGTGGCGCCGGGTGATGGGCCGCGTCATTAATTAAATGTCGAATCACTACCGAAGCGCATACGCCGCCAAACGCCGCCGGCAAATAAGAGATAGTGCCGTAAGCGGATTTTTTATAATGACTGCCATCGGTATACATCAGCGATTCCTTAATCACCACTTCTGGAGAAAACACCACTTTCACACCGCGACTGATACCGACCTTGCGCAAACGGGTGCGGATAAACTGAGCAAACGGACAATTATAAGTCTTGGAAATATCCACCACCTTTAAATGAGTGGGATCCAGCTTACCGCCCGCGCCCATCGAACTGATGATACGCAGTTTGCGGGTTTTCGCCGCCCGAATCAGCGTAATTTTGGGAGTAAGGCTGTCGATGGCATCCACCACATAATCATAATGATCGGCTAAAAGGGCTTCGACAGTATCAGGCGTAATAAATTCCTGCTTAATAGTCAATTTTAAATCCGGATTAATCGCCAGCAAACGCTCACCCATCACCTGAGCTTTGGCTTGCCCATGAGTCGTAGCCAAAGCCGGCAATTGCCGGTTACGATTACTGGGATCAACCACATCACCATCGACTATGGTCATCCGCCCTACCCCGGCCCGGCAGATAAATTCGGCGGCAAACGAACCCACCCCACCCATACCCACCACCAGCACATGCGACTGCTGCAAACGCTCCAGCTTGTCTTTGCCGATTAATAGCTCAGTCCGTGCCAACCAGCTTGTATCACTCATCAAAAAATACTCTTCTAAAATTTGCCGTCAGCAATTGTTGCAAAATCAAACCATCCATATCCAGTAAATCAGCCGCTATCCTATAAATAGTGCTGATCGGGACCGCGGCAGCATCAGTTTCCAGAAACAGCCGCTGCAACGGAATCGCCGCCAGCAACAGCCTGGCCTGCTGAGGCGCTTGCAACAACACCGACCCCAGGGAAATATAACAACCATGCGCCAGCAACTGGACAGCCAAAGCCGGCTTACCGGTAAAACCATGAATTATCCACGGTATATCGGCTTTACGCTGCTTTTTGATCCGCAATAATTCATGAAAAGCCCGGACACAGTGAATAATCAAAGGCTTACCAGCCTGCTCGGCCAGCGTAATCTGTTGTTCAAACACCGGAATTTGGCCCAACAACGGCAACTGGATACCGCTATCCAGCCCGCACTCACCTATCGCCAGCAAATCAGCATCCTGTAACTGCGCGGCCAACGTAACCAAGGCCTGCCGACAATCCTGAGCCTCGATATGCCAGGGATGAATACCCAAACTATAATAACCATTCTGCAGCAGATCCGCACCAAACGCCAGCGTATCCCAACTGACAATCTCCAGCTTATCCCGCGCCGCAGACCGGTGGCAATGCAGATTGATAAACGAACCGTCAGTCAAGGATGCACCTGAAATATAAATAGATAATCTTTAAAAAATCCGCGTAGCACACCAAGCTGCCGCAGGCCGATGTTATCCCCGTTTGCCGCGCCGAGCACCGCAAGCTTTCGGCAGGAATAGCCCGCAGGGGCGCGGCAAGGATGCCGCGCGGCGGCAGAGGGGCAGGAAGCCCCTTCTGCCGACCCCTGCCGAAAGCGAGGAGCGCAGGATTCAAGCGGCATCCGGGCGGCGTTTCTTTTGGATACTTTTCTTTGGCCGCCCAAAGAAAAGTATCCCGCCCGCCGGTGCGAGAACCGGCATTAAACTAGCCTCGCGATAGCGTTTCCAAATAAAAAAAGCTGCAAATAACATTACATCCTCAATACTTGGTTCAAGCTATAAAAAACAAATCAGCCTCGACCCCCGGATTCAGCAACGCTACATCCAGACTACCCCCAACCCCACCATCTACGAATTGTCACTCAACAACCATCAAAAAATACCACAGCAAGGTATAATGCCAGCATCGTTTCATACCTAGTATACCAATGGCGCAATATATATTTTCCATGAACCGGGTGGGTAAAGTTGTCCCTCCCAAAAAGCATATCCTTAAAGATATATCCCTGTCTTTCTTTCCCGGCGCCAAAATCGGCGTACTGGGTTTAAACGGCTCAGGTAAATCCACCTTGCTACGCATTATGGCCGGCATCGATAAAGAAATCGAAGGCGAAGCCATCCCGCTGAAAGGTATCAATATCGGCTACCTGCCCCAGGAACCCCAACTAGACCCCAACAAAACCGTACGCGGCAATATTGAAGAAGCAGTCACTCATATCAAAGAAGCCTTGGCAAAACTGGATGCCGTTTATGCCGCCTATGCCGATCCTGATGCCGATTTTGACCAACTAGCAGCAGATCAGGCCCGACTGGAAGATATTATCAATGCCTGCGACGGTCATAATCTGGACCGCACCCTGGAAATAGCCGCCGATGCCTTGCGCTTACCGGATTGGGATGCCGATATCAACAAACTTTCCGGTGGAGAAAAACGCCGGGTGGCCTTGTGCAGGCTGCTGCTGTCCAAACCCGATATGCTGCTGCTGGACGAACCCACCAACCATTTGGACGCCGAATCGGTAGCCTGGCTGGAACGCTTTCTGCACGACTATCCCGGTACAGTAGTGGCAGTCACCCATGACCGCTACTTCCTGGATAATGTCGCCGGCTGGATACTGGAGCTGGACCGCGGCATGGGTATCCCCTGGGAGGGCAATTACTCAAGCTGGTTAGAGCAAAAAGAAAAACGTCTGGAACTGGAAGAAAAACAGGAATCTTCCCGCCAAAAAGCCATGAAAGCCGAGCTGGAATGGGTACGCGCCAACCCCAAAGGCCGCCATGCCAAAAGCAAAGCGCGTCTGGCCCGGTTTGACGAACTGTCCTCGGTGGAAACCCAAAAACGTAACGAGACCCAGGAAATTTACATTCCACCCGGACCAAGACTGGGCGATGTAGTCATCGAAGCCGATACTATCAGCAAAGGCTTCGGCGACCGGCTGTTATTCAACAATCTCAGTTTCAAACTGCCGCCTGGCGGCATCGTCGGCATTATCGGCCCCAACGGTGCCGGTAAAACCACCTTATTCCGAATGATGGCCGGCTTTGAAAAAGCCGATAGCGGCGATATCACTATCGGCCAGACCGTGCAATTATCCTATGTCGATCAATTACGCGATGATATGGACGACAGCAAAACCGTTTGGCAGGAAGTATCCGACGGTCTGGACATGATCACAGTCGGCAAATACGAAACCCCATCGCGGGCTTATCTGGGCCGGTTTAATTTCAAAGGAGCGGATCAGCAAAAACGTATCGGTGAATTGTCCGGCGGCGAACGTAACCGGGTCCATCTGGCCAAGCTGCTGAAAAGCGGCGGCAATCTGCTGCTGCTGGACGAGCCTACCAATGACCTGGACGTAGAAACCTTACGCGCCCTGGAAGAAGCCTTACTGGGTTTTCCCGGCTGCGCCGTGGTTATTTCCCATGATCGCTGGTTCCTGGACAGAATCGCCACCCACATCCTGGCTTTTGAAGGCGACAGCGAAGTAGTCTGGTTTGAAGGCAATTATGCCGAATATGAATTAGACCGCCACCGGCGTTTAGGCACCGATGCCGACAACCCGCATCGTCTCAAATATAAAAAAATCAATTAACTAATAGTAAACAATCCGCCACATAGCCCAGCCACACTGGATGGAACCAAGCCGTTGCCGAGCAGCGGCCTGCAGCGCAGGCCTACCTGAACTCAGCGGCTTTTAGGCTTAAGCGATTAATAACTATAGCTTTATTTTACCAGCTGGTACTGATTTCGTGTTTGCTGCCTATCTTGCAAGAGAACTGCAGCAACATAAACCACAGTCGCTTGCAGGTATTCGGACTGCAGAAAACTCTGAGCGCCGCTACCGATAATGAGTTATATTGAACTATCTGCCCGCTTATGTGCTCAAACAGCATAGTATGGGTATTTGTACCATGCCGCTAAGTATTGAAATTGACTGGCTTAGCGGGTAATGTATGAGCAGACCTAACAATAATAAGGAGAAAAAAGGATGTCAAAAGCTCAAAACTTGCAGGATAATTTTTTAAATGCCCTTAGAAAAGAACATACACCGGTGTCTATTTTTCTGGTGAATGGGATTAAATTACAGGGTCGTGTCGATTCTTTCGACCAATATGTGGTCATGTTAAAAAACACCGTCAATCAAATGGTTTATAAACACGCCATTTCTACCATAGTGCCTGGTAAAAATGTCACGATGATCCGTGAGCCCGAAGCCGGCAATGAAAGCTGAGAGGCTGTTGTTTGTTTGAACGCCCTGATGCGGGTGAACGGGCTATACTCGTTCACCTGAATTTGCACGTTGGCCAGGAAGACCTTGATGAACTCAAGGAACTGACTAAATCAGCGGGTGCGCAAGTGGTTCATGTCATCACCGGCAGCCGCCATCGCCCCGATCCCAAGTTTTTTGTCGGTACCGGTAAGGTCGATGAAATAAAAGCCGCCAGCATTGCACACCAAGCCGATATTATTATCGTCAACCATCCGCTTACCCCCAGCCAGGAACGTAATCTGGAACGGGCGCTGGAAGTGCGGGTGGTGGACAGAAACGGCCTGATTCTGGATATCTTTGCCCAGCGCGCGCAAACATTCGAAGGCAAACTGCAAGTCGAACTGGCCCAGCTCAAACATTTATCCACCCGGCTGATTCGGGGCTGGACGCATCTGGAACGCCAAAAAGGCGGTATCGGCTTACGCGGCCCAGGCGAAACCCAGCTGGAAACCGACCGGCGGCTGCTGGCAGTGCGCATCAAACAGATTCAGCAACGCCTGGAAAAAGTCGACAAACAGCGCCATCAAGGCCGCAGCAAACGTAAAAAAGCCGAAATTCCGGCCGTTTCCCTGGTGGGCTATACCAATGCCGGCAAATCCACACTCTTTAATACTGTAACAGGTGCCGACATCTATGCTGCCGACCAGTTGTTCGCTACCCTTGATCCAACTTTAAGGCAATTTCCACTTAATAACGGCAGCGAAATCATTCTGGCCGACACCGTAGGCTTTATCCGGCATTTGCCGCATGAACTGGTGGCCGCTTTCCGCTCTACCCTGCAGGAAGCCAGTGAAGCCGACTTATTGCTGCATGTCATCGATGCCGCCGCCGAAGACCGCGACGACACTATCTTCCACGTCAATCAGGTACTCAGCGATATTGATGCCGGTGAAATACCGCAACTGAGAGTATTCAACAAAATCGATTTATTGGAAAATATCGTACCGCATATCGATTACGATGATACCGGCAAACCAGTCGCCGTGTGGATTTCCGCCAAAACCGGGTTAGGTTGCGATTTGCTGCAACAGGCGCTGGCCGAACTGTTTTCCGGCAGTAAAGTCTGGCGTAAATGTTATTTACCGGCCAGTCAGGCCGGCTTTAAAGCCAAAATATTCGGCTATGCCCGGATTGTCAGCGAGACTGTTGATGAGACCGGCGATAGCGAATTATTGATAGAAATTGATAAAAAACACTTGGGCTTATTAAAAAACATCCAGGTCGATGTGCCGGACTAAGCCGGTTCACATCCTGAGTTATTTACTGCAGTCCATACAATTTACGGTAGAATATACGATTGATTAGCGTGATGTGTCACGGTCCAAGGCAACAGCTCTGAGCATAACATTATAATGAAATCAGGATGTTGGCAGTTATTACGGATTTTAGTGCCGGTGTCGTGATCGGCATTCAACTGTTAATTTTGCTTTTTACTTGCTAAACAACTTTATGCCGACCGGCCGGCTTAGCCATTGAGCTATTACTGGGGCCGATTCAGCTGAAGTTTTTAAATCCAATTGGAGTACCTAGTATGTCTTGGAATGAGCCTGGTGGCGATAAAAATGACCCCTGGAGTGGTCGAAACGATAAAAGCACCCCCCCGGATCTGGATGAAGTTATCCGTTCGTTGCAAGAAAAAATCGCCGGTATTTTTGGCGGCGGTTCCGGCCCCAAACAGCCCAGCAGCGGCGCACCCTTAAAAACCCTGGCCTATCTGGGCGCAGGCGCAGTGGTATTATGGGGTTTCAGCGGCTTTTACACGGTGGACGAAGGTACCCGTGGCGTGGTTACCCGGTTTGGCGCTTATGTCAACACCACTCAGCCCGGTTTAAACTGGCATCTGCCCGGCCCTATCGAACAAGTGCAAGTCATCAACGTTGATCAACAGCGTTTTATCGAAGTCGGCTATCGTTCCGGCGGCGGTCAGGCCAGCGGCTCGGTTCCCAAAGAAGCCATGATGCTGACCCGTGATGAAAACATCGTCGATGTGCGTCTGGCCGTGCAATATCAGGTTAAAGATGCCAAAGACTATGCCTTTAATGTATTAGACCCGGCCTCTACGCTTAAACAGGTCACTGAAAGTGTGGAACGCGGCGTGATCGGGCATAGCGATATGGACTTTGTGTTAACCGAAGGCCGCAGCGAAATCGTGCTGGACATCAAAACCGAGATTCAGTCCATCATGGACGCCTATAAAACCGGGATTTTGATCACCAGCGTCAACTTGCAGGATGCTCAGCCGCCCGAACAGGTGCAAGGTTCGTTTGAAGATGCCATCAAAGCCCGTGAGGACAAACAACGCCTGATCAACGAAGCCGAAGCCTATTCCAACGATGTAGTGCCCAAAGCCCGTGGTGCCGCTTCACGTATTGTCCAGGAAGCCGAAGGTTACAAACAAAAAGTGATCGCCAAAGCCGATGGTGATGTCAGCCGTTTCTC
Organism: Methylomonas paludis; assembly: GCF_018734325.1. Classification (NCBI taxonomy): domain Bacteria; kingdom Pseudomonadati; phylum Pseudomonadota; class Gammaproteobacteria; order Methylococcales; family Methylococcaceae; genus Methylomonas; species Methylomonas paludis. The sequence continues at coordinate 1,439,828 of NZ_CP073754.1, read as the reverse complement.
ACAATTACTTACCGAATACCACAAAGCACCGGCTGTAACCAAACAGCGCATGTATATAGAAGCCATTGAAACCGTGCTGGAACACTCCAACAATATACTGGTGGACGTAAAAGGCGGCAACAATATCATGTACCTGCCTCTGGATAAATTAAATACCAAACCGGTTGACGAAGGCATAGCCCCGATAATCAACCATGACTCGGTGCCGGCTCCGCTTGCACCGACCAAAGATGTTAAAAACGATGCCCGCGCGCTCAGCCGTGACCGCGACGTAAGAGGACGCTACGATGGTAAATAAGATTCTGGTCGCCTTAGGCGCATTGATTTTAGTGTTATCCATGTCGGTATTTACCGTCGGTGTCACCGAGCGCGTGATCAAATTTCAGCTGGGCGAAATCGTCGGCACCGATTTTGCGCCGGGCCTGCATTTTAAATTACCCATCATCAATGACGTAAAACGCTTTGATTCGCGGATCTTGACCATGGATTCCACCCCGGAACGGTTTTTGACCGCCGAAAAGAAAAACGTGATTGTCGACTCCTTCGTCAAATGGCGTATAGGTGATGTAAAAGTGTTTTATACCACCGTTGCCGGTGATGTGAATCAGGCCAATATCCGCCTGGATCAAATCATCAAAGACGCATTCCGCAGCGAATTCAGCAAACGGGAAATCAAACAGCTGGTCTCCACGGATCGCAGCGCCATCCGCGACACCCTGATCACCAATGTATCGCCTCACGCTCTGAAACTGGGTATTGAAATTGTTGACGTGCAAGTCAAACGCATCGATTTGCCCAACGAAGTCAGTTCTTCCGTGTATCAGCGTATGGAAGCCGAACGTGCCAGAGTGGCCCGCGAGTTTCGCTCACAAGGTTCGGAAGCTGCCGAACGAATCCGAGCCGATGCCGACAAACAACGCGAAATCATCCTGGCCAATGCCTACCGTGATTCGGAAATTCTGCGCGGTGAAGGCGATGCCAAAGCCGCAGAAGTGTTTGCCAACAGCTATAGCGCCGATCCGGATTTTTACGCCTTTTACCGCAGCATGATTGCTTACAAGGAAAGTCTGGGCAAATCCGGCAATATAATGGTACTGGAACCTAATTCGGATTTCTTTAGATTCTTTAAAAGTCAGAAATAAGCCACATCATTCAACAAGCGGCCAAAACGCTCCGTCACCGGGGCGTTTTGTGCGATTGGGATATATAAAATGCAAAAAAAAGACTCATGGCTATTACCGGAAGGCATAGACGAAGCCTTACCGGCCCAGGCCAAACTGATAGAAGGCTTACGGCGTAAACTGCTGGATACCTTCGCCTGTTGGGGCTACGATCTGGTAATACCGCCTTTTGTGGATTTTCTGGATTCACTGCTGACCGGCTCAGGACACGACCTGGATCTGCAAACCTTTAAACTCACCGACCAGATCAGCGGCAAACTGCTCGGCGTACGCGCCGACATGACCCCGCAAGTGGCCCGCATCGACGCCCACAATCTCAAACACGACTGGCCGACCCGCTTATGCTATTTCGGCACCGTACTGCATACTCTGGGTGATCCGCTGGAAAAAACCCGCGCGCCCATGCAGATAGGTGCAGAGCTGTACGGCCATACCGGCATTGAAAGCGATTATGAAATCATCAGCCTGATGCTGGAAACCCTGGCCCTGAGCGGCGCAGAACATGTGCATCTGGATTTGGGCCATGTCGGCATTTACCGCACCCTGATCGAAGCCGCCGGTTTAGCAGCCGAGCAGGAAACCGAGCTGTTCGATGTTTTACAACGCAAAGCCCGCAGCGATCTCGACGAACTGCTGCGCAACCTGCCGATAGCCGAACACTACAAACAGCTGTTTAGCGTATTACCCAACTTGAATGGTGGCCGCGAGGTACTCAGCAAGGCCTTGACTTTACTCAACGCCGCCGAGCATCCCGGCATCAGTCAGGCACTAACAGATTTACAAAACGTTGCTGATCACTTACAGCGCAATTTTCCGCTGTTGCCTATCAGTTTTGATTTGGCCGAATTGCGTGGTTACCATTATCATACCGGCATGGTGTTTGCGGCATTTATCCCCAGCATAGGCCGGGAAATTGCCCGTGGCGGCCGCTATGACAACATCGGCAAAGTTTTTGGCCGGGCCAGAGCCGCCACAGGCTTCAGTGCCGACCTCAAGGTACTGGTTAATCAGTATAAAACCAGTGTCGAACCGCAAACCAGTCAAATTATTCTGGCGCCGCACAGCACAGATACCGACTTAATTCAGACCGTACGCGACTTACGCGCCGGCGGCAATACCGTGATTCAATTCCTGCCGAATCAATCCGGCGCAGCCAAGGATTTAGGCTGCACCGCCATTTTGGAAAAACAAGATCACGGCTGGGCTGTTAAACCATTAGCATAAGGTTAATATTAAAAATTATGGGAAAAAACGTAGTTGTAATTGGTACACAATGGGGCGACGAAGGTAAAGGCAAACTCGTCGATCTTTTAACAGAACAAGCAGCGGCAGTGGTACGGTTTCAAGGTGGCCATAATGCCGGTCATACCCTGGTCATCAACGGTGAAAAAACCATATTGCATCTGATCCCCTCCGGCATACTGCATGAAGGCGTGCAATGCTTGATCGGCAACGGCGTGGTACTGTGTCCGGAAGCCTTGTTAAAAGAAATTGAAATTCTGGAAAAATCCGGGATACCCGTACGCAACCGCCTGAAAATCAGTGAAGCCTGCGCCCTGATTCTGCCGGTGCATATCGCCATAGACCAGGCCCGCGAAAAAGCCAGAGGCAGCAAAGCCATCGGCACCACCGGACGCGGCATCGGCCCGGCTTATGAAGATAAAGTGGCCAGACGCGGTCTGCGGGCCGGCGACCTGTTAAATCCGCAAGAATTTGCCAAACGCCTGCAAGAACTGGTGGCTTACCACAACTTCATGCTGGTTAATTATTATCAGGCCGAACCGGTCAGCTACGCAGCCATACTGGAAACCACGCTGCAACTCAGTGAACTGATCATACCCATGCTCACCGATGTCGGCGAAGAACTGCAAATGCTGCAGGAACAAAACCATAACATTCTTTACGAAGGCGCCCAAGGCGCATTGCTGGACATCGATCACGGCACTTATCCTTATGTCACCTCATCCAACACCACCGCCGGCGGTGCAGCCACCGGCACCGGGATTGGGCCATTGGCTATCGATTATGTGCTGGGCATCACCAAAGCCTATTCCACCAGAGTGGGCAACGGCCCCTTCCCCACCGAACTGCATGATGCTTACGGCGATCATCTGGGCGTGAAAGGCCATGAGTTTGGCGCCACTACCGGCAGAAAACGCCGCTGCGGCTGGTTTGATGCCGTATCGATGCGTAAATCCGCGCAACTGAACAGCCTGAGCGGCATCTGCTTGACCAAACTGGATGTCCTGGACGGCCTGGATAAAATCGGCATCTGCACCGCTTACCGGATCAACGGCGCCCTGACCAGCACTGCACCACTGGGTGCCGATCAATACGCGGCATGTGAAGCCGTGATTGAAGAACTACCCGGCTGGTCCAGTTCTACCGCCGGTATTACCGACTATGCCGCCTTACCGGAAAACGCTAAAGCCTATATCGCCAGAATTGAAGCCCTGGTAGGCGTAAAAGTCACCATTTTATCCACCGGCCCGGATCGCAACGAAACCATCGTACTGGAAAGCCCATTTGCCGCTTAAAACCAGTGGTTGACCAATCTTATTTTGACGGATACCTGATAGGATATGTCCAACGCAGTGATGCGCATCATTCGCACACCATGCGCCCGCAGAGTCGGCACATCCAAAAGATCGGTCGACTACTATTGATACGCCAATGTGATATAACGGATAAGGCGTAGGATGCGCTGAACGCAGTGATGCGCATCAATCGCACACCATGCGCCTGCGGAGTCGGCACATCCTTTGGCGCTGCCGGCAAACCACTAGGTAGCTAAGGTGGATTTGCCGCCAGGCAAGCCACCAATATTTCTAAATTGAGACTTTGTTCACATTAATAAGTATAAATACCTAGGTATTTATACTTATTATCATGATAAACTAATAAATGCAGCAATAAGCATTGCATCTGCCAAATTTGGCATAACAAACTCCTATAATGTCACGCATTTGTCAAGTTATGACAGCAAAATACGCAGTTTAGTGGTCATTTTGCGGCATTTAAGCCCAAAAACCGCCTAAAACAAACTGGCATGTGTTATGCTTATAGTTGCCTATAAATTATCGATTAATATACACCTTGTTTAAACGGAATGTTACCAAGGCGCAAACAACATGGACACTTAACCAGAAAATAATATACGTTAAGCCACCAACAGGATTTTTATGATTGTTAAAACTATTAAAGGTCAAATGTTAGCTAAATCACTTTTATCTGCCGTAATACTGGCGCTCTCCGGCAACGCTACCGCCAGTATTGTTATCGGCGACATTATCGCCACCTATGTGGCAGATGGCGGCAGTTCTTTTACGATTGAAAATACCAGCGGCTTCGATCTGACTAATGTGGTTTTCACAGGCGATGGCGGCGGTAGTTTTGTCGGAACTTTGAACGCTAACAATGTCGCGCCCGGTCACAGCGTAATCACCTACTTCGGCCAAACAGGCACCCCTTTTCAAAAGGATTATGACGACTTTTACAATGGTGGCGAGAATAACGTCTATACCTTGACCGCCCATTGGCACAATCAAACCGTCACCGCCAGCTTTACCCCGCTGCACAATTTATCCGGCCACTTTGTCGGCTTTCTGGGTAATGAGATCGGGTTTAATGACGCCGACTGGGACGTTTCCGCTAAAGTCGCACTGATCACAGCAGCCACTTCCGTGCCTGAAGCAGATCAATCAGCCTTATTGCTGCTGGGCCTGCCCATGCTGGCTTGGGCTGCACGGCGCAAGTCAAGCCAAAACGGCTAATAAAAAAGGGATAACCGGGACCGGTTATCCCCTAAAAAAACGATTGGCGTTTTCGCCACCAGCCACCCCCCAAAACTTCTCAGCCCATTTAACCTTTTGCTACCACAAACCACCCCGTAGCCTCGATGCAACGCAGTGGAATCGAGGGATACACAGCACAGCCTCTGGCAAATTAGAAAAACTGGATTCGCCACCCCCCCAAAAAAACTTCTCAGCCCGTTTAATCTTTTGCTACCACAAACCACCCCGTAGCCTCGATGCAACGCAGTGGAATCGAGGGATACACAGCACAGCCTCTGGCAAAGTAGGCAAGCCGAATTCGCCACCAGCCCCCCCCCCAAAAACCTCTCAGCCCGTTTGACCTTTTGCTACCACAAACCACCCCGTAGCCTCGATGCAACGCAGTGGAATCGAGGAATACACAGCACAGCCTCTGGCAAAGTAGAAAAACTGGATTCGCCACCAGTCCACCAAAACCTCTAACATTCCAACAAATCAGCAGCAAACCCAAAACCACCAAACGCTAAGCCCTCAACCCATACTCAAATACCGCTCACCCGTATCGTGAATAATAGTCACCACCGTTTTACCTTTCCCTAATCGAGCGGCAACCCGCAAAGCCGCATAAACGCTGGCTCCGGAAGAAATCCCGGCTAAAATGCCTTCGCTTTGCATCAACTGCTTACGGGTAGCAAAAGCCTGTTCCGTGCTGACCAGTTCAATAGCATCTATCAAATCCACATCCAGATTTTTGGGAATAAACCCCGCACCTATGCCCTGAATTTTATGCGGACTATGCACGCCACCGGAAATAACCGGCGACTCGGCAGGCTCCACAGCAATAACCTGAAAATGCGGATTACGGTTTTTAATCACATCAGCCACACCGGAAATAGTGCCACCGGTACCGACACCACACACAAACGCATCAATTTGCCCACCGGTAGCCGACCAGATTTCCTGCGCCGTGGTCTGACGATGAATTTCCGGGTTAGCCGGATTTTCAAACTGCTGAGGCATAAACGCCCCGGCAGTTTGCTCGACAATAGCCTGGGCCTTGCGGATGGCTCCGGTCATGCCTTCCGCCCCTGGGGTCAACACAATTTCCGCCCCATACAGGGCCAATAATTGCCGCCGTTCCACCGACATGGTATCCGGCATGGTGAGGATGCAATGATAACCCCGTACCGCAGCAATCATCGCCAAAGCAATACCGGTATTTCCAGAAGTAGGCTCCACTATTGTGCCGCCGGATTTCAGCCTGCCGGCTTTTTCCGCAGCCTGGATCATCGCCATGCCTATTCTGTCCTTAACCGAGCCGCCGGGATTGCGCGACTCTAGTTTCACCAGTACCGTTGCCGAATCTGCATCGACCAGGCGTTGCAGTTTAAGTAACGGAGTATTGCCTATAAGTTGCGTTAGATTACTTGCATTAGGCATTGCAGCTCCTCACCTGACTTTATTTTTCCAATTTAAATGCCAAAAACAAAGGATTACCGTTGCGTTGCACCAGCACAGCGATGGATTTACCGGCCGGCAACTTATTGACCAGTTTATTAAATTCAGCACTATCACGCACGCTAGAATTTTGCAAGCGCAAAATCACATCACCGGGTTGAATGCCGATATCCTGCGCAGCACCCTTGCCCACTTTCTGCACCAGCACCCCATTTTTCTCCACCTGTAATTGCTGGCGCTGTTCGGCAGTCAAATCACTGACGCTGATACCCAAACGATTATTGGCAGTATCGGCAGGTGAGGTAGTGTCATTAGCCTGAGCCACCGCCTGTTGCGCCGGCAGCAAGCCGATTTTAACGCTGATATCCTGTTTTTCACCCTGACGAATAATTTTCAGTTTAGCGGCTTCATCTATTGGTGTGACACCCACCCGTGGCGGCAATTCGCCGGAAGTTTCCACCACCTGACCGTTGAATTCAACAATCACGTCACCGATTTGCAAACCGGCTTTTTCAGCAGGGCCACCGGGAATCACTTTGGCAACCAGCGCACCGTGCGGTCTGTCCATACCAAAAGACTCGGCCAATTGCCGGGTAACATCCTGAATCTGTACACCCAACCAGCCGCGTGAGACTTTACCCTTGGTTTTGATCTGTTCCACCACATTCATAGCCAGATCGATAGGGATGGCGAAAGACAAGCCCATATAACCGCCGGAACGGCTGTAGATTTGAGAATTGATACCCACCACTTTACCCTGCATATTGAATAAAGGGCCACCGGAGTTACCGGGATTGATAGCCACATCGGTTTGAATGAACGGCACATAATTACCGTCCGGCAAGCTGCGGCCCTTGGCGCTGACAATACCGGCAGTCACCGACTGATCGAAGCCAAATGGCGTACCGATAGCCAATACCCATTCACCAACCTGTAATTGATCGGGCGAGCCGATTTCCACAATCGGCAGGTCTTTGGCTTCGACTTTAAGCAAAGCCACATCACTGCTCTCATCCAGACCTATCAATTTAGCCACCAGTTCGCGGCGGTCTTTGAGTTTAACAATAATTTCAGAAGCGTTATTCACAACATGAGAATTGGTCAGAATATAACCGTCTTTGGAAATCACAAAACCGGAACCCAGCGAATTGGTTTCACGCGGCACCACCCCACCCCGGCCTGGGCCTTGAAAATAGCGGCGGAAGAATTCTTCCATTTCCGGCGGGACATCCTGCGGCAGTTGTTGTTGCTGATCGGCTCCCGGAATTTGGGCATCCGGCGCTTTTTGAGTGGTACTGATATTAACCACCGCATCGCCGTTGTTTTTAACCATTTCAGTAAAATCCGGCAACTGAGCAAAGCCGGTATTACTCAGCAAAAAGAAAATACCTATTCCATAAAACAGCTTTCTAAGCATGTTGACTCCAAATCATGATAAATAAAAAAACTTTCCATACCGGGGGTGTGCTGATCGCCGCCCAATGTGCATAATCACCCCTAATGGAATGATAACCATTATATTTAGCCCAACTTACGCCTAATAGCCGGAAAATACTAGCATTTAGTTGCAAAAAAAATCAGCACCTCACGTCCTGATCGGGCTAAACAAGCTGTTAGAGGCTTTTTTCCCGAAAAAAATCCGTAGCCACCAGCAAACACCGCAAATTATGCCGAAATATTGGGGAGAATTTAAGTTTTTTAAAGGCTATATATCAGCACTCAGCATCCATACAAAACAGCTAGTGGTAGGATCAGCTAAACGCAGTGCAGCGCATCAATCGAAGCCAGATACTTATTTAAACTGTTCAAGCAAAGTTACGCAGAGTAATGACGGCTGATTTCTGCTTATAAAGGTGAACAAAAATGCAAACGTAGCCTCGATGCAGCAACGCGGAATCGAGGATGTAGGCCGCCAATACCTCGATGCCCCCAGCAATGTTTGCTAGTAACCCGGCACTCAAGCATCCCAGGCAACGATAGGTGCTAAACCCAATGCAGCCTATCATGCCAAGCCAATGACCAATCGAATAAAAAATCAAGCAATCTTACGCGAAGTAATTACTAAAAAACCATGTATTTTAGTAGAATTAAAGCATGGAAATAATCGACAACATCAATCACCTGTTAGGTGAAAACCTAAAACGGACTATCAAATCGAATTCCAAACTTAAAATTGCCGCATCCTGTTTTTCAATTTACGCTTATGTCGCGCTAAAACGCGAGTTGGAAAAAATAGACTCATTAGAGTTCATTTTTACCTCACCGACTTTTGTGCCTGACGAAGTCAGCGACAAAATAAAAAAAGAACGTAGGGAATTCCATATTCCCAAAGCTGGACGTGAGCGGGATTTTTTCGGCAGCGAATTTGAAATTCAGCTTAAAAACCAACTAAGCCAACGCGCGATAGCCAAGGAGTGCGCGGACTGGATACGGCGCAAGGCCACTTTTCGGTCAAATAATAGTAAAGCCCCCATGCAGCAATTTGCCTGTGTAGCAAATAAAGATACAGCGGCTGTCTATACCGCCTTACACGGTTTTACTGCGGTCGATCTGGGCTACCAACAAGGTAATGCGGTTTCAAATTTTGTCACTAAAATTGACGAACCAACCCACACCACCATGTATCTCAATTTATTCGAGCAAATCTGGAATGATAAAGAAAAGCTGGACGATGTGACTGCCAGACTCAGCGAGCACATTACCGCGGTCTATCAGGAAAACTCGCCTGAGCGCATTTATTTTCTGATGCTTTACAACATTTTCAATGAATTTCTGGAAGACCTGAATGAAGATGTATTACCGAACGACCGCACTGGCTACCTGGACAGCCTGATCTGGAAAAAACTCTTCAATTTCCAACGGGATGCCGCCACCGGCATTATCAATAAACTGGAAACCTACAACGGCTGTATCCTGGCCGACAGCGTAGGCTTGGGTAAAACTTTCACAGCTTTGGCGGTTATTAAATACTACGAACTGCGTAACCGTTCGGTACTGGTGTTATGCCCTAAAAAGTTGGCGGACAACTGGCTAACTTATAACCGAAATCTGGTAACTAATATTTTCGGCAAAGACAGATTTAATTATGACGTGCTTTGCCATACCGATTTACAAAGAACCAGCGGCGAGTCCTTCGGGACACCTTTAAATCGTATCAACTGGGGCAACTACGACCTGGTCGTCATAGACGAATCGCATAACTTCCGTAATAACGATGCCTATAAAGACAAGGAAACCCGCTACCAGAAACTGATGAATGCCGTCATCAAACAAGGCGTAAAAACCAAAGTACTCATGCTATCGGCCACACCGGTCAACAACCGCTTTAGCGATTTACGTAATCAACTGGCGCTGGCCTATGAGGGCGATTCAGAAAACCTCAGTCATAACCTGCGTACCGAAAAAGACATAGAAACCATTTTCAGCCGGGCCCAGGCTGCGTTCAACACCTGGTCAAACTTGCCGCCCGAACAGCGCACCGCCAGCGCCATCCTTAGCGCCCTGGATTTCGATTTTTTTGAACTGCTGGACAGCGTCACCATCGCCCGATCCCGCAAACACATCGAAACCTTTTACGATACCGCTGACATAGGCAAATTCCCGCAACGGCTGAAGCCATTATCCTTTCATTGCAAACTGACCAGTCGTTACGATGTCATCGGTTTTAACCAAATATTTAACCAGCTCTCCCTGTTGAAACTGGCGGTCTACGCCCCAGTGAGTTATATTCTGCCCAGCCGTGTGAGCAAATATGAAGATTTATACGATACCCTGGTCGGCAGTGGTAAAACCAAATTCAAACAAGCTGACAGGGAAAAAAGCCTGCAAGCCTTAATGACCACCAATCTGCTGAAACGCCTGGAAAGTTCAGTAGAGGCTTTTCGGCTGACTTTACAAAGTTTAAAAGAAAATCATCAAAACACCCTGGACAAAATCAGCCACTTTCAAAAAACCGGCTTGGCCGACGCATTTGCCGACACCAGCGCTGCTTTTGCCGATACCAACGAAGACGATGAAAACTTCCCGGCACCCGATGACAATAGCATAGGCAAAAAAGTCCAGATCAGTCTGGCAGATATGGATTTACCCTCCTGGCGACAGGATTTACAAGCTGATTTATGGGTGATAGCAGGATTATTGACCGAAATGCAAAAAGTCCAGCCACAAGAAGATTTCAAGTTGCAACATTTAAAAACGCATATCCACACCAAACTAGCTCATCCCATCAACCCCGGCAATAAAAAAATCCTCATATTCACCGCATTTGCCGATACAGCCAACTATTTATATACCCATCTGGCGGACAACCTGTTACTCAGCCACCATTTGCATACCGGCAAAATCACCGGCAGCGATAGCCCCAAGTCCACCCTCAAAAAAAATTATGACTATCAATCATTATTGACCCTGTTTTCACCTCGTTCAAAAGACAAAACCGGCATCTTGCCCGGAGAACCGGCAGAAATAGACATCCTGATAGGCACAGACTGCATATCGGAAGGACAAAACCTACAGGATTGCGACTACCTGATTAACTACGACATCCACTGGAATCCGATACGCATTATCCAGCGTTTTGGCCGGGTAGACCGGATCGGCTCCCAAAACAATTGTATCCAGTTGGTCAATTACTGGCCGGATATTAGTCTGGATGAATACATCAATCTCAAAGAGCGCGTAGAAAACCGGATGATGATTGCCGATGTCACCGCCACTGGCGACGACAACGTATTAAGCAGCCAGTCCCATGACGTAGCCTATCGCAAAGAACAGCTGCGGCGTTTGCAGGAAGAAGTGATAGAAATGGAAGATCTAAAAACCGGCATCTCGATTACCGACCTGGGCTTGAACGACTTCCGTATGGATTTACTGAATTACGTTAAAACCAATGGTAATCTTGCCAATATACCCAGCGGCATGCACGCCGTCGTACCCGCCAATCCGGCCCAGGGCTTAGCACCGGGTTTGATATTTACCCTACGCAACCGCAATCAAAGCATCAACATCAACCAACATAACCGCCTACATCCCTTTTATCTGGTTTACATTGGTCAAAACGGTGAAATCATCACCAATCATACTGAAGTAAAACGCTTATTGGATCTGGTGCGCGCTGCCTGTAAAGGCCAAAGCCAAGCCATCAGCAGCGCTTGCCGGCTATTCAATCAGGCAACCGATGATGGCCGCAATATGCAGGTTTATTCCAATTTGCTCGACCAAGCCATACGTTCAATGGTGGATATAAAAGAAGAAAAAGATTTGGATAGCCTGTTCAGCGGCGGCAAAACGACTGCATTGGTGAATACTATCGCCGGGTTGGACGATTTTGAGTTGATAACCTTCCTGATTATTCAAGATCAAGCATGACTCAAGCCCTGTTTTCTTATCCGAAACAAGCTTTGTTCGGTCGGGTGCTGCCGAAAAATAAAATCTATCAACACACCGCCACCAACAGCACGTTAAAAGCACTGTTTGTGCAACAGATCGAGCAAATTATCTGGCAATACAAACTGGCACCGGAAACCATAAACCTGCCCGCCAAGCCCGGCGTAGCGGAAATTCAGATATTTGACATCAGCCTGAAAACCCCGGAACTGAATGAAGCCGTCTTGCGCTGCATAGACCAGGCCATCCCATTTCCTATCATCTATCAACTCCATTATGCCGAGCGAATTAAAGTCATGGCCGCCTATAAGCGCCCCAGCACCACCGATAGCCACAAATGGCTGGTAGACGCTTATTTAGCCAGTAACTGGCTAGCCCAGGATTTAATTAGGCAGCCCTTGCCCGCTGTGCTGGATTTGGCCTTATTATATGAACATCTGCTGCGCCAATTGATACCGCTGCCGCCGCGCCATGGTGAAGATATACAGCAGCACCTGCAACGCTGGACGGAACTGCAAACCAAACAAGCCGAATGTCAAAAGCTGCAAAACCGCTTACATAAAGAACAGCAGTTCAACCGCAAGGTGGAGCTTAACGCTCAGCTTAGAACATTGCAGACAGAACTGAAGCGACTGCAAAACTAATCTCGTTAAAATAACATATTTGTTATTATTGGCTTATGAAGTATACAATTGTTTATTTCAATGAACGGGTCAGGCAATAAGTGCTCAAATTACCTTCAGGTATTCTGGCTGACTACATTCATTTGACTGATTTAATTCAACATCATGGCACTGATTTACGTATGCCGCATTCGCGGGCGATGGGGGATGGTTTATTTGAATTACGGCCAAAAGGGCCGGAAGGTATAGGCCGGGTATTTTACTGTATGCAACTGGGTTGCACGGTAGTGATATTGCACAGCTTTATCAAAAAAACCAATACCACGCCGGTTGCCGATTTAAAACTTGCCAAAAAACGGTTAAAAGAGGTTAAAAATGCATAACGACGAACATTATCAACCTGTACCACACGATGCCGCATTTAGAGCACAGTTGTTGGCGAATCCAGAGGTACAAGCAGCTTTTCAGGCCAACGCAGCTGAATACGCCATACTCGATGAAATGCTCAATGCCCGCAAAGAAGCCGGACTGACTCAAGCGCAAGTCGCTGAGCGCATGGGCACCAAAGCGCCAGCCGTAGCCAGATTGGAAAACTCCCTGGCTTCCGGCAAACATTCACCATCGATTGATACCTTGCAGAAATATGCCAAAGCCTTAGGCAAAAAGCTGGAAGTGCGTTTGGTATAAACACTGAAATTATGAACAAGCTGAAATTACACACGCCCGATTTTATCCAAGCCAACATCGCCAAACTGGCCGAATTGTTTCCCAATTGTGTGACGGAAACAGGTGATGAACATGCTGAACTGAAATACGCGATTGATTTTGACTTGCTGCGCCAGGAGTTGAGCGGAGTGATAGTGGAAGGCCCGCAGGAACGCTATCAACTCAACTGGCCCGGCAAGCGCGAAGCCTTATTAACCGCCAACGCCCCCATCGCCAAAACCCTGCGCCCCTGCCGTGAAGAAAGCGTGGATTTTGACACTACCCAAAACCTTTATATTGAAGGCGATAATCTGGATGCCTTGAAGTTACTGCAGGAAACCTATCTGGGCAAGGTGAAGATGATTTACATTGATCCACCTTACAACACCGGTAATGATTTTATTTATGAAGATGACTTTGCCGAAAACACCGAAAGCTATTTACAGCGATCCAATCAAAAGGATGAGGTTGGCAATCGCTTAGTGGCTAATAATGAGTCTAATGGCCGATTTCATTCTGATTGGCTTACCATGTTGTATCCTCGCATCAAACTAGCACGCAATTTTCTTAGCGAAGATGGTGTTATTTTTATTTCGATTGACGACAACGAACAGGCAAACCTAAAAAGGTTGTGTGATGAGGTTTTTGGGGAGCAGAACTTTGTAAGCACAATAGTTTGGGAAAAAAGATATAGTCCTCAAAACGCCGTAAAATGGTTTTCTGAATCCCATGATTTTATAATCATATATGCCAAGAATAAAATCAATTGGTATCCGAATTTATTAGCGCGTTCGGACGAAATGAACGCTCGTTATCGCAATCTTGATAATGACCTTCGCGGGGTATGGAAATCAGTAGATTCGACTGCTCAAGCAGGTCACGGAACAAAAAGTCAGTTCTATGTATTGACAGCCCCGAACGGTAAACAACATACTTTACCAAATGGTCGTTGTTGGTTATATACTGAACCCGTTTTGCAGCAAATGATTAAAGATAATCGCATTTGGTTTGGTGCAGATGGCAATAATGTTCCTGCCGTTAAGCGTTTTCTTTCTGAAGTCAAGCAAGGAACAGCTTGTCAGACGATTTGGAAATACGTTGATGTTGGGCATAATCAAGAAGCAAAAAAAGAAGTCAACGATTTATTCCCCGAATCAACTGTATTTGAAACGCCAAAACCTTCTCGTTTAATCAAACGAATATTACAAATTTCAACCGACAAAAACGACATAATTCTCGATTTTTTCTCTGGTTCCGCCACAAGCGCCCACGCTGTCATGCAGCTAAACGCTGAAGACGACGGCAATCGTAAATTCATTATGGTGCAACTCCCTGAAGTCTGTGATGAAAAATCCGAAGCCTATAAAGCCGGCTACAAAACTATTGCCGAAATCGGCAAGGAACGCATCCGTCGCGCCGGACAGAAAATCAAGACTGAAGTTGGCAGGATGAAGAATGAAACAAAACCGGACGGTTCAGTCTTACCCTTAGACATCGGCTTTCGTGTTCTAAAAGTCGACAGCTCCAATATGAAAGATGTCTACTACCAGCCCGATCAATTAAAACAAGGCGACCTGGAACATTTTACCGATAACATCAAGCCAGACCGCACCGCGGAAGACTTGCTGTTTCAGGTATTGCTGGACTGGGGGGTGGATTTAAGCCTACCGATTAGCCAAGAGACTATTTTAGTCAAGGATGAACAAATTTCATCCTTTACAGTGTTCTTCGTTGACGGCAATGCCCTGGCCGCCTGTTTTGACACTGGCATCAACGAAGCTTTTGTCAAGGAACTGGCCAAGCGCCAGCCATTGCGCGTGGTATTTCGCGATGCCGGTTTCAGCAGCGATAGTGTAAAGATTAATGTCGAACAAGTCTTTAAGCTTATTTCACCCAATACTGAAATAAAAGTTATTTAGGACGAGGTTTTTATGAGTCATATTCAGGAAATAAGCACCCAATGCCAAACCCTGTCGGAAGATTTACAAAAACAGGTGCTGGACTTTATCTATTTTTTAGAAGCCAGGTACACGCAGAAGCAAAGTACGGAAGATGTTAATGCCTTGACTGATGCCGAACTTGAACAGGCTTGCGGCATTTTAAAAGCATCTCATGGCGTCAGTCTGGAGCAGATCGATCATAAAAAGCGTAATCCGGTTATTTTAGGGCTAATGGCAGAGGAGTTTGCTATTCCAGATGATTTTGACAAACCTTTGCCCGAAAAACTTATCAATGAATTTTATACGGACGATTTATGAATTTGCTGCTGGATACCCATATTTTGCTTTGGACTTTAGCAAAACCAAAGCAATTACCTAAAAAAGCGGCTGAAGCTATTTATCTTGCAGACACCGTGTTTTTTAGCCCTGTTAATCTATGGGAGATTGGTATCAAATCCACTATTTGGCCGGAGTTTGGAATTAAGCGAATTGAGGATATTCATGCCGGTGCACTTAAGTCCAACTTACAAGAATTGGTGATAACGGCTTCTGATACCATGTTAGCCACACAGTTAGCAATGATACATCGTGACCCCTTTGATCGCTTATTGATTGCCCAATCCCATAACAAACAATATCAGTTAGTCACGGTGGATGACAAAATCGCTCAATATCAATTGCCTTATATCATGAGCGTTTAAAAACATGAAACTGAAGTTTAAAAAGCAAGCGTTTCAATCCCACGCCGTGGCCGCTGTGGTGGACTGTTTTAGCGGTCAGCCGAATACCCAGGGTATTGAATACCGGATTGATCCCGGCAGTAATCAAACAACGCCCCAAACCAGCCTGTTTGAAGATGCAGGCTTCAGAAATAACGCCTTGGCTATCACTGCCACCAGCTTACTGGACAATATCCGCCACATACAGCGTCAGCAAAATCTGCCTGAATCGGTGGATTTAGTTGTCGATAAAAAAACCGGCTGCAATATCAATCTGGATATTGAAATGGAAACCGGTACTGGCAAAACCTATTGCTATATCAAAACCCTGTTTGAGCTTAACAAACGCTATGGCTGGAGCAAATACATCATTGTGGTGCCGAGTATCGCGATTCGCGAAGGAGTATACAAATCCCTGCAAATCACCGCCGAACATTTTTTAGAAGAATACGGCAAAAAAGCCCGGTTTTTTATTTACAACTCCAAGCAGTTACATAATTTGGAAAGTTTCTCAGCCGATGCCGGCATTAATGTGATGATTATTAACGTGCAGGCGTTTAATGCCACCGGCAGGGATAACCGGCGGATTTATGATGAACTGGACGATTTTCAGTCACGCAAACCCATTGATGTCATTGCCGCCAATCGGCCTATTTTGATCCTGGATGAACCGCAAAAAATGGCAGGACTCAAAACCCTGGAGTCATTCAGGAATTTTCAGGCTTTGATGATTTTACGCTATTCCGCCACCCATAAGACCGAATACCATAAAGTTTACCGGCTGGATGCACTGGATGCCTATCAGCAAAAACTGGTAAAAAAAATCGCTGTGCGCGGTATTGCCGTCAAAAACCTGGCAGGAACCCACGCCTATTTATATCTGGGCAGTATTGATATTTCCAGCAGCAAGCCGCCAGTTGTCAAACTAGAGCTGGAGATTAAACTAAGCAGCGGTATTAAGCGAGTGGTGCGCAAGCTTAACAAAGGCGATAACCTGTTTGATCTGTCCGGCGGCCTGGATCAATATAAAGGTTATGTGGTCGCGGATATTAATGCCTATACCGATACGCTTAGTTTTACCAATGGCGTGGAGCTATCGGTTGGTGAGGCGACGGGGGATGTTGACGAAACTGCCTTGCGCCGGATTCAAATCCGGGAGGCGATTAAAGCGCATTTTGACAAAGAACAGACGCTGTTTCATCAAGGTATTAAAGTGTTAACGCTGTTCTTTATTGATAGCGTAGCCAAATACCGTTGTTACGACAGCAAGGCTGGCGAAGGTCGGGCAGTTGCCGATCCCGAAAGCGGCGGTTCTGCCGGGGAATATGCGCAGATTTTTGCAGAAGAGTATAACAACCAGCTAAACGAGGTTTTGACGCTGGATGACAATCCCTATAACGCCTATCTACGTGGCATTGCTACCGCCAAAACTCATCAGGGCTATTTTTCCATCGACAAAAAGAGCCAACATCTGATTGATCCGGCAACCGGTAAAAAATCCAGCGATACTGACGATGTGGATGCTTACGATCTGATTTTGCGCAATAAAGAACAATTGCTTAAGTTTGAGGAACCGGTGCGGTTTATTTTCTCGCATTCCGCATTGCGTGAAGGCTGGGACAACCCGAATGTGTTTGTCATCTGTACCTTAAAGCACAGCGATAACACTACCACCCGCCGTCAGGAAGTTGGTCGCGGTATGCGCCTGTCGGTCAATCAAAGCGGCGAGCGGATGGATAACCCGGCAACAGTACATGATGTCAATGTGCTGACCGTGGTTACCAGCGAAAGTTACACAGAGTTTGTGACGGCTTTGCAAAGCGAAATCAGCAGTGCTTTGTCGGCCAGGCCACGGATTGCCGATGAAAAATATTTTACCGGCAAAATCCTTAAAACCGAGTCCGGCCCGGTTGAAGTAACGCCGCAACTTGCCAAGCAAATTTACAAATATTTGCTGAAAAACGATTACACGGATGCGGATGACAACATTACGGCGGCCTATCACCTTGCCCGTAAAGAAGGCAATCTTGCCGAGTTACCCGCTGAATTGCAGATATATGGAGAGCCGGTTTGGCAATTGATTGACAGTGTATTTAGTGATGAGCAACTTCCCGATATTGAAAATGGGCGCAAGACTAAATTCAATGAGCTTAACGATAACTTTTACAAGCAGGAATTTAAAGAATTATGGCAGCGGATCAACCATAAAGCTGCCTATACCGTGGAATTTGCCACAACGGAACTGGTGAGTAAATGTATCCTGGAACTGGATAAAGAACTCAAGGTCAGCCCCTTGCTGTACACGGTGGCAAGCGGCATACAAGCAAATCAGGTTACTTATGATGCTATAAAAGCCGGTGAAAGTTTTGTGACCATTCAAAATCATACCGGCAAACTGGATGGCTCGATACATTCTGCTGTTAAATACGATTTGATAGGCAAATTGACGGCAGAAACAAAACTCACCCGCCAGACTATTGCAAAGATTCTACAAGGTATTAACGCTAAGGTATTTGGCCAATATCAAATCAATCCTGAACATTTTATCGCTAAGGCGGCAAAACTAATCAATGAACAGAAAGCCGCTGTTATTGTGGAGCATTTAAGCTATGACACCATAGCAGAAACTCATAGCCTGGATATTTTTACCCAGAACAGAGCCAAGCTGGACTTCAGCAAAGCCGGCAGTAAATTAAACCGGCATATTTACGATTATGTGTTTACTGATTCTAAAACTGAACGCAGTTTCGTTGAGGAACTGGATGTAAGCGCCGAGGTCGTGGTTTATGCCAAGCTGCCGAAAGGCTTTTATATTCCGACGCCGGTAGGCGATTATAACCCGGATTGGGCTATCGCTTTTAAACAGGGCACAGTTAAACATATCTATTTTATCGCTGAAACCAAAGGCTCTATGTCCTCAATGGAATTGAGAGCTATCGAGAAATCAAAAATTGCCTGCGCAGATAAGTTTTTCACGGAAATTAATAACAAAATCGGTAGTGAGCAGGTTAAATATGGTGTTGTGGATAATTATGCAAAATTGATGGACTTGTGCATGAGCACAGAGTGATTGCCAGCATACAACTAACTGGCAAGCAAGCCTTGACGCTCAAGCAGTTGCACCAAACTGGCAAAGCCTTCAACCTGAAAAGCCTGCATACCCAATTCAGCCGCCATCCGCACATTGGCCGGTGCATCGTCATAATAAAAAATTTGGCACGGATCCAGATCGGCGGTGCGCAAGGCCAGCACAAACGCCTCGCGGTCAGGTTTGATCACCCCCTGCAAATGCGAGAACAAAGCAAAATCGAATTCTACGCCAAAATCGCTTAATTTTTGCCAATGCAGCGGGTTGGAGTTGCTTAGACAACCGATCTGATAGCTTTGTCTAAGCAGCAACAGCGTGTCGCGCACCCCAGGACAAAACCCCTTGGACCACGAAGCAAACGCCTGCAGAAAATCATCTACCGATAATTCCAGCCCCCATTCCGCGACAAACCGTTCGCCAAACTCGGCGGCATCAATTTCACCCAACTCAAACAGCCTGACTGAGGGCGAAAACAACCAGCGTTCCTTGATGGACTGCTCACCATCCGGCAGTAATTGCTGCAATTGGCTAAAGGTCGCATTTTCGGTTAATACGCCGCCCAAATCAAATAACAATAAACAGGGAGTCATCATAAACAGGCATCGTGTAGGCGGGGTTGAACAAAGTGAAACCCGGCAGCTTAATTAATATTTTTAAAAATATCCTCTTCCGCATAAAAACGGTCTTCGGTAATCACATCAGCGGAAATTCGTTTACCCAGCAAATCGTCCACATCGGCGCTCACCTTATCCAATAACAGCAAGGTTTCGCCCTGCGCCAAGGACTTTAACAGCGCATTACCCCAAATTGACACATGACGGGTATTGATACTGCGGGTCTGATTATTCTTGGCCCATTCCGAGCCAATCAGCAGGCCTAGTCCTGCCATTTTATCTTGCACGGCAGCCGCCACTTCCGATTCTGGCAAGCGCTGCAACAGCTCAGCCGTTATCGCATTCCAGCCATTCGGATAAAACGCACATCCCTGATAAAAACGCTGCACCCAGTTCAGATAATCATCCAGACTCTGCCGACTGCTATTGGCATCATCCTGCTGATAAACCATTAAAAAATAATCCTCTGCCGGCATGGCCTCTGACCAAGCGGGGGATTTAGCCGGAGTAGTGGCGCAGCCGGACACAGCCAGCATCATGACCAGCAAAAGCAGACGAATCAACATGGAAAGTATCAGAGCAGTAAGTCAGGGCAGCAACCCAACCGACTGTCGCCGGCCAGATGCTGATAGAAAAGCAATTTACCGCACAGCCTCACACTGTCTTTTTCCTTTAATGCCAGGCTGCGCAGAAAAACAATTGCTCTGAGCGATATTTTATTTAAATGTTATTGCAGTTTTGTGAAATGTGCTTATCAAGTTCCCAAACGGATTGGCATAGCTAATGACCAAAACCCTATAAGCCGTTTAATTAATACTGACAGAACCAATACCAGTGGATTAGAATGCTGACATTGCTAGAACCATAACTGCCACACCCCTTATGCCGGATAAGCTATATTTACCCAAAACCTGGTTTTCCTATGTGCTGATCTGCGCGGTATTCGTGCATTTTGCTCTGGCACATGGCGAAGCTGACTGGGTATTGTGTTTTGGCGCCGACGGTCATATCGCAGTTGAACAGGCGGCTCACACACACGACCAGCCGGTCAGCAAACCGGCCCAGACTACTAACCTGACTACCGCCAACTTGCCCTGCCAGGATTTTCCGGTGGTCAACAGCGGGCATGACAACCATATCCCGCTCTCGCTGTTAAGCAAAACCGCACACGCCGACCCGATTTTTGTGCTGCTGGTGCTTGCATTACTGATCATCCCCCGCCGCCGCGTCATCAAACTCTGCCACGGCTTGCTCCCGCTGTTATTCACCGATACCCGACTACTGAGTCTACGCAGCATCGTCCTGCAGAATTAGCCCCAGCCTCCAGCCCAGTAAACTTGCCGGCGCCGCGCGCCGAACATCATTTACCACCCGGAATCTATCACAAATTCCAGGGCAAGCCGTGACTGACACGGCATGGAGCGACCTTGACCAAAACTATCTTTTCTTGCCAAAACCCGTGGCTGCTGCGTGGCGGCCTGCTGGCAGCCGGCCTGACCGCAGCGCTATTAATCCTACGTCTGCCGATACCAACCGCCGGCGAACAGCCCGAATCCGCTGCGGCCCCTGCCGGCGAGAACCATGATGCCATAATCGAGCTAAGCGACCAGCAAATCCAGGCAGCAGGGATTTCCACCCAAATCGCCGCACCGGCGCAATTGCAACAAATCATCACCCTGCCCGGCGAAATCAAATTAAATGAAGATAAAACCGCCCACGTCGTGCCGCGTCTGGCCGGGGTAGTCGCCGATATTAGCGTCAGCCTGGGCTCGCAAGTCAAAAAAGGCCAGTTACTGGCCGTCATCGCCAGCATTGCCCTGGCCGAACAGCGCAGCGAATTATTCGCCGCCCAAAAGCGCTTAACCTTGGCCCAGGCCGGCTTTGCCCGCGCCACGGAATTGTGGGATGCCGGCATTCTGGCCAAAAAAGACTATTTACAAGCCCAACTCAGCGCCCAGGAAGCCGAAATTGCGCTGCACAACGCTCAACAAAAATTACTGGCATTGGGTTCCATCGCCACCGTACAAACCAGCGGCGAGACCATCAATCGTTATGAAATACGCGCCCCGTTTGACGGCATGGTAGTAGAAAAACATATCGCCCTGGGCGAAGCCGTCAAAGAAGACGCCAGCATCTTCACCCTGTCGGATTTATCCACAGTCGCCGCCGAGATCAACGTACCGGCACAGGACATCAATGCCGTGCAGATTGGCCAAACTGTCACCATCAGCACCAGCGGCTTTAATACCACCGCCTCCGGCCAAATAAGCTATATCGGCGCCTTGATGGGCGCACAAACCCGCACCGCCAAAACCAGGATCCTGGTGGCCAACCCGCAAATGCGCTGGCGTCCCGGTTTATTCATCAGCGCCGAAATCATCACCGGCAGCACAGCCGCAGCGGTAACCGTCCAAGCCGATGCCCTGCAAACCATCGATGGTCAAACCGTGGTATTTGTCCGGGTACCCGGTGGTTTTAGCGCCCAGCCGGTCAGCACCGGCCAGACCGATGGCCGGCGAGTGGAAATCATCTCAGGACTACAACCGGGTAGCGAATACGCCGCACAGGGCAGCTTTATCATCAAATCCGAGCACGGCAAGCACGCTGCCGAGCACAGCCACTAACCCGGAGCAGCCCCGATGTTTAGCCAAATTATTCAACTGGCCATCCGCCAACGCTGGCTGGTATTACTGGCAGTCACAGCCATGGCAGTGCTGGGCCTGATCAATTACCGGATATTACCCATCGACGCCGTACCGGATATCACCAATGTCCAGGTGCAGATCAATACCGCCGCACCGGGTTACGCCCCGCTGGAAACCGAACAGCGCATCAGCTATCCCCTTGAAACCACGCTGGCCGGCCTGCCGCATCTGCAACAAACCCGCTCCCTGTCGCGCTACGGTTTATCCCAGGTCACCGCCATCTTTGCCGACGGTACCGATATATACTTTGCCCGGCAACTGGTCAACCAGCGCCTGCAGGAAGCCAAAGACAAACTGCCCAGCGGCATCACCCCGATTCTGGGACCGATATCCACCGGACTGGGGGAAATCTACTTATGGATAGTCCAGGCCCAGGATCAGGCCAAAAAGCCCGATGGCACGCCCTACAGCGCAGCCGATTTACGCGAAATCCAGGACTGGATCATCAAACCGCAATTGCGTAATGTACCCGGCGTCACCGACATCAACAGCCTGGGCGGTTACACCAAGCAATACCAGATAGCTCCGCTGCCGGAAAAACTCGCCGCCTACGGCCTGAGCCTGACCGATATCCTCACCGCACTGGCCCGCAATAACAATAATGTCAGCGCCGGTTATATCGAAAAACGCGGTGAACAATATTTGATTCGGGTACCCGGCCAAGTAGAAACACTCAACGATATCGGCCAGATTATCCTCACCAACGTCCAGGGCCTGCCGGTGCGGATACGCGACATCGGCAGCGTGGAAATAGGCCGGGAATTACGCACCGGCGCCGCCACTGAAAATGGCCATGAAGTGGTATTAGGCACCGTGTTCATGCTGATCGGCCAAAACAGCCGCAGCGTAGCTCAGGCCGTGGCCGCCAAAATGCAGGAAATCAACCGCAGCCTGCCGCCCGGCATCCAGGCCGTCAGCGTTTACGACCGCACCGTACTGGTTGATAAAGCCATCAGCACCGTGCGCCACAATCTGAGTGCCGGGGCCATGCTGGTGATCCTGATACTATTTATATTTCTGGGTAATTTGCGTGCTGCCCTGATTACCGCCCTGATCATCCCGCTGGCCATGCTGTTTACCTTTAGCGGCATGGTCGCTGCCGATGTCAGCGCCAATCTGATGAGCCTGGGAGCGCTGGACTTTGGCGTGATTATCGACGGTGCCGTAGTGATTGTAGAAACCAGCGTCCGGCGTTTGGCTCACGCCCAAACCCGGCTGGGCCGGCAATTAAGCAAAACCGAGCGCTATCATGAAATATTTAGCGCCGCTGCCGAAGCCAGACGCGCCCTGCTGTTCGGTCAATTAATCATCATGGTGGTTTACTTGCCGATTTTTGCCCTGGACGGCGTGGAAGGCAAAATGTTTCAGCCAATGGCGCTAACTGTTTTGATTACCTTACTGGGCGCAATGCTGCTTTCCGTGACCTTTATTCCCGCCGCACTGGCACTGGGCATGAGCGGCAACATCAGCGAAACCGAAACCCTGATCATGCGCAGCGCCAAACGCCTGTACACCCCACTGCTGCAACAAGTCATGCGGCATCAAGCCACCGTACTCTATGCAGCGCTCATCGTCATGCTATTGTCCGGGCTGCTGGTGACGCGCTTGGGCAGTGAATTTGTGCCCAGTCTCAATGAAGGTGACTTTGCCATCCAGGCTCTACGTATCCCCGGCACCAGTCTGACCCAATCAGTCGCCATGCAGCAACAACTGGAAACCGCCTTAACC
Organism: Methylomonas paludis; assembly: GCF_018734325.1. Taxonomy (NCBI): domain Bacteria; kingdom Pseudomonadati; phylum Pseudomonadota; class Gammaproteobacteria; order Methylococcales; family Methylococcaceae; genus Methylomonas; species Methylomonas paludis. The sequence goes on along the minus strand of NZ_CP073754.1, from coordinate 1,415,909 downwards.
CGACAGTTTCCGGAAATACAACGACTGTTTGCCCGCACCGGCACCGCCGAAATAGCCTCAGACCCCATGCCGCCCAATATTTCCGATGGCTATATCATGCTCAAACCCCAGGAACAATGGCCCGACCCCAGCAAACCCAGAAGCCAATTACTGGCCGAAATCCAGCAAGCCGCGCAACAACAGCCCGGCAATATTTATGAATTCTCCCAACCGATCCAGTTACGCTTTAATGAACTGATTTCCGGGGTGCGCAGCGATATCGCCGTCAAAGTATTCGGCGATGATACCGCCATCCTGCAGCACACCGCCGCCGGCATTCTGGAAATTTTAGAAAAAATCCCCGGTCTGTCCGAACTAAAAATAGAACAGACCAGCGGCCTGCCGGTATTGACCATCAATATCAACCGCGCCAAAATCGCCCGCTATGGCCTGAATATCGCTGACGTACAGGAAACCGTGGCCATCGCCCTGGGCGGTGCCAAAGCCGGCACCCTGTTCCAGGGCGACCGGCGCTTTGACATCATCGTACGTCTGCCGGAACAGTTGCGCAGCGATCTGGAAGCCATCAAACGCCTGCCGCTGACCTTGCCGGAGGCGGCAAACAATAACGGCCAGACCAGCTTTATCCCGCTGGCAGAAGTAGCCAGCCTCGATCTGGCACCTGGCCCCAATCAGATCAGCCGCGAAAACGGCAAGCGCCGGATAGTAGTCAGCGCCAATATTCGGGGCCGTGACATCGGCTCCTGCGTCGCAGAGGCCCAGCAACAACTACAGCAGTTAAAAATCCCCCCCGGCTACTGGATCAGCTGGGGCGGCCAGTTCGAACATCTCCAATCAGCCGGCCAGCGCCTGCAAATCGTCGTGCCGCTGGCATTGCTGCTGGTTTTTATCCTGTTATTCATGGTGTGCGGCAACCTCAAAGACAGCGTGCTGGTGTTCAGCGCCGTGCCGTTTGCCCTGACCGGTGGTTTGCTGGCCCTCTGGTGGCGCGACATTCCGCTATCGGTTCCGGCAGCCGTCGGCTTTATTGCCCTGTCCGGGGTAGCGGTACTGAATGGCCTGGTGATGATCAGCTGCATCCGCAGCCTGCGCGAACAAGGCCAAACCCTGGACAACGCCATTTACACCGGCGCCCTGACCCGGCTGCGCCCAGTGCTGATGACAGCCCTGGTAGCATCACTGGGCTTTGTGCCCATGGCCCTGGCCACCGGCACCGGTGCCGAAGTGCAACGCCCACTGGCAACCGTAGTCATCGGCGGCATCCTCTCCTCAACCCTGCTCACCCTATTACTGCTGCCGATATTTTATGGCTATCTGCACAAGCGAGAGGAATAGCCCGCGCCGAACACGGCCGAAAGCTTTAAAGCCGGCATACAACCCGGCTTCGCCCCCCTCCCTTTCATCCCAACTACCCTAAAAAAACCACCGTAGCCTCGATGCAGCAACGCGGAATCGAGGATGCCAGTCGCCAACACCCCATCACACCAACCATAAGCTACTTAAATAGCCACTACATCCCAACTACCCAAAAAACCACCGTAGCCTAGCTGCAGCAACGCGGAATCGAGGCTGCCAATCGCCAACACCCCATAACACCAACTATGTCTACTTAAATAGCCACCCCCTACTCACAATTCATTTTGCCGTGGAATAATGTCTAAAAGCTTACATTTCCAGTTTCATTGTTCTATGATATCTAAGCGAGGATTTTAATCGCCACCGCAGAAACATCAATATTGCGTACTTATAACAACAACAAACGGCACTTTTGATTCTAGTTACGTCAACTACCTATCAAATATTCCACATGCAAATACAAATCATTTTGAGGCAATTTTTGTCATGTCAATATTCGGAATCCGCATACAGCCCGCCGGCAAGGCACTGTTAACCCATTTTTGCATCCTTGGCTTACTGCTGTTTTCTGACACGCTGCTAGCCCACGAACGCTGGATACTGTCACCGCAACAGATTGAACTCTGGAACTCAAAACTCAGGCCCGAGCTGTTTTCCAGTTTTTCGGTATTAAATCTGAGCATGATTTCGGCGTTTTCACTGTTCATTGTCGGCTGGGTCTGGCTGGGCTTTACCGGCGCCCGTGAATTATTTCCAGACTTGCAAGCCCGCCTGGCCTCTTACGGCGATCACGTACCCAGAATTTTACGCGTCTGCATCGCCTGGATTTTATTATCATCCGCCTTTGGCGCGGAACCCCGGTTTGGGGTAGATCCCTTCACCTCGCCCACCTTTCTCGCCCCCGACCTGGAACTCAGTCAATTAAGCCCGCAATGGCATTGGCTGCGCTGGGCGGAAATATTTTTAGGCCTGACCATCCTGTTTGGCATCTATGTACGGGTTTTTTCGGCACTGGCCATTCTATTAAGCCTGCTGGGCGGCTATTTATACGGCGCAGCCATCCTGGCTTACGCCGGCGCCTTTATTGGCGCCAACATCTATCTAGTCATGCAAGGGGCGGGACGCCATTATGTGCCCTTGCCTACCCTGCCGCTATTATTAAACTGGCAGTCCTGGCTGGCTAACCAGCCGCGTTTGCGGGCGCAGGCCATCATGCGCATCCTCACCGGCACCACGCTCTTGTATCTGGGCGTGTTTTTCAAGGTCATGCAACCCAATCTGTCGATAGCCATCATCAGCATCTACCAATTACCCATCCTCTCCCTGCATCCCCAAGCGTTCACCCTGTTCATGGCTCTGGTAGAAGTCAGCGCCGGCATTCTAATGATGGCCGGCGTGCTGTTGCGGCCTTTATCGCTGTTTTTGATCCTGGCCTTTACCGTATTTGCCCTATTGCTGCCCGAAACCCCCACCGAACACATCTTGTTCTATGGCGTGGTATTGTCCTGCCTGATCAACTCGGCGGGTCATTTAAAACGTCCGGAGCCGCGCGACAAACCAGCCAATATTGTCATCGTCGGCGGTGGTTTGGCAGCCTTACAGGCAGCCATCAAAATCGAGAAACTGATCGGCCAATATTCACACGTCAATATTACCCTGCTGCATGACCAGGCCAATTTCCTGTTTATTCCATTTTTACCGGAAGTCATTGGCGGCACAGTACAACCCGGCAACGTAGTCAACCCATTGCGGCGCATCGTCCAGCAAACCCAGATTGTAGTCGGCCATCTGGAAACAATTGATGTTAACAATCATATCGTCATCGCCAAACGCAAAAACAACGAAACCCTGGAATTAGCCTACGACAGCCTAGTCCTGGCCTTGACGGCAAAATCCAGCGTCTCCGACATTCCAGGCATGACTGCCCACAGCTGCCCCATCGATTCAGTTGCCGATGCCTTAAGGATCAGACAGCGGGTGCTGGATCTGGTTGAAGAAGCCGAGTTCGCCGCCGAGCCGGTCGAAAAAGCCCGCCTGCTGACCTTTGCCGTCACCGGAAACCAAGAATCCGCCTATGGCATCGCCGTTGAAGTCAGCCAGATTCTGCGCGCAGCAGAATCCTCATATACCGTACTGCGCACGACCGGCTGGCAAATTCATCTATACAGCGAACCTAAATCCCAGTGGCCGGCGTTTGAAACCTTAATCGGCAACAAACGCAGCCGCTGCCTGCTTAAAGCCGGTATCACCGAACATCAGGACCAGCACATCAACAGCGTCACCGAAAAACAATTGTTTTTCAGCAATGGCCAGTCTCAAGCCGTTGGCTTGGTGATTAACACCACCTTACACCTACCCGGCATCCCCATCCTGGGCCGCGATCCCTTAACTGCACCCTTTTCTGTTGACCCGCAATTGCGCCTGAATGGTTTCCAGAACATCTGGCTGACTGAGTTTGACTCCAGCTCAGAAGTTACCCCGTTTATCTTCACCAACGATCTGGTCGAATTAGGGCAGACCGCCGGCTTTAACGCCTGGGCACATTCCCAGGGCTATGCGCCGCACAGTTTCAAAAAAAGCAGCTGGTTTATCCAGCCTTACAATATGGCGGAATATTCCCTGTGCCGGCTGGGCCGCTTAATCATCAGCGGCAAACCGGCCTGGTTTATTTCCAGATTAATCAACCTGCTCTCGGTGCCGGGGCTGGAACGCAATCTCAGAATAATAATCGACTGGTTTTTGGTGCTGGCCTTCCGCAATGATATCGCGGTATTGGCACAAGCCCCATCCGAGCATCTGCAAAAATCCCATTTCAAAGCGGGTGACGAAATATTTCATCAGGGCGATGTCGGCCAATTTGCCTATGTGGTGGATTTGGGGCAACTCAAAGTCATTCAGGATGGCCGGGTGATTCGGCAATTAGGCCCAGGCGATTATTTCGGCGAACTACAACCACAACATCTGAACCGGCGTGCAGAAACGGTACGCTGCCTGTCCGACTGCGAACTAAGACAGCTCTCCCAAACCGACTTGAAAGCCCTGATTCAGAGCGGCTGGCTAATGAGCAAAGCCATCCGCAATTTAAAAGATTACCATGCCGACCAGCCCAGCCCATTGGGTTTAAAACGGCTCACCTATATCAGCAAAGTCAATGCCATACTCAGTGAAGCCGATATCCTGGAAATCGGCCGCCTATCCAGCATTAATAACCGCAGAATTGATATCACCGGTGTATTGATCGCCGCCGGCGATTATTTCTTTCAAATTCTGGAAGGCGAACCCCATCTCGTCGATCAGTTACTGGAAAAAATAGGCCGTGATCCGCGCCACTGCAATGTGACGGTGCTGACGGCTGAATATGGCTGCGAAGAACGTTTATTCTCTGATTGGGACATGAAAACCGTCGCCATTACCCAAAGCACCGACTTAATGTTACAAGCGGTGGGGATGATGCTGGGCAATATCGCCGAGTCTTACCACATTATTGGCCGTTATACCCAGCCGGCCTTGCTTAAATTGCTAACCGATGGCATTAATCCCTTAACCGCCCCCTTCAAAAACCTGGACAAAATCGTGGTATCCGGCTGCATGAGTGATTTTTCACCGCTAACCAAACAATTTTCGGTACCGGAACTGATAGAAGTATTCAACGAATATCTGGAAATCTGTTCGGCCTGCTTTATAGCCTATGGCGGCCAAGTGGCCCGCTACTCGCGCAGCGGCATCATCGCCCACTTTGCCCCCAACCAGGTCGATATCGCCATAGGGGCTTGTGCAGACGCCCGACAACGCTTGCAGGCCCTGGTCGCCAAACACGCCAATGGCAATATCAGCGCCATTCAATTTGGTTTTGGCATCGTCGCTGGTACCCTGATCGAAGGTAATATTGGTTCTTCCATCAAAATGGATTACACCGTCTTGGGTGATAGCGTAGACAAAGCCTTGCATTTAGCCGCATTTGCCCGCGACACGCACCAGGCATTGGCCATAGACGCCGCCATTCTGGCCAATACCGATACCTCCTGGGGCTTTCAAGCCGTGGGCGAATTTGAATTTGCCGATCTAAACCAAGCGGTCAAGATACATACCCTGACCAATTTCCAACCCCAATCAGCAGCCATATTAAACAGCTGATAACAGGGTTAAATGCATTAAAAACCAGTTCCCCCCTTTGCAAAAAGGGGGTTAGGGGGGATTTAACGATGGCCGCTACAGTCCGAATCAACGACTGATGGCCATGAAATGACTCGCGTTACGCGGGTATTTATAAACTGATGATAGCTAAATTAACAGGAGATATGCGCCGGGTCTGCTCGTAAAAGACTGGCTATCCCACTCCACCATCAAGCTGCGGAGTTGCATAAAATGACGATGAAAAAAACTCACATCCTATTAACCGTGTTCGGCGCGGCGGCATTATTTCTGCCGCTATCCAATCTGATAGGCTTAACCGGCAAAAACCCCGTGATTGCGCCGATAGCCGGCACATCGGCCAACTTTGCCGCCGTCAGCACCATCTTACAAAACAAATGCGTAGACTGCCACTCGCCCGGTATGACCCGGCTGCCGATTTATGCCGATCTGCCGATTGCCAAACAACTGATGGCCGACGACATAGCCAATGCCTCGGCGCGACTGGTGATCAGCAAAGCCATGTATAGCGGCGAAACCGGCTTCACCCCCCTAATGCTGGCCCGGCTGGAAGGCGCAATTCGCAATGATGCCATGCCGCCGGCTTTATACCTGTCCATGCACTGGACTGATAGAGTCAACGAAACCGAAAAGTCCACCCTGCTGGCCTGGATCGCAGAGCAGCGCAGCAAACTGGCCTGGAGTGCCGATACCGCACCGGCCCTGAAAGGTGAACCGGTTCAGCCTTTACCATTGCAATTAACCCTAGACCCTAACACCGTGGCACTGGGCCGGCAGTTATTTTTTGATAAGCGCTTGTCAGGCGATAACACCCTCAATTGCGCATCCTGTCATAGTCTGGCCAAGGGCGGCACCGATCAGGCCAAAACCGCCACCGGCATTGGCGGTCAAGTGGGGCCGATCAATTCACCCAGTGTTTATAACGCCGGCTATAACCTCGCCCAATTTTGGGATGGCCGCGCCGCTGATTTGGTGGAACAAGCTGCCGGCCCGGTGGCCAATCCCGGCGAAATGGGTGCCGAATGGGATCATGTCATCGCCAGCCTCAACCAAGTTGACAGTTATCGGACCGCATTTGCCGAGCTGTATCCACAACAAGGCTTAAGCAAAGCCGGCGTCACCCAGGCCATTGCCAGCTTCGAGCAATCACTGGTCACCGGCAACGCCCGCTTTGACCAATACTTGCGCGGCAGCACCGACAGCTTATCGGCCCAAGAAAAACAAGGCTACGCCCTGTTTAAAGAAAACTGCACATCCTGTCACTTTGGCCCCACCCTGGGCGGGCTTTCATTTGAAAAAATGGGCCGCAAACAAAACTACTTTCAATTGCGCGGAACCGCCTTGACTACAGCCGATAATGGCCGCTTCAATGTCACCAAACAGGAAAATGACCGCCAAGTATTCAAAGTGCCTAACCTGCGCAATGTGGAGCTGACCTATCCATACTTCCATGACGGCAGCATCGCCTCACTAGACGAAGCGGTCAAAATCATGGCCCAAGTACAAGCCGACAAGCACTTAAACCAAGATGAAGCCGACAGCTTGGTCGCATTTCTGAAAACATTAACCGGCGAATACCAAGGCATATCCTTACGCCAACTCAGACAAACCGATTTAGAGTAGGGCGTTTTCGCGCAGCAAAACGCCGGACAGCCGCAAAATTAAGGTGGATTAGCTAACAGCCAATCCACCCACGACCCAGCTGACCGGCAAACACCCAATCCCACCATCACCCACTGATTGTAGGGCGTTTTCGCGCAGCAAAACGCCGGACAGCCTGCAAAATTAAGGTGGATTAGCTAACAGCCAATCCACCCAACCCAGCCAGATTTGTGATTTTGTGTCATTTATAACTAGAAAAACGACTATTTAGATGACCCGTAGCCTCGATGCAACGCAGTGGAATCGAGGGATACACCGGGTAGTCTTTATCAAACCAACTCACTCACATATTCGCCGCAAATCACAACACATATTAAAAAACGGTCCGATCAAGGCTTAATCGGATAAATTTTTGAACCCTGCAGACCCAAGCCGGCCATCATGCCTTTCTGATCAAAAATAAACGAATACACATCCGCTTTACGGGTGGTAGTCGTCATGGTTTTGGCCATACCGGCATCAACCACCACGATACTGGGACCCATACCAATTTCCCACCCCTTAGAACTATGCAGATAATCCAGAGCCGATTGCGACATAAAAAACAGCGCATAGCCAAAAGTTTGCACCCCGGCCTGCATACCATAAGAAGCGGCAACCGTTTTGTAATAACCCTCCGTGGTATTGCCTTTACGCAAAGCCCCGGTTCCATATTGCGCACCCAACATGAAACCGCCTTTTAAGATATTAGGAAAAACCAGAATACCATAAGCTTTTTGCCCCAGTTCTTTAGCCTCCGGTTGGTTGGCATACAGACTATCCAAAGCCTGAGTAACATCTAAATCAATTTGTTCCGGGCTTGAAGCTCTGTCTGAGGATAGCAAGCGTTCAGCAGGTCTGGCACCGAACTGAGTGGGTTTGGTAGATTGGCAACTGAAAAGAGTCAGGGATAAAACGGTCAATAACAGGCTGACAAACTGTTTTAGTGACATTCAAATGCTCCTGGATTTAATCCAATTATAAGGCGGAAAAGTCTAACTTTTCATTTTGAAGCCAAACAATCGATTTTGCAATAGATATAAAAAATAATATTCCAGCCAAAATATAAGCTTAATTATTCTTGACAGTCGGCACAAAATGTATAAATTTACACATTTTTAGCAAGTTAATCTCTCGATTTTTCTGTACGGGGTTTTAATTGGTCATGATCGGCGTATTACTTTTTACTTAACTATAAAAACAAGGAATAAGATTCATGAATACATTGTCTTTCGCATGCCCTCCCAAAAAAATTGTTTGGCCTTACCCTTTATTGGCAGTGTGTCTTTTGACCTTATCCGCCTGCTCCTCCACCCAAAAAGTTAAGCTCGATTCTGCCAGCGTCAACTGTGGACTGCTGGGTCCGGATTGCAGCAGCAGACTGGTTCCTGGCGGCGATGATCAAGTCGGTATGCGCAACATTAAGCCGGGTGTCAATTGGACCCAATACAAAAAAGTCATCCTTAGCCCAGTCACCTTTTGGGGTGGCGACTCAACAAAAGTCCCAGTAGCCGATCAACAAGCCCTGGTGAATTATTTCGACCAGGAATTGCTGGAACAACTGGGCAAAAACTTCACCCTGGTATCCGAGCCTGGTCCCGGCGTCCTTAAGCTTGATGTCGCACTGACCGATGCCGAAACCGCCATACCCGTACTACGCAGCATCTCCATCTTGATACCACAGGCGCACGCCGTCTCAAACCTCAAATATCTGGCCACCGGCACATATCCGTTTGTGGGTGGCGCGCAGGTGGAAATTAGAGCGACAGATTCGGTAACCGGCGAAGTATTAGGCGAAGGCTTGGATAAACGCATCGGCGGCGGTTCATTCAAAACCGGATTGCAATGGCAATGGGGTGACGCAGAAAACGCTATCGATCTGTGGAGCGAAGTGTTGAGCAAACGTTTGGCCGCCTGGACTTCCGGAACCGACAAACCCTAAGCAACCCACCCATATCGTCTTTGCTCCCGCTGATCATCTGGAGTAACCATTCAAAGTAACCTCGATACCGCACCACGGAATCGAGGTTTTGACTTTCGCAGACACCGTAGCCTCGATGCAACGCAGTGGAATCGAGGATCATCGCAGCCAATTACCCCAAAAACACCCAAGCCCACATCGAAGCCATTTTACCAACCCCAAACAGCCAACACCCACCACAGCCCAGGCTGCCAATAGCCCAACATATTGCACCTTGATGCACACAAGGCACATATAATTGACGAATACATTGTAACCACGCACCCTATTTAAAAGCCGACACCGTAGCCTCGATGCAACGCAGTGGAATCGAGGATCATCGCAGCCAATTACCCCAAAAACACCAAAGCCCACATCGAAGCCATTTTACCAACCCCAAACCGGAAATTGTCAATGTAGTTGTCGCCTCGACGTTTAAATCTTAAGCGGCATTTTTGTTCTGAGTTGTCTCCTCTGTATTAGGTTTACTGTTAGTCACTGGCTTATCAGGATTAAGGTTATCAGAGTGCAGTATCAGCTGTTTGGGCTGTATCCCCTCACGATGGCACAGGTCACGTAACAATTCGCCTGCCAAGGTACTGCTTTCCTCTTCAAACACCTGCCAACCCACGATCTTTCGGCTGAAAATATCCACAAACAGGTAAAGATAGAAAAACTGTCCACGGATTGCTGATGGCAGATAGGTAATATCCCAGCTATAAAGTTGGTTAGGTACGGTGGCACAGAGGGCACGCGGTTTAGTGCGGGATTGAGCAGGGCGTTCACTGCGACGGTGTGCCAATTGGTTTTCTGCTCGCAGTACGCGATAGAATGTCGATTCAGAAGCCAGATAGCGGCCTTGATCGGCCAGCCGAGGTACGATCTGACTCGGCGGCAGATGCCCAAATTCATCGGAATTGGCAACAGCCAACACCTCGGCTCGCTCCATGACGGTAAGCTTATGCGGCGGTTGATATTCACGTAATGGACGTTGATCACAATGAACGGTCTCACCGGTCTGCCAGCGCTGCAAGGTGCGTTCGCTTAAACCCAGCACTTCACAAGCTTGGGCTTGCCGCGCACCCGCTATTATCGATTCATTCAGTAAAACAATTACTTGCTTGCGCTCTTCGTGGGCAGTCATTCGACCTCTCCCCCCAAGAGCGCTCGGAACTTTTTTTGCAGAACCAACAGCGCGGCGGCTTCTGCTAAGGCTTTGTCTTTGCGTAACAACTCTCGCTCCAGGGTATGAATTTCCGCTTTTAGGGTATGCACTTCACCTTTTTCAGATACGCCACCCTGACGACAGAATTCAGCTTTCCACTGCTCAAGCTGATGAACGAATAACCCTTGTTCACGGCACCAGGCATTCAAGTCTTCCCCGTTCAAGCCATAAGATTTCTGTAACGCTGAGAGACGTTCTTCAGGACGCCAATCATCAGGGCGTTTCGATTTCGACGGTAGATCTCGGGAGTTATGCAATTTAGCTTTTTTCATCCATGTTTTTAGGGTTTGCCAGCAAACGTTCAAGTCCTTCGCAATATCCTGAATCGATTGGTCGTTTCCACGGTTGTAAACTTTTCTCAGAGCTTGCTCTTTGAAGTCTTCAGAATACCTTGTATATGTTTTCATCTCTAATCTCAAATTTTATTGGCTTTAAAAATTTGAGACGACAACTAGTCTGACGCGGGGGGGTTGCTGTCATTCGGTATTGGGGGTGGGGTTTAAAACATTTGGTTTTGAGATGGGTTTGTAGTGGTTTGGGGGGTGTGGTGGTAATTCCTCGATTCCGCTGCGCTGCATCGAGGCTACGAATTGTGCTGCGTTGGGTTTTGGTTTGGTTGAGGTAATTCGGTATTGGGATTGGGGTTTATCTGTTGGGTTTTTGGGCTTGGTTGTGGTGTGTGGTATGGTTTTTGGGTAATTTAAAATCAATAGCTTGCGGGTTTTGGCTGCTCTGAGCTGGGTTTATGCGAATATTTTTCTTGGTTAGGCGGTAAAAATATAATAGGCTTGAACCTTTTAATTTTTTGCTCACGCTGCATGCATTTGGAGAGCGTATGAAAACTATGTCACATGACAGGGATGTAATGTTAAGCACTCGCTGCAGCTTTAAGAGTGGAGACAGGCTAATGCGGCGGGGCCTTGGCGCTCTTGTTATGGCAACTGCTTTATTGACTGGGGCTTGCTCCAAGTCCGAACCGCCGGCACCGGCTCCGGTGCCGCCGCCGACGGTTGAAGTGGCTGAGATTGTGCAAAAAGATGTGCCGATTCAAAGGGAATGGATAGGTAGTTTGGATGGCATGATCAATGCCCAAATTCTAGCCCAGGTATCGGGTTATCTGGTCAAGCAGCATTATCAAGAGGGGCAGTTTGTTAAAAAAGGCCAGCTGCTTTACGAAATTGATCCCAAAGTTTTTCAGGCGCAGTTGGATTCGGCATTAGCCAATCTGGCCCGCCAGGAAGCCGTGCTGAAAACCTCGCATCTGGATATGCTGCGTGTTGAGCGTTTGCTGCCGGAAAAAGCGGTTAGTGTGCGTGACCGCGATAACGCGGTTGGTCACGAAGCTGCCGCTCAGGCCGATGTTTTGGCGGCCAGGGCGGCTGTGGAAAATGCCCGGCTGCAATTGGGGTTTTGTAAAATCACGGCGCCTATTGATGGTGTGGCGGGTATGTCCAAGGCGCAGTTGGGTAATTTGATTGGCCCTGGCAGCGCTGCAGAATTGACTACGATTTCCCAGCTTGATCCGATTAAGGCTTATATTCAACTTAGCGAACAGGAATATCTGCAATTCTCGCGGAATAAGCCCGATATTGGTAAATATCAGGATAATCTTAATCTGGAACTGATCCTGGCTGATGGTTCCACTTTTCCGCATCCCGGAAAATTTTTCTTTGCCGACCGTCAGGTGAATATCAAAACCGGCACTATCCAGGTGGCTATCTTGTTCCCCAATCCCGGTAATTTGCTGCGTCCTGGTCAGTATGCCAAGGTGCGTGCGGTGGTTAAATATAAACCCGGCGCTTTGCTGGTGCCGCAGCGTGCTGTTGGGGAAATGCAGGGGCGCTGGCTGGTGGCTGTGGTTAAACCTGACAATACTGTGGAATTGCGTCCGGTGGTACCGGCGGAAACCATAGGTACGCAATGGGTGATTGATAAAGGCTTGCAAGCCGGTGAGCGGGTTATCGTGGAGGGTATTCAGAAAGTACGGCCGGGCACGACGGTGATCCCCCAGCCTTATGCTGATGTTTCCGCGACCGGCGAAAGGTAACCGACATGGCCAAATTTTTTATTAACCGTCCCATCGTGGCGATTGTGATCGCCATTCTGATGGTGATGTTAGGACTGGTCTCGATGCTGAGATTGCCTATCGCCCTGTTTCCCGATATAGCACCACCGGAAATTCTGGTGACCACTAATTACACTGGCGCTGATGCGGTGACGGTAGAGCAAGCAGTGGCTACCCCTATTGAGCAGCAAATGTCCGGCGTGGATAACATGAATTATATGTACTCCATTAACGCCAATAATGGCCAAATGTCGCTACGGGTTAATTTTGATGTGGCGACAGACCCCAATACCGATCAGATTTTGGCGCAAATGCGTAAATCTCAGGCCGAGTCGCAATTGCCGCAGGATGTGCGCAATTTTGGCGTTAATGTGCAGAAAGCTTCATCTTCGCCATTGGTGATGTTTGCCTTATATTCACCTAAAGGCAGTTACGATAATATTTTTCTGGCCAACTACGCCTATATTAATATTAACGATCAGATGACCAGGGTAAAAGGCATTGCCAGTGTTTCGGTATTCGGCGCCGGTCAATACGCGATGCGCATCTGGGTTAAACCTGACCAGCTGGCCAAACTTAATATCACTATTCCGGAAATTATCAGTGCTGTGCAGGCCCAAAACAGCGTCAACCCGGCCGGTAAGGTGGGTGGGGAGCCGGTGCCGCCCGGACAAGAGTTTACCTATGCGGTGCGGGCTCAAGGCCGTCTGCAAACCGAGGAAGAGTTCGGCAATATCGTATTGCGTGCCGAAACCAATGGTTCTATGGTGCGCCTCAAGGATGTGGGCCGCATTGAGCTGGGCGCTCAGAGTTACGATATCAAGGGTCGCCTGAACGGTAAACCGGCGGCGTTGGTTGCCTTGTATCAATTGCCTGGTTCCAATGCGATTGAGGCGGCTGAAGGTGCCAAGCAAGCCATGGCGGATCTGAAATCACGCTTCCCGGAAGATTTGGATTATGTGGTGGCTTTGGATACCACGCTGGCGGTTACCGAAGGCATAGACGAGATTACGCACACCTTGTTCGAAGCGTTGGTGCTGGTGATTTTGGTGGTGTTCATCTTTTTGCAAGGCTGGCGACCGACGCTGATTCCGCTGCTGGCGATTCCGGTGTCTTTGATCGGCACCTTTATGCTGTTTCCTTTACTGGGTTTTTCGATCAATACTTTGTCGCTGTTCGGTCTGGTGCTGGCCATTGGTCTGGTGGTGGATGATCCCATCGTGGTGGTTGAGGCGGTTGAGCATTACATTGAAAAAGGGCTTAGCCCGAAGGAAGCCACGCTCAAAACCATGCAGGAAGTGACTGGGCCTATCATTGGTACCTCGCTGGTGTTGATTGCGGTATTTTTGCCGACGGTATTCATTCCCGGCATTACCGGGCGCTTGTATCAACAATTTGCCGTGACTGTCGGTGTGTCGGTGATGATTTCCACCTTCAATTCACTTTCCTTGAGTCCGGCCTTGGCGTCATTATTGTTGAAGCCCAAGGTGCGCGGCACTGGGGTAATGCAAAAATTCTATGACGGTTTTAACCGCCAATTTGGCCGCGCCAATCAGGGCTATGTGAGTTTTTGCTCGGTGTTGATCCGGAAAAGTTTAATCAGTATGGTGTTTCTGGGGATTTTGACTGTTGTTGCCGGTGGACTCGGCAAAAGCATACCGATGAGTTTTCTGCCCGACGAAGACCAAGGCTATTTATTCGCCGGTATTCAGTTACCCAAAGTCGCCTCTTTGCAACGCACCGATGCAGCAGCGGGCGAGGTTGAAGAAATTCTGAAAAATACCCCAGGGGTTGAAAATTACTCAACGGTAATCGGCTATAACATGCTTAGCCAGGCCAATACCACTTATAACGCTTTCTTCTTTATTTCGTTAAAGAATTGGGCGCAGCGCACTAAACCTGAGGAACAATATACGGCGATCAAAGCCCATCTCAATAAGGAGTTGTCGAGTTTGCCGGAGGCGATAGGCTTTGCCTTTCCACCGCCGGCGATACCGGGCGTGGGCACCTCGGGCGGCTTGGCCATGATACTGGAAGATAGAGCCGGTAAGGATGTGGCTTTCCTGGCTGAAAACACCGAAAAATTCCTTGCTGCCGCCAAATTACGCCCGGAAATTAATGGTGTGTTTACTACCGGCTTACCTTCGGTGCCGCAAATTTTTGTGGAGGTGGATCGGGATAAAGTTTTGAAACAAGGTGTGCAGTTGTCTGATGTGTATAAAACATTGCAAGCTTATATGGGCAGCGGTTTTATCAATTATTTCAACCGCTTTGGCCGACAATGGCAGACTTATATTCAAGCCGAAGGCGAATATCGTAAGGATACCGATGCGCTGGGCCAGTTTTATGTGCGTAATAGTGCCGGTGATAATGTGCCTTTATCCGCGTTGACTAAAATACGCAGAACCGAGGGCCCGGAATTTACCATGCGCTATAACCAGTTTCGTAGTCAGCAAATCAGCGCTTCGCCCAAGCCCGGCTATAGTGGGGCGCAGCTTATGAAAGCGCTGGAAGAGGTCTTTGCCGAAACCATGCCTGCCGATATGGGTTACGACTATATCGGTATGAGCTTCCAGGCTAAACAGGCCCAACAAGGCGTGTCGCCGGCAGTGGTATTTGCTTTTGCGATTTTTTGCGTTTTCCTGATTCTGGCCGCGCTTTATGAAAGCTGGAGCCTGCCGTTAAGCGTGTTGCTGGGGACGCCGATTGCGGTATTCGGTGCTTTTGCCGGATTGAAGCTGGGCAATTATGAGAACAATTTGTATGCCCAAATCGGTTTGGTGATGCTGATCGGCTTGGCAGCCAAAAATGCGATTCTGATCGTCGAGTTTGCTAAGCTGGGTGTCGATCAAGGTAAATCCATCTACGATGCTTCGCTGGACGCGGCCCGCTTGCGCTTACGTCCTATCATGATGACGGCTTTGTCTTTTATTCTGGGCTGTTTGCCGTTAGCCGCCGCCAGCGGCGCTGGGGCATTGTCGCGTCAGGTGATGGGTTATGCAGTGATTGGCGGTATGGCCGCAGCCACGGCGATTGCCATCTTTTTTATTCCGGTGTTGTTTTATACCGTGGAAACCTGGTTCAAACCCAAAGTGCCTGCCAACCCTAAAGACCAAGGGGAAGGCCATGAATAAGCTGACCGTATTGGCGCTTGCCATCAGTTTGACGGGTTGCTTTAAAATTGGCCCTGATTATCAAAAGCCTGAGATAGCGGCACCGCAGCAGTGGCGTTTTGCTGCCGAGGAAACCCGCGATACCGCCAATTTGCCCTGGTGGGAACAGTTGCAGGACCCTGCCTTGAATAAACTGGTCGAACAGGCACTGCTTAATAATCTTGATTTAAAGATTGCGATTGCCAATGTCGAGCAGTTTATGGGGGTTTACGGCACGGTGCGTTCCAATCTGTTTCCGCAGATTTTTGGCCTGGGCAGCTATGATCGTCAGCAGACCAGCTCTCAGGCACTTCCGTTTGGGTTGGGCAAGCGTCCTGATACTGATTCCGCGCAGCTCGGTGCCACGATGTCCTGGGAGCTGGATGTCTGGGGTCAGTTACGCCGTGCCAAGGAAGCGGCCGGTGCCGATCTGCTGGCGCAAAAAGCCGCGCGTGACGGGGTGGTGCTGACGCTGGTTAGTGCGGTTGCCCAGTCTTACATCGTGCTGCGCGCTCTGGATCTTGATCTGCAGATCACTAAGCAAATCGTTGCCAGTCTATCCGAGGAAAACCGTATTGCCAAAGCCCGTTTTGAAGAGGGGCAAGCTTCGGAAATTGAGCTGATCCAGTCAACTTCTGAGCTTGAGCGGCGCCGGGCATTTATTCCTTATTACGAACAACAAATTGCCCAAACTGAGCATGCTTTAAGTTTGTTGCTGGGTAAGCCGCCGGGTGCTATTGAACGCGGCCTGAGCTTGAATGAGATGCACTTTCCGGCGGTGCCGGCCGGTTTGCCTTCGGAATTGCTGATGCGCAGACCTGATATTCAGCAGGCTGAACAGAATCTGATCTCTGCCAACGCTAAAATCGGCGTGGCCAGAGGTCAGTATTTTCCAACGGTCACGCTGGGCGGCAATGTTGGTCAGGCCAGCTTGCAGATGGCGGAACTGTTTGCGCCTGGTGCTAATTTCTGGAGCATAGGCAGCCAGGTGCTGGGACCCATTTTTACCGCCGGCCGTATCGCTGGACAGGTTCAGTCTGCGGAAGCCCAGCAACAGGCTACTTTGGCCGGTTATCAAAAAGCCATTTTGTCGGGGTTTCGTGAGTATGAAGATGCTTTGATTGCCGGCGCCAAATCCAATGAACGGTTAAACACGCAAACCCGCCGGCTGGACGCTTTGCAAAAGTATGTGCATACCTCACGGGTACGTTATGACGAGGGTTATACGTATTACCTGGAAGTGCTGGACTCGCTGCGCCAATTTTATGAGGGTCAGATTGATTTGGTGCAGGCGCGTAGCGATCGATATACGGCTTTGATCCAGTTGTATAGAGCGATGGGCGGCGGCTGGATTGTGCAGGCGGAACAAAAGGCTGGGCTGGCTGAGCCTAGTCCGGCTAGGGTGTTGCCGTGAATGTATGTCAGGTTATTGATTCAGCGTTGCCTTAATGAGGTGTTGGCTGTTATGGGGTTGGGTAAAATGGCTTCGATGTGGGCTTTGGTGTTTTTGGGGTAATTGGCTGCGATGATCCTCGATTCCACTGCGTTGCATCGAGGCTACGGTGTCGGCTTTTCAATAGAAGGCACTTTTCCCAGAGGTTTGCGTGCTGAAGTAATGACTTGGGTTATCGCAAACCAGAATGAATTGATCGAGGAATGGAAGAAATGGCAGCCATGAAACGCCACCGCCTATCAGCGGTGGCAACGGCTTTGATGAGTGCGGCTTATGGCCTTAAATCATTAAGGGCTACAAACACAGCAACTACCTTGTATGTAATAGGTTTAGGCCTCGTACAGTTGAAAACTATCAACATAGTAACCTGTTGCCGGAGAAGCATTACCAGTACAAGATCCTGTATCTGACGTAACATTACAAGAACCTGATGCTCCTGAATTGAATTGATTATTACCGACCCCGGTCGCACCTGCCGTTACTTTTGATATGGTTTTGTTTGTACAAGAACAACTACCCCCGTCTGAACAAACTGACGATGTAGTTACCGCTGGACCTGTGGCTCCAGTATCACCTTTTGGGCCTTGTAAGCCCGTGGCACCAGTGTCACCTTTTGGACCAATATCGGAAATTGTCAATGTAGTTGTCGCCTCGACGTTTAAATCTTAAGCGGCATTTTTGTTCTGAGTTGTCTCCTCTGTATTAGGTTTACTGTTAGTCACTGGCTTATCAGGATTAAGGTGGACTGCTTGGATGCAATCCCAATTCCGCGTGTTACCAGTCCATCGCTTCGGGTTTCGATCACGGGCAGCCTCATAAACGGCTTTACGCTTAACCAGTAGGCCTTGATCTAAGCCTTCATGGCGTTGCGCTGGCGTGACAAACCGGATGGCGCTGTGGCGATGCTCGTGGTTGTACCATTCCACCAGTCTCGTTACCCAGTCACGAGCATCCGTCACCTTTGCAAACGGCTTTAACGGATAGTTTGGCCGGTATTTTAAGGTCTTAAAGAGCGATTCTGAGTAAGGATTGTCGTTGCTAACCGAAGGCCGACTTAACGAGGGCATGACACCGAGTTGTTGCAAGGTTGCCAGCATGGTAGCGCCTTTCATGGGGCTACCGTTATCAGAGTGCAGTATCAGCTGTTTGGGCTGTATCCCCTCACGATGGCACAGGTCACGTAACAATTCGCCTGCCAAGGTACTGCTTTCCTCTTCAAACACCTGCCAACCCACGATCTTTCGGCTGAAAATATCCACAAACAGGTAAAGATAGAAAAACTGTCCACGGATTGCTGATGGCAGATAGGTAATATCCCAGCTATAAAGTTGGTTAGGTACGGTGGCACAGAGGGCACGCGGTTTAGTGCGGGATTGAGCAGGGCGTTCACTGCGACGGTGTGCCAATTGGTTTTCTGCTCGCAGTACGCGATAGAATGTCGATTCAGAAGCCAGATAGCGGCCTTGATCGGCCAGCCGAGGTACGATCTGACTCGGCGGCAGATGCCCAAATTCATCGGAATTGGCAACAGCCAACACCTCGGCTCGCTCCATGACGGTAAGCTTATGCGGCGGTTGATATTCACGTAATGGACGTTGATCACAATGAACGGTCTCACCGGTCTGCCAGCGCTGCAAGGTGCGTTCGCTTAAACCCAGCACTTCACAAGCTTGGGCTTGCCGCGCACCCGCTATTATCGATTCATTCAGTAAAACAATTACTTGCTTGCGCTCTTCGTGGGCAGTCATTCGACCTCTCCCCCCAAGAGCGCTCGGAACTTTTTTTGCAGAACCAACAGCGCGGCGGCTTCTGCTAAGGCTTTGTCTTTGCGTAACAACTCTCGCTCCAGGGTATGAATTTCCGCTTTTAGGGTATGCACTTCACCTTTTTCAGATACGCCACCCTGACGACAGAATTCAGCTTTCCACTGCTCAAGCTGATGAACGAATAACCCTTGTTCACGGCACCAGGCATTCAAGTCTTCCCCGTTCAAGCCATAAGATTTCTGTAACGCTGAGAGACGTTCTTCAGGACGCCAATCATCAGGGCGTTTCGATTTCGACGGTAGATCTCGGGAGTTATGCAATTTAGCTTTTTTCATCCATGTTTTTAGGGTTTGCCAGCAAACGTTCAAGTCCTTCGCAATATCCTGAATCGATTGGTCGTTTCCACGGTTGTAAACTTTTCTCAGAGCTTGCTCTTTGAAGTCTTCAGAATACCTTGTATATGTTTTCATCTCTAATCTCAAATTTTATTGGCTTTAAAAATTTGAGACGACAACTAGTCTGACGCGGGGGGATATCCGCTAAAGTGATGTCTATGAAAGCCGGATGACTAGTTGCAGTATTTTCCTTGCTGTCAATCAAAATAGATGTGAGATGAAATTTAGAGTCGGGTTGTATCGCCAAGCCAAAATTTCCTGCTGGTGAGGTAAGCCATGAGGTTACTAGGTTGGTAATATCAACGGCAACAAAACTGGCCGAATTTTTAACTACAACACCAGATGCTACCGGCAAGCCAAGCGAAGGCTGATTATTCCAATTAACTGCAGACTCGCTCCAATTAAGAGTGATTGGGACAATTTGAATGCTACCTGAGTGAACTATCTTAGATACCAACCATCAACACAGCCTTCATCATCGCCACCCGTAGCCTCGATGCAACGCAGTGGAATCGAGGATTTCACCGCACAGCCTTAATCAAACCAAGGCCAGCAAAATCCATCTACTACCGCAACACAATACCCTGAGCAATGGTTTCCACGGTTTGCGCCGGCACTTCACCCAGCACCGTAATTTGCGAATCGGCTATCACCTTGCTATAAGAATTCACCATACCCAAACTGTGCAAACCCTGCACACCCTGCTCGGTTTTAGGTTCCAGATAAACCGATACGGTAGAAAATCCATCACTGATCAGCAAATGATCCACCGCTTTTTGCGAAGCTTGCAACGAGTTGCGAATAAAAAACACCGTCTTAAAACCAGCCGGCCAGTTTTTCAAAATGAACGGCGCATTTTCCAGCGGTTCGGCCTGACTGGCATGAATATGCTTGATATGCACATTAGCGTTGTCCTGACTTTCAACCGCATCAACTTCGGTGCCGTTGCTGAATTTCAGATCAGTAAACACCACCTGTTCCAGAATTTCCCCGTCAGGATTATAAACTTCAGTTTTTAACGGCAGGTAATGCTGAGTTTCTATCCAGATTTTCCGGGCATAACGCAATTGATCCACAGGCTTGATTTCCACAATCTGAGCCGGCAGCATCGCAATCGATTCCTGACCCACATTACTCAGCGTATAAAGCTTATCCAGATCGGCACTGTCGCTGGGCAAATTGATAATGAATGAACTGTCTATGGGATGGTGATTAATGATTTTTTGACTGGTTTCCTTAAAAAAACCATGTCCACCTTCACTATCAGCACACAATAGTCAAATCATAATTTAAGGTTGATCGACTGACTGCATACCACAGTTATCTCAGACATGGCCAAAAACTGTCGATAAACAACGCTTACATAGTCTACCGACAGATTACTATCTCCGTGTTTAATATATACCAATATTATGATATTTAAAATAATTATCATACAAGGCAGTCGACAGTGTTTTCTAGCGCCATACCTCAATTTATTTATGTAAAAGACATATTTTAATCAATAAATTGAAAACAATAACCGAGGTATTACACTATTCCCCCGTAACGAATACAGACAGGGCTCGAGCATGATTTCCAGCTAAATTGGCGTAGCCATAAGCTTTTTTATGAGAAATTTTATTATTTTCATATTTTTGTTAGAATCTAGACGCACTACAAATTTCAGTTCAAATTTAGGCAATCACGCTCAGGAGGCGATAATGAAAAATAAGGCAAAAATTTTCCATATACTCGCTTTGGCGACTGCGGTATTACCCATAACTGTTTCAGCACATCCCTGGCATACCTCAAGTGAATCGCCTGATTTTCTGGCTGGCCTAATTCACCCGTTCACCAGCGCGGATCATGTTTTAACTTTGCTGACTATCGGTTTACTGTTTTCCGGATCAGACAAACGCAGCTTGAGTTTTATGCCACTGATATTTGTGGCTGCAATGTTGCTTGGCGGTGGACTGTCACTGGCATATGTAGAGATTGTTCGCGCTGGAGATATTGTGCAGGGTCTGGTGTTTAGTCTGATTGTGTTACTAGCGTCCGGGGACACGCTGTCACGTTTGGTAGGAATAGCGATGGTCGTCATGATAGGCTTCCTGCACGGACAAGCCCATGTTTACGATATCTGGTTGGATGTTGACACCATAAGCTTTACTGCGGGTTTTGCCTTGACCAGCGGGGTTATACTTGTCGCCATAGTCGGCTTGATCAGAGGACTTAATCTCTGTCTTACTCGACTATTCCAACCAGCATCGGACGGCAATCCCTAATTAATCCGGCTGATGATCGCGTTGAGTTCCCTCGAAACCTAGGGCCGGATTTTACCGTGATATCTTGAGTTATCTGGAGCGGCCAAGTTTATTAAGATAATTTTTTTCAATTTCATACAAAATCCGGTATCATCTTTACCAACTTTTACATTCATAAGCATCGCCCCGCATGTCACCCTTTGCTTACATTCAGTTTATGCGTAGCCGAAATTTCGGCGGCTTCTGGTTGTCTGTAGGTTTGCCTGTGACCCTGATGCTGGCATTTGTGGCTAGGCAAATGCTCAATTTTAACAGCATAGGCTGGACTAATGGCTTTAACCATCCCTTAAGCGGCTGGGATCATTTGCTGACCATGCTGGCGGTCGGCATCTGGGCCGCCCAGTTGCGGGGCCGGGCAATCTGGTTATTGCCGCTGGCCTTTGTGGGAGTGATGAGTCTCGGCGGTTTGGCCGGGGCGGCGGGTTTGGCGCTGCCCAATCTGGAAGGCATTATTTTGCTGTCCGGGGCGGTGTTCGGGGTCTTGATCAGCCGTAAAATCCGTTTCAATAACAAAATTAATGTGCTGATCGTGGCCTTTTTCGGCTTTTGCCACGGTTATGCCCACGGCCAGGAAATTTCCACTTCGGCCAGTCTGTTGTCTTATACGCTGGGTTTTATGCTGGCCACCCTGCTACTGCATGGTGCCGGGATTCTGGTTGCAAAACTGGTTGTACTCGCTATTGGCTGTTTATTCAGCGTTCTATTTTCCACCTCCGCTCTGGCAAAGTCTGCAGAATCGGTTATCGATATCAAACTCAATCCGCATCTAGTAGTCAACCAATCTTATTTTGACGGGTACGGCGTAGGATGCGCTGAACGCAGTGATGCGCATCAATCGCGCACGATGCGCCTTCAGAGTCGGCACATCCTCTGGTACTGCCGTCAAAATAATGTTGGTCAACCACTGATTCATCAATTTCAAGATAGTGTTAACGCTGGATACAATTACCAGCCACGATGTCATAAAGCCACTTGTATCGACTACGATGATAATCAAGCGAACGCCAAAGATTTTATCAGTCAAGATAGCGGAGGTGGGCTGTTAGCAGGAACTGCTCAGTTTTCTTCACCGGTATCGGCACTAGTGAACAGGGAATCCATCAGCCACCAGGGAAAACAAAACTCGGCGCTTGGCGATTATCACACTGTTACGGTTAAAGATTTCCGACTAACAGCGGGTGAAAATGCCATAAATCAGCTTTTTTACCCAAGCTACTGTGCAGATTGCAGTAACCTGGATTTCAAAAATTATTTTCCAATAATTAATCATACACCTGGTCGTCACTTCCTGAGCAACGGCGTTGGCTTAACTTCGCCGCCTGATTTGTTTTCCATATCTGCAGTGTCCCGTCAGTTTCAAAATAACTCTTTTTCTTTAATTGCAGCATCCAGTCTACAATTAAGTTTAGCCGGCTTCCCAAACGGCAATTCTGTCATCAAATCGCCCGTCCTCCTCAAACGTGATGAACTAAGCCTTGCTATAAGTCTTATTTGGCGGCCATTTGTTCAGAACATTCGCAACGCCAATGATTTCAACTCATTTTCGCGGCTGTTCAATGCTGGCTATCCGCTAAATTCTTCCAGTACCGCAAATATCAACAATTTTCATTGGCGGTCGGTAACGCTAAAAATCCCGCTGTTTGCAGAATTTGCCGATGCGGATCAACCCATTATTTCTTTCGCAATACAACAGCAATCAGTTAGAGCACTTTATAAAACTAATAATTTAGACCATTAGGAGCAAGCAGTGAGCACATATGAAGATATTTTCAAAAAGAAAAAAATAATTATCGGATTCGGCATTATTTTCGGGATAAGTTCTGTCGAGCTTCAGGCAGCGCCTAACCTTGCCCAAGCTGAGCTGGCATTATCTCCCGATCAGGCAAAAGTGCTTAAAAAAGCCAAAAAGCAAAAATCAGTTAAAAACTCAAAACAGTCGCAACCAGAAACAACGCCCGACCGTGATTCACGGGTACTTCAGGTCGAGTCACCGAAGGCGGAGCCTGCCCAGACAACACCCAAAAAAGCGGCTAAACAGGCTGAGCAGAGCAATAAAAAGCCAAATGCAATTAAAACTTTAAAGGTTGAAGAATTGGGAGAAATTAGTGTAACGGCAGGCCGATCCAGAGATCTGCTGGGTTTAACCGGCTCTGCTTCACAAGGTGTCATCAGCCAGGAGCAAATAGAATTCCGCTCTTCATCCCGCCCCGGCGAACTGGTGGAGCTGATTCCCGGCATGATCGCCACTCAGCACAGCGGCTCCGGCAAAGCCAACCAATATTTTTTGCGCGGTTATAATCTGGATCACGGCACCGACTTTACCACGGTGGTGGACGGGGTTCCGATGAATATGCCTACCCATGCCCACGGTCAGGGTTATATGGATCTGAACAGCATGATTCCAGAACTGGTGGATAGAATAGAATACGGTAAAGGCCCATATTATGCAGAGATCGGTGACTTTTCTGCGGCGGGCTTTAACAAAATGACTACCATGAAAACCTTGCCAAAAGGCTTTTTGAAGTTTACCGGCGGCGAGTTCGATTTTTACCGAACCGTGGCGGCCAATTCCAGCAAACTGGGCGAAGACGGCAATTTACTCTACGCCGCCGAATTCCAGACCTATAACGGTGCCTGGGCTGTGCCGGAAAACGGCCATAAATACAACGGTGTGCTGCGTTATACTCAGGATCACGACAACTGGGGGGTGGCGGTCAACGCCAAAGCTTATGAAAACACCTGGACAGCGACCAACCAGATAGCGCAAAGCGCCATAGATAGCGGACAGTTGGGGCTTTATGGCTCTTTGAGCCCTTCGGATGGCGGTAATACCAATCGTTACAGTTTATCGAGTAATGTTTGGAATAAAGGTAATGACTGGAAAAACGATGCCAATGTTTATGCGGTTTATTACGACTTAAACTTATATTCGAACTTTAGCGGCTACACCAGCGGCCCTTGGGGCGACCAGATGAACCAACGCGAACACCGGGTGCAGGTGGGTGGTAATGAAGAGTTCACCCATTATGACAAGCTGTTTGGCCTGGATATGGATAACACCTACGGCATGAGCTTTCGGCACGACGAAATCATGGGCCTGGGTTTGTATAACACCGTCAACCGTCAGTATTTGAATACCATCAGTGAAGACAATGTCTCGGAAAGTACCGGCGGCATGTACTTCAAAAACCAGATCCACTGGCACGAGAAATTCCGCACCATTCAAGCTCTGCGGGCCGATTTCATCAACATGCAGGTCGACGCGCTGGCCAACCCCTTTACCACAGGCAGTGCGGCGATAACGGGAGCTGATGCCACGAGTGTCACGGCCTATTCTCCCTCTTTAGCCGCAGGTCAGCTGCAGGCCGCCGATCCTTCCCTGGCTGCGGCCATCAATGCCGCCAATTCCGGTTATCGCTCCAAGGAAATGGTTAGCCCCAAATTTAGCGCCATCATTGGCCCCTGGTACAACACCGAATATTTCTTGAACGCCGGTTCCGGTTATCATTCCAACGACGCACGTGGTACTACACTTCAAATAACACCTGACGGCAGCGCAGCAGGTAGCAGCGGCATGATCACCCCCATGGCCTGGGCCCGCGGCGGTGAGATTGGGGCGCGAAGTAATATTATACCGGGATTGAACTCCACTTTGGCCTTATGGTTTCTGCAATCCAGTCAGGAGCTTGTATTTGCCGGTGATGATGGTACAACTAATGTAAACGGTATGTCTAATCGCTATGGCTTGGAATTTACTAATTATTACAAAGTAAATGACATGGTAACGCTGGATTTTGACTACGCCAAAAGCGATGGTTATTTTGTGAATACGCCGAAAACCGATTATTCGAGCGGCGGCCCAAGCTGCCCAACCTCCAGTGCCACTGCAGCCTGTACCGGCAACTATATCCCTAATCTGGTGGGTACTGTCATTGCCACCGGCGTTCAAGTAGTCGCGCCTAATGGCGTATTCGGTTCCTTACGTTTGCGGCATTTTGGCGATTCGCCACTGGATTCCAACGGTACCTTCTGGGCGCCGAATGTCGATATTCTCAATCTGAGCTTAGGCTACAAGCAGAAGAATTATAAACTGGATTTCAATATCTTTAATTTGCTTGGCGAAACCACCAGTGACATCGCTTATGCCTATAATTATGCCTCAACGCCTGGTGCCGGGGCGCAAACCGGCAACTTTGGCATCGTCAGGCATCCAGTTGAACCGCGCATGGCCAGAGCTGGTTTTACCATTTATTTCTAAACGATGCCTATGTACTTTCTACAAGCCAAATCGGTGTTTACGGTACTGATGATATTGCAATCAGCCAGTGTTTCCGCCCACCCGCCAGGCCTCAGTTCCCTGGACATATCAATTCAGACAACTGATGTGGTTGTTAAAATCACGTTTGCCTTACAGGACATTGAGGCTTTTACGCCTATGGACAGCGATCTGGATGCCGAAGTCACCGACGCCGAGCGCGAGGCTGCCAAACCGGCTATCGCCCGTTTACTGGCAAGTCAGTTACGTATTAATATAGACGGTAAAGATTACCAGCCTGCTCAACCGGGCCAAATGAGTTTTGATGATCAGAACAACGCCTTGGTGACGCTGGTTTATCCGGAAGTTCCACAACAGCAGTTACTGGTGCAATCCGCTTTTCTGGCGCAACTGCCGAGCGGCCATCAACAATATCTGACAGTGCGGACTGCAAACGGCGTTACCCTGGCGGAAAAAATGCTGGGCAAAACCGACGATCAACTCAATCTGACCCTGGCCGGCAGCAACCAGCCGTCGGCTGGAGCACCGACTTGGCTGGGCGCTTTTGCCGACTTTTTTAAGCTAGGTATCGAACATATTCTCACCGGTTATGATCATCTACTGTTTTTATTTGCGCTGCTGGCGGTTACCCACAGTTTTGGGCCGGCGCTGAAAATTATCACTTTTTTCACCATCGCCCATTCCATCACCCTGGCCTGTGCCGGGCTCAACATTATTGAACTACCCAGTAGTTTTGTGGAGCCGGTGATAGCTGTAACCATTATTTATGTAGCCATGGAAAATGTGATTCGGGGCGACCATCCCAGGGGCCGCCAGTGGCTGACTTTTGGGTTTGGCTTAATCCACGGTTTCGGGTTTGCCGGCGTGCTGCGGGAAATGGGCATATCCTCCGGTGAAACCGGCATCCTGCTGCCCTTGCTGTCTTTCAATCTGGGTATAGAAACCGGCCAGATCGCCGTGGCGGCGCTGGTTTTACCCATTATCTGGTGGATAAACAATAATTTGCTGATTGCCGACAAACTGCTCAAAGGCTGTTCGCTATCGGTGTGCCTGATGGGCACTTATTGGCTACTGGAAAGAACCATATTGAGCTGATCCGCCACCCGAATCAAACTATGGATGACATAATAAAAACAACACGGCAATATTTTCCAATACAAGGGGATATAGCTTAAAATAAAAAGCAGCAATTCGGCGTGCATTTATCCATTTAAAACATAGGCAGTTAACTCAGTGGCGCATCATTGGCGGCCAACTACTTGTTTAAAAAAGGGTCATGCAACATTAAGCTGAATAATTACCCGATATTTAACTTTCATTATCTTCAATAAGGACACATTTTTATGCCACAAAAACACATTTTACTCAGCGTCATGTTAATGGCTTGCAGTCCAGTCCATAATGCTTTTGCAGACGATTCCGAGCTGACTAATGCCATAACATCAGTCGAACAGGCCGCTCAAAAACCGGATCAAATCATTCAATCAGGGGTAAATACAGAAAACCAGGCCAAGGCAGCCGAAAATGCTTTACTCAAAAAATCACGGCTTGAGCAAGATAATGTTCAACAATCAACCACCAACGCCCAAGACTTATTTCAAGGCGACCACAATTAAATCTTAAAAAAATAGCAAAAACAGGGCTCAGGTCTTGTTTTTTGCCTTCAGCAAAAAACAAGAAAAACAACTTAATGGCGCGTCCCAAAAAGTATTGACCCATCACAACCCACCGGGCAACTTCATTGACACAACCATAAAAACCCCTCCTGATACAGATGCCGTATCAGGGTCAATTTTGTATCCTCCCTTAAATCACAAACTAATTCCACTGGTTGAAATGATATTCGCTTAGCCATCTCATCAAGTAAAGGACGTGCGCGCTTAGACATAACCATCGTCTTGTCAGCAAATTTTAAGACAATATTTTCATTTTCTTCCGCGATCGTATAAAGACCGGCAGCTAATGTTTTTAATTGAGTAGCCGGGTTTATCACCGAAACATTCAACTCCAGCTCCGGCCGAACTTTACTTCGCCCTGGATAACCCGCTCTGACGCGCTGAAAAAAACCATCGACCAGCTGTTTTGCCTCCAGCTTTTGCTTGAACTCTGCTAACAACCGGGAAAACTCCGCCTCAATATCTGCTTGCAATTCAGGATGATTGGCAAAACCGGGAGGTAAGGCTTTGCGAATAGCCAATTCATTTTTACTCGACTGCCCCCATGCGCTGATTAGCTCTACATAGGTATAGACTGTTACGCCCAGCGTGACATGCATGGAAGCATCATCTAAAGTATTTGCCACATGAACAAAGCCCCTGGGTAAGTACAATAGATCACCGGGTGCCAAATCAAGCTCCATAATTGGCAGCGAGGAAGTCAGCATATCAGGTTTAAAAGCCTGACTGTGATGTGGTAAATTTAGGGGTGGATCATAGATCTTCCAGTGTTTGGCACCGGAAATCTGCAGAATAAAAACCTCATGCGCATCGTAGTGCGGGGTAAATCCCAATGCATTTCCGGGAGTGATGTAGATATTAGTATGCACCGCATGACTTAAATACTCTTCGACCGTTGCCGCCAAGGCCATTAATGGCTGCCAAGCCCGATTAAAACCCGGTAGTGAAAGCGTTGCTCCGGATTTATATTCAGCTTGAAGTTTATTCAGGTCCGGTACACCATTAAAGACTATGTCGCCTGAGCGAATATCCGTACAAAAAACATCAGGATGTAAAAAACCGCCATTTTTGGATAATTGTATGGCAGGATAACGCAGACCACCATACGACAAGGCCGACTGCACATTATTTAAGCTGATTAACTCGTTATAGAACAATTCATCGGAGCGCTTGATATGCAGCGGTTTTTTCTCCCAAAAGAGGGAGAAAAACTCATCCAGTTGAATCGGATCAATTAAACTCGCGAATGAACAGAGTTTTGCTGCCATAACATTATTAGTAACTATTCAAAGGCCATAAGCCCCATCAACCCAGCCGATTGCAGGGGCATCATAGCGTAGCGTATGCGCCGTATG
This sequence comes from Methylomonas paludis, assembly GCF_018734325.1. Taxonomy (NCBI): domain Bacteria; kingdom Pseudomonadati; phylum Pseudomonadota; class Gammaproteobacteria; order Methylococcales; family Methylococcaceae; genus Methylomonas; species Methylomonas paludis. The sequence goes on along the minus strand of NZ_CP073754.1, from coordinate 1,387,131 downwards.
CTTGGCCTAGATTCCCGGTAGTAGGATGTGCTAAACGCCGTGTAGCGCATCATCACAGCCTGCCTAACGCCACCCGTAGCCTCGATGCAACGCAGTGGAACGAGGATTTCACCGCACAGCCTTAATCAAACCAAGGCCAGCAAAATCCATCTACTACCGCAACACAATACCCTGAGCAATGGTTTCCACGGTTTGCGCCGGCACTTCACCCAGCACCGTGATTTGCGAATCGGCTATCACCTTGCTATAAGAATTCACCATACCCAAACTGTGCAAACCCTGCACACCCTGCTCGGTTTTAGGTTCCAGATAAACCGATACGGTAGAAAATCCATCACTGATCAGCAAATGATCCACCGCTTTTTGCGAAGCTTGCAAAGAGTTGCGAATAAAAAACACCGTCTTAAAACCAGCCGGCCAGTTTTTCAAAATGAACGGCGCATTTTCCAGCGGTTCGGCCTGACTGGCATGAATATGCTTGATATGCACATTAGCGTTATCCTGACTTTCAGCCGCATCAACTTCGGTGCCGTTGCTGAATTTCAGATCAGTAAACACCACCTGTTCCAGAATTTCCCCGTCAGGATTATAAACTTCAGTTTTTAACGGCAGGTAATGCTGAGTTTCTATCCAGATTTTCCGGGCATAACGCAATTGATCCACAGGCTTGATTTCCACAATCTGAGCCGGCAGCATGGCAATCGATTCCTGACCCACATTACTCAGCGTATAAAGCTTATCCAGATCGGCACTGTCGCTGGGCAAATTGATGATGAATGAACTGTCTATGGGATGGTGATTAATGATTTTTTGACTGGTTTCCTTAAAAAAACAACTGACTTCGCTGGATTTGCGGGTTACCTCACGCAACGGCGAATTCAGCGAACTCAGCCGCTCCTGTTCCACCCCGTTGACGATACTGTGCCGGTACACCATGGTATCCAGCTGGCCGTTTTTCACAAACACCACAGTGCCCTGATAATTAAGGGTCTTCATGGCATGTATCATATTATTCAACCAGGCTGCAGCACTGGGCTGTTGATCTTCAGCCAGCGCCGAGCAGGTAATCAAGGCCAAAGCTAAGCTGCGTAGAAACACGGTTATTCCTGGTGAAAGCCGACCACGCGTGCATAAGGTTGCACCCGGCCGGCCTGGCTGCTGTACAAGGTATTATCGTGGGCTTGCAGATATTCGTTGAGACGTGGACTCATACCGGCCGGCACGTCCTGCTGCGGAGCCATAAACACCAATGAAGGTAAGGGAGCCTGCTGATAAGCCTGATTGCTGGTCAACCACATAATGGCCAGCAAAATAGAGGCCGCCAAAGCCAGACCGGCTTTTTGCACAGGGAAGCGGTAAGGCTTAGCCACACTGGCAGGTTTGGCGCTGGGCAGCAGATAGCTGGGTTCCTGGCTGATTTGTTGATGAATCTTGGCCGCGAACTGTTTATCCAGCACCTGACACTGTTTGTACTTAAGCGCCTGCCCCAGCAGTTGATAGCGTTGCAGCGTAGCTTGCAGTTCAGGATCGTGCTGAATTTCCTGCAACAGGCGCTGGGCCTGACGGCTATCCAGTTCGTCGTCGATCAGCAGCGATATTTTTTGGTTGATTTCTTGCATCAAAACACCTAATTAGTTGAGCAATGGCTGTAGTTTTTCGTCTATGGCTTCCCGAGCCCGAAAAATGCGGGAACGCACTGTGCCGATAGGACAATCCATTGCTTCGGCAATTTCCTCATAACTCATGCCTTCAAATTCGCGCAGCGTGATAGCAATACGCATTTCTTCGGGCAGTTTTTCTATGGCCAGATTAATGACCTCCAGTATTTCCTGATTCATCAGCAGATTATCAGGCGAGTCCAGATCTTTAAGCTGAGGCGCGTTTTCCACCTGCTCGGCATCCTGAACATCGATTTCGTAATCAAATTGCCGGCGGGAACGCGACAACAGGTAGTTTTTGGCCGTATTGATGGCAATCCGGTACAGCCAAGTGTAAAACGCGCTCTCCCCCCGAAAGTCGGCCAGCGCCCGATATGCTTTGATAAAAGTATCCTGAGCCACATCTTCGGCTTCGGTAGGATCTTTGACATAACGGTTTACCAGATGCACTATCCTATGCTGATACTTGATGACCAGTTGATCAAAAGCAGTTTTGTCACCACGCTGTACGCGGCGTACCAACTCCTGATCCAATTCTTCGCTATGGTTTGTCTGTTCGTTCACTGCGTGTTTTTATTTAGTAGTCTAGACAGAATTAAACAGCATAAGTTCGGTTATGACAAAAAAAATTCACATCGCCGCAAAACAAGTTATTATCCACGACCTGTTTCAACCATTCAAATCAGTGCCTAACCTTGAGCAAAGCCTATTCTTCTGCAGTGGATCAACAGTATTTCGATATTCTGATTGCCGGTAGCGGTGGTGCCGGATTAAGTCTGGCGCTCAGGCTGGCAGATACCTATAAAGTAGCCGTCCTGTCCAAGTTCGCCCTCACCGAGTGTAGCACTTTTTATGCACAAGGCGGTATTTCTGCCGTGTTTGACGACAAACACGACTCAATTGCCTCGCATATCGAAGATACCTTGGTGGCCGGGGCCGGCTTATGCGATCCGGAAATTGTGCGGCTGACCGTGGTGCATGGCCGGGAAAATATCGAATGGCTGCGCCATCAAGGCGTCCATTTTACCGAGCGCCTGTCGGCCAGCGGCGAAAAACAATTACACCTCAACCGCGAGGGCGGCCATTCCCATCGGCGTATTGTACATACCGACGACGCCACCGGCAAAGCGGTGTCTTTATCGCTGATAGAACGGGCTAAAATCCATCCCAATATTACCCTGCTGGAATATCACAATGTGGTGGAATTAATCACCGCCGCCAAGCTGGGCGAAAGCCAGGCCGCCATCCGCGGCGCTTATGTGCTGGACAGCCGCAGCGGTCGCATCGAGTCCATCGCCGCCCGCATCGTGGTGCTGGCCACCGGCGGCGCGAACAAAGTTTATCTGTATTCCACCAATCCGCACACCTCTTCCGGTGACGGCATTGCCCTGGCCTGGCGGGCCGGCTGCCGGGTGGCCAATATGGAGTTTATGCAGTTTCATCCCACCTGTCTATATCACCCCAGCGCCCACTCGTTTTTAATCAGCGAGGCGGTACGAGGTGAAGGCGGCCATTTGATTTTGCCCAACGGCGAGCGCTTTATGCGCCGCTACGATCAACGCATGGAACTGGCCCCGCGCGATATTGTGGCCCGCGCCATCGACAGCGAAATCAAAAAGCACGGCATCGACTGCGTCTATCTGGACATCAGTCATCAGCCCCGCGATTTTATTAAAAAACATTTTCCGACCATCTATATGCAATGCCTGGAGCTGGATATCGACATAGCCCAGCAACCCATCCCGGTGGTACCGGCAGCCCATTACACCTGCGGCGGGGTACTGACCGATGCCAATGCCCGCACCGATATCCCCGGTTTATACGCGGTCGGTGAAGTGGCCTGCACCGGACTGCACGGCGCCAACCGCATGGCCAGCAATTCCTTGCTGGAATGTCTGGTGTTTGCCGAGCAAGCCAATCTGGATATCCGCCGCCGCTTTGCCGACATGCCGGCACCGGTACGTTTGCCGGACTGGGACGAATCCCAGGTCAGCGACTCCGACGAGGAAGTGCTGATCGCCCATAACTGGGACGAGTTGCGCCGCTCCATGTGGGATTATGTCGGCATCGTCCGCACCAATAAACGCCTGGAACGCGCCATGAACCGGGTAATCATGCTCAAAGCCGAAATTGCCGAATATTACGGCCAGTTCCGCGTCACCAGCGATTTGCTGGAACTGCGCAATCTGGTCATCGTCGCCGAATTAATCATCCGCTGCGCCCAGCAACGCAAGGAAAGCCGGGGCCTGCATTTTACCCAGGACTACCCCCTGCCCGACGACAGCAAACCACCGGTGAATACCGTGTTAACCCCCCCAGGCCAGGAGCCGGATTAAACCCTATTGAACCAAACAGACCACCATGCCGCTTGAACAGGCTTTACACACACTGCGCAGCGTATTCGGCTATACCAGCTTTCGCGGCCCGCAACAGCCGATTATAGAAGCCTTATGCCAGGGCCGCGATGCCTTGGTACTAATGCCGACCGGCGGCGGCAAGTCTTTGTGTTACCAGTTACCGGCACTGATTCTTGATGGAGTAGGCGTGGTCATTTCGCCGCTGATCGCGCTGATGGAAGATCAGGTCAGCGCCCTGCACCAGCTAGGTGTAAAAGCGGCATTCCTTAATTCCACACTAGATATAGGGGAAATACGCAATATTGAGCAGCAATTGCTGGATGGATGCTGTGATTTACTGTACATCGCCCCGGAACGGCTCAGCAATCCCCGCACCCTGGCCTTGCTGAGCCGCTGCAAAATCGCCCTGTTCGCCATCGACGAAGCCCATTGCGTATCGCAATGGGGCCATGACTTCCGCGCCGATTATCTGCAACTCAGCATCCTCCACCAGCAATTCCCCAACGTACCGCGCATCGCCCTGACCGCCACCGCCGACGAACGCACCCGCCAGGAAATTATCCAGCGGCTGGCCCTGGAACAAGCCCAGGTGTTCATCAGCAGCTTCGACCGTCCCAACATCCGTTACCGCATCGTCCTGAAACAGAATCCACGCCAGCAGCTGCTAAGCTTCATCCGCGCCGAGCACCGCAGCGATACCGGCATCGTCTATTGTCTGTCACGCAAAAAGGTGGAAGACACCGCAGAATGGCTCAACCAGCAGGGCTTGCGCGCCCTGCCCTATCACGCCGGCCTCAGCCATGATGTGCGCCGCCGCAATCAACACCAGTTTTTGATGGAAGACGGCTTGATTATCGTCGCCACCATTGCCTTCGGCATGGGCATAGACAAACCCAACGTGCGTTTTGTCGCTCATCTGGATTTGCCCAAAAGTATAGAAGCCTATTATCAGGAAACCGGCCGGGCCGGGCGTGATGGGCTGGCCGCAAATGCCTGGATGGTTTATGGCTTGCAAGATGTACTGACCTTGCGGGAAATGCTATCGGCCTCCAATGCCGATGCCACTCATAAGCGCGTGGAATTGCACAAACTGGAAGCCATGCTGGCCTTATGTGAAATGGTCAACTGCCGGCGTCAGGCCTTGCTGGACTATTTCGGCGAAGCGCTAAGCCAACCCTGCGGTAATTGCGATGCCTGCCTGGAACCGGCGGACACCTGGGACGGCAGCGTTGCCGCCCAGCAAGCCTTATCGGCCATTTATCGTACCGGCCAGCGCTTTGGTGTCAGTTATCTGATCGATGTGCTGCTGGGCCGCAGCAGTGATCCGCGCATCAAACAGTTTGGTCACGACCAGCAATCCACCTTTGGCATCGGCAAACAGCTGGATGAAAAACAGTGGCGCTCCGTATTTCGGCAACTGGTGGCCAAATCCCTGGTGGAAGTGGATTTCAGCGGCTTTGGCGGCCTGAAACTGACCGATGCCTGCCGGGCCGTGTTGCGCGGCGAACAAACCCTGATGCTGCGCAAAGACAGCCTCACCGCCAAAAACAAGGCCGAATCCTCAGCGCACAATCAGCCCGACAACGCCTTATGGCAGGCTTTGCGCACTAAACGCCGTGAGATAGCAGACCGCCAGGATGTGCCGCCTTATGTGATTTTTCACGATGCCACCCTGATGGCTATGGTGGAAGCCAGACCCAAAAACCGCCGCGAACTGGGCATGATTTCCGGGGTGGGTGAACGCAAGCTGGAAGCTTATGGCGCTGAGTTTCTGGCGGTATTAAGCGAATTTGCCCCCGGCGAAGCCAGCCCGGTGGGCGATACCCATCAGGAAACCCTGGACCTGTTCCGGCTGGGTTATAGCGTCGCCAAAATCGCCGCCAGCCGCAATCTGAAAGAAGATACCATTTACAATCATCTGGTTAAATACCTGGAAACCGGGACGCTGCCCTTAACTGAGGTAGTGAATTTACCAGCCGACGAACTGGCAAGCATCAGCCAAGCCATCAAAAACCTCACCGACCAGCAAAAACCGGCCTTAAAACCCGTATTCGAGCATTTTAACGGCGCATACAGTTACGGTTTGTTACGCTGTGTCAGGGCTGGATTGATGTGGCAGACTTAGGTGTTTTAGAACAGGATTGGTGCCAAAGTAGCTGGAGCAGTTTCACATTGCCTGACGCGGCATAGCCGTCACACTGTCAAACCGGTAATCGGTTTTTAAACAATGATCCAGCCATTTTTCCAGAAAATAATTCAGCCGCCATTTATAGTCCCTAATCTCCAGGCTGCTGCCGGGATCTTTAATCACCGTACTGACATCCGGGCGGGCATGATCGCGGATCACTTCAGCTACCTGAGCATCCAGATAAACCCGGATTTTGACCGCCGGCTCCAGCAACTCATTAAGCGTGCGGCCAAAACAATGGCTAAGACTAATGGTCAAGGTATAAGGATTTCGTTCCAGTACATCCAGATACAAAGCCGGCTGCCGATCGGTATAGCCCACCGCCGCATCTGCAAAACTGCGTAAATCCGGAATCAACCGGAACAGCTTGCGGTAGTTGGATTCGCACAGCTGTTCCAGACAAAATGCAGTATTGACCGGAGTGAGCTGACCCATTCAGTCTTCCCGGTAGCAAGCGCAGGCACTGGCGGTTTCCCACAGCACCACTTGATCAACATTAAAACCCTGCTGTTTGACGTGCTGGAAAATCATTTTACTCAACACCTCAGCGGTTGGATGTTCATCCAGCGCCAGGAATTGCTCCTGATTAGCCACCAGAGCCGGGATAATCGGATCATCTTTATGCAGCAGAAAATTATGATCCAGCACCTTATTGATAAAACCATCCACACAGGCTTTAACATCAGCAAAATCACAAACCATAGCCTGCTCATTAAGCGTTTGCTGTTTAATGGAAATACTGGCTTTGACACTGTGACCGTGCAGATTACGGCATTTGCCGGCATGATTCATCAGCCGGTGACCGTAACAAAAATAAACTTCTTTAGTAATAATATACATATTAAACCGCTTCCAGACGGCGGCCTTGTCTTGGGATTTAATTGCCTTTGATGCTTCTGATCACAGCTGCAATCACAAAATCGTCACTGGGCTGTTTAACGCAACGCACCACTTCAATAAAAGCCGTGAGTTCTGGCGCCGTCAGACATTGGCGTATGCTCACCTCCATGGCTAAACCCGACTCCACAAAATGGTCGGCGTTAAACGAAATGCCGGCGGCACTCAGGGTTTTACAGCGACCGATATGTTGCTCAGGGCTATCTGCCAATCGATACTTTAGCTCACACTGTATTTCCATACGCGCAAAATCGCGTTTTTCATCGTGGTTGAGCATGGCGGGATTTAAGCTGAATTAATGGCCGGAAACCGGGATATACCGGTAAAGTTTACACTAAATGCCGGTAACTGGCTACGCAGATCAGCACTGCCGGCCGGTTTAACACCAACCCGCGCCCGCCAAAGCTGGGCAGCGTTTTGCGCCCAGTCAGGATGGCTAACTGTGATTGGTATCCTGCTTGATAGTCGAAATCGCTTCCTGTACGGTGGTCATGAACTGGGCGGGAAAGATAATGGTGGAATTTTTTTCCGTGGCAATCTCGGCCATGGTCTGCAGCGTACGCAACTGCAGCGCCACTGGATGTAAAGCAATGATATCGGCAGCCTCACCCAGCTTAACCGCGGCCTGAAACTCGCCCTCGGCAGCAACAATTTTGGCCCGCCGTTCACGCTCCGCTTCCGCCTCTTTGGCCATCGCCCGCTGCATATTTTCCGGCAACATAATATCCTTAATCTCCACAGCCGTAACCTCGGCCCCCCAAGGCTCAGTATGCCCATCAATCACATTTTTGATCTGCAGATTAATATCTATGGTCTTGGACAGCAACTGATCCAGCGAAAACTGACCAACCACATTACGCACCGTGGTCTGGCTGATCTGATTCACCGCGTTGGTGATATCCTCAATGGCCACCACCGACTTGATAGGATCAACAATCTTGTAATAAGCCACCGCCGCAATATCGATAGACACATTGTCCTTGGTGATAATCTTCTGCGACGGGATATTCATGGTAATGGTTCGCAGCGTAGTCTTGGTCATCTGCTCCAGAATCGGAATCAGGATAATCAACCCCGGCCCACGCACCCCAGTCACCTTACCCAGAAAAAAAATCACCCCCCGGTCATATTCCTTGACAATACGCAGTGACATCGAAATCAATATCACCAGCAAGAAAACCACCAAAATCACTGTATTGTCGAAAGCCATGTTGACACTCCTGACGTTTTTCAAATCCAGGAAAAAACTTCCCAAACTCATGGCGACTGTCACCGCCTGTAGTGGCAGGATAATACTCGCTAATAGGTATGGATACTACAACTTTCAACACCTTTTGACACTCTTGTCTACCCTATAAAATGGCTATCGATCTATTCCGATTATACCTTTTGCTATGCCATAACCGAACCAGACACATAGGATGTGCCAACCAACGGGCAGCGCATCTTTTGAGTACCAGACCCAAACAAACTGGACAGGTATTATTGCCAGCACAAATCATTGGCATCGCGCAAACATGGATTTGCCCAATACAGCTGATGAACGATATTCCAGCCCTTAGTGCATTGGTAAAAGTGGATTTTATCCAGACAATTGGTGTAATCTTAACCAGAATTCGAGATTCCTGAAGGCGAAATCAAGCGTTATGATACCGTTCGTTCATCACCGCATCCTACCCAGACTGGAAAATTTTAGCCAAACTGTGTATAAAGAGTCTTGAACAGCGCTCAAATTGGTCAATTTCTGGATGATGTGAAATGAAAAGCCGCAGAATTAGCACATTACAAAAAACCAGATTCAAAACTTACAAAAAGAAATCAGCAAATTCATTTCTTAGCAACGTCTTGGCTGGGTTTGGTCGGTTTTTCCCTTCACAACCCCGAAATTACTCGCATCCAACCGGCGGCGGTTTTTATGCGGATGCTTTGGCAATGCAAAAAGATTTCCGCAATATTGGCAAAGACCTACAGACATCCCTAAGAAAATATGGGCAGACAGAGACAGATTAAGGCCAAGTCTGGCAATAATGAACTTACTCTACATGATCACGAAAGTGACTCACCTATAGTTCCAATCGCGCAGATTGAGCGCCTGCATGCCATACGGCCAGATAAAGTGGACTGGATTTTCCAACAAACTGAAGCCGAATCCACAGCCAGAAGAGAACAAGCCAAACGGATAAACACCTATGTTTTTATTGAACGACTTGTAGGTGTTTTTTGCGCATTTTTGATTGCTGCTGGTGGTCTGGCAGGTGCTATCTGGTTAGCCAGTATAGGCGGCCATGAAGTTTCAGCTTCCGCTATTGGTGGAACCACTTTAGTCAGCATGGTGTCGGCGTTTATCTATTCCGGCAGACAAAAGAAGTAAGCTTTCCCGCGCTCCCCCTGCCCACCCTAAACTATACCGCAAAGATCCCGAACTAAGCGGGCGATCAAATTCTCCAGATTTCGCAGCAGAGTCCCTTGCCATTTGCCGAAAAGTAGTCCAAAGCAGAGGTGCTTGCTCAGATTGATCTGAAGCAAGACAATTCTGCAGCTGTGTGACCACCATAGGTGAATCGGTAGCACCAAGATGCAGAAAATCAAAATCCAAAAGCACAAAATGAGCTAAAAACTCATGTACTTCAAGTTCACTACACGCGCATCCTTTTTCAGAATCCAGCAATGAAATTCATCTGTGCTCATTTAAAAAATAGCCGTCAATTTGTTCAATTTCCAGAGGGAAAATAGTTTGGCCATTCCATTCGTGGGTATTTTCCGGCAATTATTGGCTGAATATGCGTCATTTATTTTCTGTTGGCAAGTCTCCGCCCGCGGCGGCAGGTGTCGCCGGTATTAACTGGGTGGATTTGGATTAGCTGGCGGCTAATTTAGCATAGGTAGCCTCGAAAGCCTTAAAGCCAGTGCAGGCAGCGGAAAACCGCAGTTTCAGGCGGCGGCCGGTTCGGATGACCCTCGCAGCTAGGTACATGAGTTCCTGCATAACCGTTTTGATGCGCCGCCGTTTGGCAGGGTGTCTAACGGGACTGATGTCGCCGAGTAAGCCTATCAGGCCGATCCAGCGCAAAATGTTGTAGCTGTAGGCGCTCAAGGTCATAATCAGATCGTTGGTGGCAAATTTGCCGGACGGCAAGCGCTCAATGTCCAGATCAGTTTTGAATTCACTGTGAAATTGTTCGGCAGTGGCATGATCCCGGTACAGGGCGATGATGTGGGCGTCATCGTAGTGCGATTGATCCAGGGAAGTCCACCAACCTTCGATTTCGATGTCGGGTATCAACAGCATTTGGCCGCTGGCCGTGGTGGTGCGTTCGGTGATTTGCATGACGCGGCGGAAGCGATAGGTTTTATCGCTACGGGTCTGTTGCTCTTCCACGCTGAACAGCGCAACGCGCTTGCCTTCTCGTGGACTTGTCCATTGACCTTTTTGTTCGGCTTGCGCTAACCAGGTTTCAACGTCTTGTTTGCGCGGATTCCATTTCACAATGAAATCGACTTGCTCGTCACCGCTCAGCCAGATGCGGGTATCCAGTGCATCATGACCGCTATCCAGGCGTACCAGCAATGGCTTATCGGTCAGACGTTTGGCGGCAGGAATGACGCGTTCCAGGGTATATTGAAATTCGGATTGGCAATGCTGTTTGCCCACTCTGAGTTCATTGGTCAAACACCAGCCTTCGTTACCCAAATAAGCGGCTATCGGTGCGTAACCGTCATAGCCTTTGTAGGTTCTGGAGATGCCTTCCTTGCGGGTCTTCTCGTTATTCATGGGGTAGACATCCATATCCAGTGCCACATGGCCGGTTTTTAAGGGGGTGACGGGGACTTGTGCCTCAACCATGAAGTCGATATTGCTGTTATAGACAATGGGCAATAATGCTTCGGCTTGCTCATCCAGGCGCTGTCTGAGGCGTGCGGTTGAAGGCACTTGCTTAATTGATAGGGATGATTTGAAATACAAGTCGTGACGATAGTTTTCAATGGCTTCAAAGTCGCTTTTCCCTAAGCATAAGGTCCCCATATAGGATTTGATAATGTCGCTGTGCGCTATGCCGTGCCGCAGTGGTATACCGCTTTTCAGCGCTTGATTAAGTTTGCCGTATTGGTTTAGGCATAAACCCACTAAGGCTAACCCAGAATGGCTGGTATAAATTTCCGTTTCGGATTGTTCAAGGATAAAATGTTCCATGGCTCACTCAATGGGTGAAATTATATTGAGCCTATTTTATCAAATTATGCCTTTTAAATCATTCGGATAGAGGAATTCTTGTGATTTAAAGTCACGGATTCAGGTATGAGTTTTTGATCAGCATTGGCATTTCCACCCGGAGCGAACCTAGCTGCGTCGACACCGCGCTGAGAGTTTTCAGTTTTCGGAGCTGTACCCGACTATTAGTTTTAAATAGGACAAAACAACCACCTACTCCACCCCCTTAACCAACACCCGAGAATTACGCTGATAGTTATAAGCCGCCTGCATGGCCTGGGGGGCGTCGGCCAGCTCACATGCCACAAAGCCCCGTTCCACAAACCAGTGCAAAGTCTGGGTGGTTCTGACGTACAGGCGTTGGATACCCTGGGCTTTGGCCTGCTGAAACAAATGCTCCAGCAGGTTGTTGCCGCGCTGGCTGTTCTGATAATCGGGGTGCACCGCCAGACAGGCGATTTCGGCGTTGTGGTCGGCATAGGGCTGTAGCGCGGTGCATGCGATGATCAGGCCATCGCGTTCGCTGACGATATATTCGTCGATGTCCATTTCCAGCTTTTCCCGTGAGCGTTTCACCAGGATACCCTGCTGTTCCAGCGGCTTGATTAAATCCATGATGCCGCCGATGTCGTCCAGCGTGGCCGGGCGGGTGGTTTCGTAGGGGTTGGCGCTGACCAGGGTGCCGATGCCGTCGCGGGTGAACAATTCCAGCAATAACGCGCCGTCCACCTGGCGGTTGATCAGGTGGGCGCGGGCTACGCCTTGCTTGCAGCTTTGCATGGCGGCGCGCAAGGCGCGGGCCATGACATCCGGCAAGCCCGGTGTTTGCTGGAGTAGGCTGTCGGCCTGATCGGTGGTGAGTTGCAGAATCGGGGTGTTAAATACCGGTAAAACACAGCTTTGTTCTGTGAGCAAAATTAATTTATCGGCTTGCAGAGCGATGGCCACTTCTGTGGCTACTTCGGCGGCGGACAGATTAAAAACTTCGCCGCTGGGCGAATAACCCAAAGGCGAGATCAGCACCACATTATGCTGTTGCAGTTGTTGTTTGATGCCTTCGCTGTCGATGCGACGGACTTTGCCGGTGTAACCGTAGTCTATGCCGTCCAGCACCCCCAAGGGCTGGGCGGTAACATAATTGCCGGAAGCCACCCGCACCTTGGCGCCGGCCATTGGCGAACCGGACACCCCCATAGAAAGTAAGGCTTCAATTTCTATTCGCACCAAACCGGCAGTCTGTTTGACATATTGCAGGGTGGCGGCATCGGTAATGCGTAAATGATGATGAAACTTGGGGGTATCGCCCTGCTGCTGCAAGCGCTCATCTATCTGGCGGCGGATGCCGTGTACCAGTACCAGCCGCACGCCCAAGCTTTTTAACAGAGCCAGATCCTGTATCAGTTTGTCAAAATCCGGATCGGTAACGGCCTGACCGCTGAAAAAAATCACAAAAGTGCGATTGCGATGGGCGTGGATATACGGTGAAGAAGCCCGGAACCAGTTGACGAATTCGCTGGGTAATATCATGGCAAGCGCTCAGAAAAGTTTAAAGGAGGCGTTAACATACAGCGCCGCCAGCAGCAGATACACCACAAAACTCAGGCCCAGCAGCCAGGGTTGACGCTGGGGCCTGGCCCAGTGCGGCAGATGAACGGGCAGCAGCCGGTAATTCAGCAGATACAACACCACCGGAAACACAATGGTGCCGGCAAAACCGATCACCGCGCTGGTCAGGATTAACGGCCCCGGCGCATCCAGCTGCATGGTAAAGCCGGTAATAATCGTCAGCAGGGCCAGAAACAGATAATACCATTGCCGGGCGGCAAAGCGGCGGGCTTTGGGAAACAGGGTCAGCACGATATCGGCCTGGATGCGACTCACCGCATCGGCAGTGGCCAGCCAGGTGTCGGTAAGAAACGCTGCCGCTACCACCAGAAACAACAGCCGACCGGCTTCGCCCCAACTGGCGGCAAAAAACTGGCTTTGCACCACGGCCAGTTCGTATTCCTGAGGCAACAGGCCTTTGGGGAACAGCAAGGCATAAGCCAGCAGACAGGTCATTAAGGTGGTGAACAGATTGCCGAGAATGCCTATCATAATATCGGCACGCAAAAACTGCCGCCAGGTTTGCCAATGGCCTGCACCGACGGCATCGTCCTGCGGCAGATAGCCGTCGCTGAGCACCGCTTCTTCGGCACCGCCCAGCCCGGTGATGCGCCCGACCAGACCGGCCATACCGGCGCCCTTGTCACGCAACCAGTACGAGTAAAACAAAATCCAGAAGCCGCCCAAACCGGCAAAGGTGATGGCGGTCAGCAATTTGCTGGCATCATGATCATCCCAGGGCCGGGGGATGGCGGCCACCGGCCCCAGCAAACCCTGGGCAAATTCCGGCAAGGCGTTTAGTACATCGCTATTCAGACAGGCAGACAATAAACCAAACACTGTGACCACCGCCACCAGCTTCATAAAGCGTTCAATCAGGGTGTACACCACGCCGCTGCTGAGGATGGCAATCAGAAACACAGCGATGGAAACATAGCCCCAGAACAGGCTTTGGGCACGCGGCGACCAGCCGCTTGGCCAATGGCTCAAGGCCGCCATGGCAGTGCCGCCGGCCGAGGCAAAGGCGCCAAACCACAAAAACGATACTGTCATCAACAACCATAAAAACACCGCAAAGCCACGATGCAGACGAATAAAGCCGCGAAAAATGCTTTCCCCGGTCAACAGCGTGTAACGGCCTATTTCCAGATTCAAGGGATATTGCAGCAAACAGGCCGGAGCCAGCAGCCATAAGAAAGTCAGTCCGTATTTGGCCACCATATACGGCCACCAGATCAGTTCGCCGCTGCCCTGCGCCAAGGCCATCCACACCACCCCCGGCCCCAAAGCGGCCAGCCAACCGGGAAAACCAGGCATTTGCCGGCGTGGTAACAGGTGTAGTTCGGAATGATTCATAAGATTTGGTTCGGCAGTATGACAGGCAGATTGAGCTTATTATACTGCCAGAGGGGGGCAGTGCCTTGGGGGAATTAGGGTCGCCTTAATGCTTGGTTTAAGCTGCGGAGAGTAAATTAGCTGCGATTCCCGGATTCCGCTGCGCTGCATCCAGGCTACTTGCTTGGCAAATCAGTTAATTGGCCTTAGCCGGCATGATAATTAAGCAGCATTTTGCGGATGATTTCATAATCAACCGGCTTGACCAGATGGGCATTGATTCCGGCAACACGCGATTTTTCCTTATCATCAAACTGACCATAGCCCGACATGGCAATCAGCAGGGTAACCGCCAATCGACTGTTTTGGCGTAGCGTTTGCGCCACTTCATAACCGCTCATTCCCGGCAAGCCGATATCCAGCAGAATGACATCCGGCAGCTCGGTTTGGGCAAGCGCTATTGCGCTGGGGCCATCATTTGCTATCCACACCTGATAGCCATCTATCTCTAACAGTGCCGCCAGGGTTTCGGCGATATCGTGATTGTCGTCGACCACTAAAATACCGAGTTTCCGGCTTGATGCAGCAAGCGGCGCAGTTAATACCGTTGCGGTAGTTGCGTTGGGAATAACCCGAGGCAGACTGATGACAAATTCGCTGCCTTGATCCTTACCGGCGCTGAAAGCCTGGATATCACCATCATGCATTTCAACCAGCCGCCGCACCAGAGACAAGCCTATGCCTAATCCGCCCTGGGAATGATCAAGATTATGCTCAACCTGATAAAACAGATTGAACACATAGGGAATAGCGGCTTGATCAATGCCAAAGCCATTGTCGCTTACCCGTATCAAGACCTTGTGGTCGGAGGTCTCGACGCTAAGCCTGATTTCGCCTTGTTCCTGGGTATACTTGGCGGCGTTGTTGATTAAATTCATTAAGATTTGCGCCAGCCGAATCCGGTCGCCTGCTATCCACACCGGTTTTGCCGGCAGCGTCATGCTGAATTTTTGTCTGCGCTTGTCGAGCAGCGGTTGATTGGTTTCCAAGGCCGGCTTAATAATGTCCTGGATTTCCAGGATTTCTTTTTTCAGCACAATCAAACCGCGATTAATACGCGAGACATCCAATAAGTCATCAACCAGTCCAATCAAATGATTGACCTGGCGTTCGATGATATCAGTACACCAATTGACTCTGGCGGGGGCAGCCTCTGCTATTTTCAGAATTTCCACGGCATTGCGGATCGGCGCCAAGGGATTACGCAGCTCATGGGCCAGCATGGCCAGAAACTCGTCCTTGCGCTTGTCGTTTTCATTCAATAATTTGGCTTGTTCACTCAATAGCATATCGTTGCGCTTACGTTCACTAATGTCGAACGACACCGCCAAGGCGCTAATGATCTGGCCGTTGGTGCCACGCAGCAAGGACACCTTATTACTTACCCAGACGATGTCGCCATTCGGACGCAGGTAACGGGTCTCGAGAGTAAAATCGCTGCCTTCAGAGACACATTGCTGAAACAGTGCCACGGATACCGCTATATCATCCTGATAAGCGATGTCCTGCCAACGCAAGCTCATCAATTCCTTACGGGGACGGCCCACAATCTCGCAGAAGTGGTCATTTACCAGAATAATCCGCCCTGATAAATCGGTTTCCACCAAACCGGCAGTGGCCTGCTGCACAATCGCCGCCAGTCGGGTCTCGCTGGCGCGCAATTTATTCAGAATCAGGCCACGCTCAACCGCTTCCCAGGTGCGATTAGCCGTTTCTTGTATTTGATCGATCTCGGCATTAGTCCAGTTACGCGGCTGGATCTGATGTACCGCAAGTAAGGCAACCAGCTGAAAACTTTTCACCAGCGGCACCAGCACATAAGCGCCAATACCGAGTTTGGCTGTCAGAATTTTTTCTTCGGCAGTCAGGCGCTTATCTTCGACGACGTTGGCAATCACCAACGTGCGGCCAGCCCGAATTTCCGCCATCGCTACCGGCCCGTAATCGTCTAAATGGTGGCGTCCCACCACACTGGACAAACCGGGGCAACAATCCCTGCTAGTACAGTAATCCGCACTGGCGCAGTGATCCGTGCCGGGACAGCATTCCACTCTAGCGCAATAATCCACGCTGACCAGGCCGGTCGCTCCGTTTTCAATGACTTCCGCATAATGTACCCGGTCGGCCCGCAAGAATTCACCCAGCAACCGAGTGGCTTTGGCCTGGATCAATTCAGGATCTGAAAGTGAACGCAGGGCATCAGACAACGCAATAAAAAAGGCATCAGCCTCGGCGGCCAAACGCAGCCTATCCTCTGCCTGCTTGCGCTCGGTGATATCCCTGGAAATTGAAATAAAGCGCTTGGGCAGACCAGCAGAATCCAATACCACCGTCACCACCACATCCCACCACTTGGGGGTGTTTTTGGCGGTGGGGCGAAAACCCTGGAATTGAGCTTTGCCTCTCAGGCGCGCGGTTTCCAGGGCATTTTCAACCAGCGTCTGGCTAGACTCAGGCCATAAACCGACCCAGGGTTTGCCTAAAATGTGTGCTGGATCATCGACCTCCATCGCGGATTGCCCTTGCCTGTTCATCAGGATGACATTTCCGGCCCGATCGATCACTTTTATACAATCCGCACTATTTTCCAGCACACTGCGATTAAACTCTTCACTCTCTGCCAGCGCTAACTCGGCCTGCTTGCGCTCAGTGATATCCACCGCCATACCGCCGACGAACATACTGCCTGTTGGTCCCTTAAAAGGAAATTTGGAAACCAGCCACCAACTAATGCTGCCGTCCGTATTCAATGCTTGTTCCACCAACTCCAGAGGCTGGGCAGTATTGAGCACCTCTAAATCGTTTTGGCGGAATTTATCGGCCATATCTTCCGGCCAAAAATCGTAATCGGTTTTACCTTTCCAGTCTTCAAGACGAGCATTGAAACGTATTTCGAAATTTTGGCTCAAGTAGTTAAAGCGGCCATGTTCATCTTTCATCCAGGCAATCAAGGCACTGTTTTCCAAATAAGCCTTAAACCGCCTATGGCTGGATTTGAGTTCCTGGTTAAGCCAAAACCGCTCGATGGTATTTTCCACGGCCCGAGCCAGACTCTCTGGATTAAGCCAGTTCTTGTGAATAAAGTCCTGTGCGCCCTGTTTCAATATGGTGCTGCTATTTATCTGTCTTGAGCTTTCGGTCAAGACTAATATCGGGCAGCAGGGAGCATCCGCACCACCCAGCGCAAACAAAATTTCCTCGGCAGTGTAATCGGACAAGTGGTCATCCAGAATCACGCAATCAGGCCGATTATCATTGCTTTCCAGACAGATTTGCAGACAGGCCGCCCCGGTTTCGACTTCGTTCAACTGGTAAAGCCGGTTTGATCCGCACAGCAGCATTTGTTTCAGTTCGGCACGATCTGCGGCACTACCATCCACGATCAGCACTCGCCACACCTGATTCGGTTGATTGGCAGCATTCAATCCACCGATTTTCAACGTCGAATCAGATTCGACCGCATCTGCGGATTTCATTGTTTTATTCTCATTCATGATGGTTAGTTAAGAGTAAAACCCCTTACGGAAACCAGTTTGAGGTACATTTCCGAGCTTTAGCACAGCTCATTGCATAGTATCTCATCCCAGGAGGTTCAAGACCGGTAAAACCCGTTGGGGAAAATCTATTATTGGGCAGGTCAATGCTGAAGTTAGCAAATAACTATAATCTCATTTCTGAGCCGATGTTTCAATTTATCAGATTAGCGCTTGCTGAACAGATATCGGCAAGATAAGCCGACAATAAAATGTGCGCTAACGTACCAATCTGCCATAAGCAGATGTAAATTCAAAGAAAATATTTCCTTGGCCGGTGCGGATATTGACTTTAAACCGGCGTGATTTTGGGTTTTAAAATTAATGGGGCTTAGATAAAAACGATGCCTTAATGATTGGTTTAGGCTGTGGAAAGTGGATTGGCTTCGATTCCCGGATTCCGCTGCGCTGCATCCAGGCTACGGGATTGGCGCGAATGAGGGTGTCTCGCCTGTCGGTGCGGATATTGACTTTAAACTGGCGTGATTTTGGGTTTTAAAATTAATGGGGCTTGGATAACAACGATGCCTTAATGATTGGTTTAGGCTGTGGAAAGCGGATTGGCTGCGATTCCCGGATTCCGCTGCGCTGCATCCAGGCTACGGGATTGGCGCGAATGAGGGTGTCTCGCCTGTCGGTGCGGATATTGACATTAAACCGGCGTGACTTTGGGTTTTAAAATTAATGGGGCTTGGATAACAACGATGCCTTAATGATTGGTTTAGGCTGTGGAAAGCGGATTGGCTTCGATTCCCGGATTCCGCTGCGCTGCATCTAGGCTACGGGATTGGCGGCAAGACAGGTTTTGGATTGCTTAGGGTGAAACTATGTCGGCTTTAATGCTTGGTTTTAGCCACGAAGAGTAAGTTAGCTTCGATTCCCGGATTCCGCTGCGCTGCATCCAGGCTACGGGATTGGCAAGAATGAGGGTGTCTCGCCTGTCGGTGCGGATATTGACTTTAAACCGGCGTGATTTTGGGTTTTAAAATTAATGGGGCTTGGATAACAACGATGCCTTAATGATTGGTTTAGGCTGTGGAAAGTGGATTGGCTTCGATTCCCGGATTCCGCTGCGCTGCATCCAGGCTACGGGATTGGCGGCAAGACAGGTTTTGGATTGCTTAGGGTAAAACTATGTCTGCTTTAATGCTTGGTTTTAGCCGCGAAGAGTAAGTTAGCTTCGATTCCCGGATTCCGCTGCGCTGCATCCAGGCTACGGGATTGGCGCGAAAGAAAGCAAATGAACAAGAACAAACCCGCCATGCAAAATACCTGGCTTGACTCTGATGACGCGCCTGAATTGACGGCCGATTTTTTGGAACAGGCCGATGAATTTGTTGGTAAACATTTAATCCGCCGTGGCCGGCCAGTCACCAGCCGCCCAAAATTAGCTTTGACAGTTCGATATGATGCCGATGTTGTCGCGGCATTTAAGGCAACCGGCAAGGGTTGGCAAACACGTATGAATTTAGCGTTACATGATAGGCTTAAAACCCATGAGCCGGCAAAAATAGATTTGTAAGGCCCATCACAGCATTAACGGCTAAAACCCGCTCAAGCAGCCACATACCTAGTCGGATCAGCCACGCCCAATTGCCGGAAACCTTCTGCCCTTAACCGGCAGGCGTCACACTTGCCACAAGCCCAACCCTGCGGATCAGCCGAATAGCAGGACACTGTCAGCGCATAATCCACACCCAGGGCCAGGCCCTGGCGGATGATTTCGGCTTTGCTTAGTGAGATTAACGGCGTGTGTATCTGAATTTTCCGGCCTTCCACCCCGGCTTTGGTGGCCAGATTGGCCATATCCTGAAAAGCCTGGATAAACTCCGGGCGGCAATCCGGATAGCCGGAAAAATCCACCGCATTGACGCCGATAAACACATCCCTGGCCTGCACAACTTCCGCCCAGCCCAGAGCGCAGGCCAGAAAGATGGTGTTGCGGGCCGGCACATAAGTCACCGGAATACCGGTCTGCGCCACGGTGGGCACGGCGATATTGGCATCGGTCAGTGCCGAGCCGCCAAAACTGTTCAGGCCCAATTGCAAAACTTTGTGTTCGATCACCCCATACTGTTCAGCAATGGCCTGGGCGGCGGCCAGTTCGGCGTTATGGCGCTGGCCGTAATCAAAACTCAGGGCATAACAGGCATAGCCTTGCCGGCGAGCCAATGCCAGTACGGTTATGGAATCCAGGCCACCGGACAGCAGGACAATGGCGGCTGGCTGATGGGACTTATTTTCCTCTTGCATCATTCCACAGATATTTATGAAGTTGAATCTGAAAGCGCACCGGCAATTGATCGGCCAGAATGCGTTCGGCTAATTCGGTGGCAGACATTACATCCATCACCGGTGAAAACAGAATCTGGCAGCGTTCCGGCAACTGGTGATCCAGCAGCATCTGCTTGGACCATTCATAATCGGCGACATCGGCAATCACAAACTTCAGTTGATCCTGAGCCGTCAGTAAAGCCAGATTTTCATAACGGTTGCGGGCCAATTCGCCGGAACCAGGGGTTTTTAAATCCATGACCTTGGCCACGCGCGGGTCAACACCGGCCACATCCAGAGCGCCACTGGTTTCCAGCGACACCTGATAGCCCAGCTCAGCCAAAGCGCTGAGCAAAACCAGACAAGCGGGCTGAGCCAGCGGTTCGCCGCCGGTGACACAGACATGACGGGTACGGTAGGTTTGCACTTCGGCAATAATATCCGCCACCGAACGGCGTTCACCACCGGTAAAAGCATAGGCGGTATCGCAATAAACGCAGCGCAATGGACAGCCGGTCAGGCGGATAAACACGGTAGGCAGGCCCACTGTGTTACTTTCGCCTTGCAGCGAATAAAAGATTTCAGTAATTCGTAAGGAATGTTCCATAACTCTGCGCAAAATGTCGATGACCGGCTAAACAAGCGCTCGGCCCGGTAGTGCGCCAACTCCGGCAGCGTATCGTGCGCGATTGATGCGCATCACTGCGTTCAGCGCATCCTACGTGGTATCAGATTGGCCGACTACCAGCCTCGATGAGTAAAATCCAATCGCGGCAATTATCCGGCTATCAGGGAATCTGCGCCAGTTTTTTGCTAGCCAGATGTTCAGCCGGGGTGCCGGGATAGGTGCTGATCACCCGATTAAAAATTTCTCTGGCCTTGACCATGTTTTGCAGTTCAAACTCGATATAGCCCAGCTTCAGCAAAGCATCCGGCGCCTTATAGCTATTGGGATACTGGGTCAGCACTTTGGTAAATGCGGCTCTGGCCTTATCGGTCTCCCGATTAACCTTATAGGCTTCGCCCAGCCAGTATTGGGCATTATCGGCGTATTCACCGCGCGGATAATCCACCAGCAGCGCTTCAAACTGCTTAACGGCCTGTTCGTTACGGCCACTACGCAAAGTCTCATAAGCCAACTGATAACGATCTCTTTCATTGGCGGCACTGACCGGTGCCGACGCTGCCGGCGTAGTTGCAGGCGGCGCGACAATACCGGCAGTTGCAGGTGCAGCCACCGGAAAGGCGGGTGTTGCCGGTGCGGTAACTGCAGGCGCTGCCGGCGTACCGGGCAGTACCGCACCGGGTACAGCCGCTGCCGCAGCGCCACTGGCTGACGCAGCGGCCGGGGTCAAGCCCTGAACTCTACTGTCCAGATCGGTGTACATATTAGCCTGCTTGCGCTGTAAATCGGCGATGGTTTGCGACTGTTCTTCCACCACACCGCGCAATTGCTGAACTTCATTCTGCAATTGCTCGATACGGCTCAAAATATCGTAAACACCGCTATCAGTCAGTGTGCGTACCGGTTGCTGAACCCCTGCACCATCATCTGCCGCAGTGGCGGCAGTAGTCCCGAAAATCAGCGCAACTGCGCTCAGGGCTACTAATGCCGACTGCCTCATTGATAACCTACTTCCACGCGACGGTTCAAGCTCCATGACGATTCATCATGGCCGGCAGCGGCGGGTTTTTCTTCACCGTAGCTGACAATTTCCAGTTGTGATGCACCAACACCTTGGGCTCTGAACAGTCTTTCCACCGATTTGGCCCGTTGTTCACCCAGCGCGATATTGTATTCGCTGGAGCCTCTTTCGTCGGCATGACCGGCCAGAATCACATGTTGCGATGGATGCGATTGCAAATAATTGGCATGAGCGGCGACCACCGGCACAAACTCCTGTTTGATTTGGCTGCTGTCCAGTTCAAAGTAAATCACCCGTTTTGACAAAGGATTGCTCGGATCACTGAATTCAGGGCCTAAACCGGATGCCAGACCGGAAGAAGAACCATACTGGTTGCCGGACAATGAACCATCGGACAAACCGCTGGTAGAAGCATCAGTACCTTGGGAAGTATCAGCCAGATTGTCGGTTTCGTCAGACGAGCCGCAAGCGGTCAAAATAAACGCCGACATTGCCAAAGCCAGATAGGTTTTATTGAATTTCATGATCATTCTCCATTACACATTAATTAGTTAAAGCCATTATATCAGCCGAATTGTAAAATACCCATGCTCTGTACGGCCAAGCTGCTGTTGTGTTCGCGATTGATGCGCTGCACTGCGTTTAGCACATCCTACTTTTTATAGCCTGCGATTTCTTTCAGCTACCATTAGTGCTTACTTCGGCAGGGCCAGAGGCTATGCCGACGCTGGTGGCGCATCGTGCGCGATTGATGCGCTTCACTGCGTTCAGCACATCCTACTTTTTATAGCCTGCGATTTCTTTCAGCTACCATTAGTGCTTACTTCGGCAGGGCCAGAGGCTATGCCGACGCTGGTGGCGCATCGTGCGCGATTGATGCGCTGCACTGCGTTCAGCACATCCTACTTTTTATAGCCTGCGATTTCTTTCAGCTACCACTAGGTTTGTTAAGGGCCCCAGGCCGGTTCGCGGACTTCGCCGCTTTCAAAGGCCAGTTTTTGCTGCATGGCGCCGTCGGTAGACACTACCGACAACACGGAACGGCCGCCTTTATTGGCAGAAAACAGTACCATGCTGCCGTTGGGGGCAAAACTTGGGGCATCATCCAGGCGGCCATCGCTTAATACATTAACGGTATGTGAAGCCAAATCCATCACCGCGATGCGGTAATCGCCGCCATTGGCGGTCACCATCACCAGACTGCGGCCATCGGACGAGAAGCGGCCCCTGGCATTGTAATCCCCGTTAAAGGTTAAGCGGGTGGATTTGCCGCCGGTGCTGGGTACCAGATACAACTGGGGTTTGCCGCCTTGATCCGAGGTATAGACGATGGAAGTACCATCTGCCGACCAGCTCGGCTCTGTATCGATGGACAGTCCGGCGGTTAAACGGGTCAGACTGCGGTTGGTCAGATTCAGTACATAAACATCCGGGCTGCCGTCTTTAGACAGCGTTAAAGCCAATTTGCTGCCATCCGGAGAAAAAGCCGGGGCGCCGTTGATGCCGCGATAAGACGACACACTTTCACGCTGGCCGGTAGCCAAAGTCTGTATCCAAACTTCAGAGCGTTTGGTATGAAACGACACATAGGCAATTTTGCTGCCGTCCGGCGACCAGGCCGGCGCCATGATAGGCTCAGGCGATTCGGCTATGGTACGGGGATTATAGCCATCGGCATCCGCCACCTGCAGCGTGTATTGCTTATTACCGTTCCGCACATGGGTGCTGACATAGGCAATCCGGGTATTGAACGCACCTTTGCGACCGGTAAGCTTCTCGTAAATCAGATCGCTGATGTAATGGGCGGCGCGGCGCAGTTCATGCGCGCCGGCAGTGAGTTTATAACCCATCAGCATCTGGCCGCTCTGGACATTGAACAATTGAAACTGGATAGTGAAGCTGCCGCCATTGCCCTGCACCTGGCCGATGGTCAGGTAATCCTGGCCCAGTACCTGCCAGTCCTTAAAATTGACTTTTTCCGGATCACTGGGTTTGGTCAGCATATCTTCTTCGGCCAACACTTTAAAAAAGCCGCTGCCGGCCAAATCGGAATTAATGATATCGGACAGTTTGACATTGCCGATACTGCCCTGCTGGGCAAACGGCACCACAGAGATGGGCACTGCGGTTTGCGAACCCTTGGTGATTTCGATGGTCAGGCCGGCAGCATGAGCCGTGGAGATCGATAATGCCATCAGGCCGATCAATAAAATTTTGGTTAACTGCATCATTCTTTGTAGTCCGTGTCGGATTAATCCGGTTTAAATGAAAATCTAAAAACTCTAAAGGTTTGATTGAACAAATCCCTATCCTGCGGTACCGGCAAAGGCGAAGCCTTGCGCACCGCATTTTCCGCTGAACGGTCAAATACCGGGTCGCCGCTGCTGCTGACCACCACGGCATCCATCACATCACCGCTAGGCAGTAATTTTACCTCAATCACACATTTTAAGCCTTGCACTGCACTGATAGGCCGCGTCCAGGCCCCAGTCACTTTTTTATTGATGGCATCCGTCACTGCCAATATGGCCTGCTGACTGGCCTGAGCTTTGGCTGCGGCAGCAGCGGCGTTGGCAGCCGCTTCAGCCGCCTGGCGTTCTTTTTCGGCCTTTTCAGCAGCCAGTTTCTCTTTCTGGGCTTTTTCAGCGGCCAGCTGTTTTTCTTTATCCGCCTTGGCTTTGGCAGTCGCCTCTACCGCCGCTTTTTCCTTTTCGGCTTTGGCGGCGGCCTCAGCAGCGGCTTTTTCTTTGGCGGCCTTCTCAGCCGCCTGTGCCGCCTGCTTGTCTTTTGCGGCTTTGTCTGCCGCCAGTTGTTTTTCTTTATCAGCCTTGGCCTTAGCGGCAGCGGCTTCGGCAGCAGCGGCTTTTTCTTTCTCGGCCTTGCCGGCCTCGGCAGCAGCCTGGCGATCTTTTTCGGCTTTTTCCGCCTTGGCTTTGGCGGCGGCCACTTCTGCCGCCTGCTTATCTTTTTCAGCTTTTTCGGCCTTTTCCGCAGCCTGCCTGTCCTTTTCGGCTTTGGCTTTCACGGCAGCGGCTTCGGCAGCCTGTTTGTCTTTTTCAGCCTTGGCCTTGGCGGCGGCCGCTTCGGCTACGGCTTTTTCCTTTTCCGCCGCTAAAACCGCCTGTTTGTCTTTTTCCAGTTTTTCGGCAGCAGCCAAGCGGTCTTTTTCAGCCCTGGCTTTGGCGGCAGCGGCTTCGGCAGCCTGCTTGTCTTTTTCCGCCGCCTGCTTCTCCTTCTCCGCCGTCTGTTTGGCCTTTTCAGCTTTAGCCTCAGCCTCGGCCTGTTTTTGTTTGTCCTGCTCGGCCTGCTGGCGTTTTTCGGCTGCTTCTTTAGCCTGCTTTTCTTCCTGGGCGCGTTTTTCTTTCAACTCTAGCTGTTTTTGCTGTTCAGCCTGGTGCTGTTCGGCGAGTTGCTGCTGTTTTTTCTGCTCAGCCAAAGCCTCCTGACGACGCATTTCCTCGGCTTGCTGGGCTTGCTTGATTTCCTGCTGGCGCTGACGTTCCAGTATTTGTTCTTCGCTGCGCCGGGCGTTTTCCACCTGCTGCTGATGCTCGGCAATAGCCGCCTGCTTGGCCGCTTCCTTAGCCGCTTCAGCCTGCTTTATTTCCTGGGCGGCCTGCTCGATCTTGGTATCATCCAGCAGGGTGGCATCAATAATGTCCGGCACCTCTTCGGGTTTGACAGTATCCGAAGAGCGCTCAAAACTAAAACTGAACAATAACGCCATGATCACATGAAGTGCCAGCGCCAAAGCCAGTGAAGTGCCATTTTTTCTCATGCTGATCGGTTTATTTCTCGGGCGGTGGCGTGGTCATCAAACCTACTTTGGGCGCACCGGCAGCTTTTAGGGCAGCCATCACGGTGACAATCTTGCCGTATTCAACCTGATGATCGCCGCGCACATAAATCTGGGCGCGCGGATTGGCTTTCATGACGGTGTTCACCCGGCTGTACAGCTCTTCCTGATCCACCGGCTCATCCTGACGGTCGCCGATATCAATATAAAAATTACCGTCTTTTTTAATGGACACAATCACCGGCGGCTCGTCTTTCAAATCCACTGCGGCGGCATCGGCCTGGGGTAAATCCACGTCCACACCGGTCTGCACCAGCGGTGCGGTAATCATAAAAATCATTAATAATACAAAGGTGACATCAATGTACGGAACCACATTGATTTCCGACATTGGCCCACGGCGCTTGCGTCCGCCTTTTCGATGACTGCCGCCTACATTCATTTGCTGTGCGCCTGTCTTTGCAATAACACCACAAATTCGTCTATGAATAATTCATAACGTCCCGCCAGTCTGTCCAGGCGCGTGGAAAAACGGTTATAGGCGATTACCGCCGGTATCGCCGCAAACAGGCCGATAGCAGTGGCAATCAAGGCCTCGGAAATACCCGGCGCCACATTGGCCAAGGTGGCATTTTTGATTTCACCTAACGCTCGAAACGAGTTCATAATCCCCCATACCGTACCAAACAAACCGATATACGGACTGGTGGAACCCACGGTAGCCAGAAACGGTAAAGTCTCGTCCAGTCTGTCCAGTTCCCTGGCCAGTTCGATGCGCATGGCGCGTTGAGCACTTTCCACCTGCACCATAGGCTCGACATCGCCTTTCTGGCGCATCCGGGCAAACTCCCGGTAACCGGCCAGAAAGATTTTTTCGATGCCTTCCGGATCGAAGCGGTCATTGGACATTTTTTTGTATAACTCGGTCAAACCCAGGCCTGACCAGAATTCCGCTTCAAAATCGTCGGTAATATCAATGGCCTGTTTCAACTCGCGGCGTTTGGTAAAAATAAACGTCCAGGAGGCTACCGAAGCAGACAGCAGGATAAACATGACAACCTGAACAATGACGCTGGCTTCTGCAACCAGATGGAGTATGGATAAATCGGTATTCATCGGCTTAAAAGTTCCAGAATAGCTGTGGGAATAAGTTTAGGTTTCAAGGTGGCGGCATCGATACAGGCGATACGCACCGTAGCCTGACACAAGTGCTCGGCCGGTTTGGTAATGGCCTGGGCAAAGGTAAAACTGGTCTTTTTATAGTCGATCACGGTGGCGCTGACTGCCAGCAGATCATCCAGGCGGGCCGGTTTTAAATAATCGACCTGGACACTGCGCACCACAAATAACACCTGATCTTCGCGCTGCATTTTATCCAGCTCAAAACCCAGGCTGCGCAGCAATTCGGTGCGGGCGCGTTCAAAAAACTTCAGATAATTGGCGTAAAACACTACGCCACCGGCATCGGTATCTTCGTAATAGACACGTACCGGCCAACTAAATTCCGTCATGGTTGAGTTATCATAAACTAAAAACAGGGTGATTATTCAGGCTAATATTCCATAATGCCCGGCTAAACAAGCCGTTATCGCGATTGATGCGCTGCATTTTGTTCAGCACATGGTATATCGGTTGCTTATCATATATTAAAAATATCGTCGATAACCGGTGGCGCTGCCGGCGGCTGCAAACCAAAGTATTGATAAGCCTTGGCTGTTACCATTCTACCCCGTGGCGTACGCATTAGAAAACCCTGTTGCAGCAAATACGGCTCCAGCACGTCTTCCACGGTACCGCGCTCTTCGCTGATCACTGCCGCCAGGGTATCCAGACCTACCGGCCCGCCCTGAAAATGATTGATCATGGCCAGCAGCAACTTGCGGTCCAGACTGTCAAAACCCTGATCGTCTATCTTTAACATCACCAGCGCCTGTTCGGCTATCTGCCGGGTGACTTTGCCGTCGCCTTTGACTTCGGCAAAATCCCGCACCCGCCGCAACAACCGGTTGGCAATCCGGGGGGTGCCGCGTGAGCGCCGGGCAATTTCGTCTGCACCGCCGCTGTCCATAATGATGTTGAGCATGCGCGCCGAACGCACCACGATACTGGCCAGTTCCTCGGCACTATAAAACTCCAGACGCTGAACGATGCCAAACCGGTCGCGCAAGGGTGAAGTCAGCAGACCGGCGCGGGTGGTTGCGCCGATCAGGGTAAACGGCGGCAAATCCAGCTTGATGGAGCGGGCAGCCGGGCCTTCACCTATTATAATATCAATTTGGTAGTCTTCCATAGCCGGATACAGCACCTCTTCCACCATGGGGCTGAGTCTATGGATTTCATCGATGAACAACACATCATGGGCCTGCAAATTGGTCAGCAGGGCGGCCAGATCACCGGCTTTGTCCAGCACCGGCCCGGAGGTTTGGCGCAGATTGACGTTCATTTCGGCAGCGACGATATTGGCCAGCGTGGTTTTGCCTAAACCGGGCGGGCCAAAGATCAGCACATGATCCAGCGCCTCGGAACGGCTGCGGGCAGCCTGAATAAAAATCTCCATCTGCTGGCGCAGTTCCACCTGACCGACATAATCCTGCAAGCGTTTGGGACGAATGGCTCTATCCTGACGCTCTTCATCATTGTTACCCTGGGCGCTGATCAAACGATCGCTTTCTATCATTTAATGGCTCCGCGCAAGGCCTGGCGGATGATATCCTCGCAACTCAAGTCCTCCACGGCAATCAGCTGCACCATGCGCTGGGCATCCTGAGGTTTGTAACCCAAGGCAAGCAATGCGTGGATGGCCTCCTGGCGGGGACTGGCCGGTATCGCCGCACGTACACTATTAGTGCCGGCAGGGCTGGCCGCGCTACTCTGTTCCAGCGCCGGCAAACGGTCGCGCATTTCTATGATCAAGCGCTCGGCGGTTTTTTGGCCCACGCCCGGCAAGCGCACCAGACTTTTCACATCGTTATCATGTACACAACGATAAAAGGCATCCACGCTTTGCCCGGAGAGAATAGTCAGCGCCAGTTTGGGGCCAACGCCATTGACTTTAATCAGGGTACGGAATAACTGGCGTTCGGTTTCGCTGGCAAAGCCAAATAAAATATGGGCATCTTCGCGAATCACCAGATGGGTATGCAAACGCACTTCTTCGCCCAAACCCGGCAGGTCGTAAAAGGTGGTCATCGGCGCTTCTATTTCATAACCCACGCCCTGTACATCCAGCAGTAATTGCGGCGGGGTTTTCTGGATCAATTTGCCGCGCAGAAAGCCGATCATGAAGCCACCTGCGGGTAAAGCCGGGCAATTTCCAGATAGCGGCAATGGCACAAACTCAAGGCCAGCGCGTCACTGGCATCGATCTGCATATCGCCCTGTATGCTTAATAATATTTTTACCATGTGCTGCACCTGCTGTTTTTCGGCACTGCCTTTGCCCACCAGGGTCTGTTTGACCTGCCGCGCCGCATATTCAAAAACCGCCAGATCCTGATTCACTCCGGCGCAAATTGCCGCGCCCCTGGCCTGGCCCAGTTTTAGCGCAGAATCGGCGTTTTTGTGCATAAACACCTGTTCTATGGCCATTTGCCGGGGCTGGTATAAGGCTATCACCTCGGTAACGCCGTCAAAAATCTGCTTCAAACGGGTGGGAAAATCAGTGGCCTGCACTCTGATGCAGCCGCTGGCGATATAACGCACCCCGGTGGCGGTGGTTTCCACCACACCATAGCCGGTGAGTCGTGAACCTGGGTCTATACCTAAAATTCTGCTCAAAAGTGTGTTGCTGCTCTGGATTGGGGGAATGGCGGCACTATCGCTACGCGATAGTCGATGTGGTGAGTATATTTAAAAAATCAGGCCTCGTCCATTGCCGCCATGATCTCATCGCTGATATCGGCATTGGAATAAACGTTTTGCACATCGTCCAGGTCTTCCAGACGGTCGAGCAGTTTCAGCATTTTTTCGGCCGCTTCGGCATCCAACGCGGTTTTGGTGTCGGCGTGCATGGTCACCTCGGCAGTTTCCGGCTGATAGCCGGCAGCCAGCAAGGCGTCTTTCACCGCCTGAAAATCGTCCGGACTGGTCAACACATCAATGCTGCCGTCGTCATTAGTCTGTACATCATCCGCCCCGGCTTCCATCGCCGCTTCCAGCAAGGCATCTTCATCCAGACCGGTTTCGAAGCTGATGATGCCGATTTTGCGAAACAGATAAGCCACCGAGCCATCTGTACCCAGATTGCCGCCGGCCTTGGCAAAGGCGTGACGCACATCGGCCACGCTGCGATTGCGGTTATCGGTCAGGCAATCCACCATCACTGCGGTACCGCCCGGCCCATAACCTTCGTAGCGCACTTCTTCGTAATTAACCCCGTCCAGCGCCCCGATGGCTTTTTTAATGGTGTTGTCCACGGTATCACGGCGCATATTGGCAGCCAGCGCTTTATCAATTGCGGTGCGCAGGCTGGGATTATTGGTCGGATCACCACCGCCCGAGCCTTTGGCCGCCACACTGATTTCACGAATCAATTTGGTAAAAATCTTGCCGCGTTTAGCGTCTTGTGCGCCTTTGCGATGCTTGATATTAGCCCACTTGCTATGCCCTGCCATGATGTCTCTCTACTGCCCAACTTGGATTAAATCGGTTATTTTACCATTACTCGCCCCAAAACGTAGCTTCGATTCGGAGCCATGAACTCGCCGCTGCTATCATGATCTATTTAAGTTATTCGTCTAGTTACGCAGGACTTGGGCGGGGTGGCTTTAATGGTGGGTTAGCCGATATTTAAAAGCCTTGGGCTTCAATTCCTCGATTCCGCTGCGCTGCATCGAGGCTACGAACTGCTTCAAGCCTCAATGTAGCCTTGATGGTGAGGAGTCGCAGCCATGAACTTGCCGCTGCTATCTTGCTGTATTAAGCTATTCGTCTAGTTACGCAGGACTTGGGCGGGGTGGCTTTAATGGTGGGTTAGCTGATATTTAAAAGCCTTGGGCTTCAATTCCTCGATTCCGCTGCGCTGCATCGAGGCTACGAACGGCTTCAAGCCTCAATGTAGCCTTGATGGAGCGCAGCGGAATTGAGGATTTACAGCCAAAAAGCGTCAAATCACCGTCCAGCCTATTTAAAGCCAATCAGCAAAACCCTACTCACCGCAATCCAGATCATCAAGCTGAACACCCGCCCAATTTTCCGGCAACCAACCCATCCGAATATAACGATGTAATGAAGAATACGGCCAGTCTTCCGCCTGTTTTACCAAGCCGTGTTTGACCGGATTAAAGTGAATATAGTCGATATGGCGCTGCATATCGCTATCGTTACGGATGGTATGTTCCCAATAACGGCGCTGCCAGATCAAGTAACTGCCGTCGTTGCGCCTGATAACCGGTACCCCGGATTTTTCCAGCTCGTGGCTAAAAACCGATTTGATGAGCTGCCATCGGGCCGGATAATCGCTGTCCTGGTCTGGTAAAGTCCAAATACAATGTAAATGTTCCGGCAATACCACTATTGCATCAATCCGGAAAGGTTTTTGGGTTTGGGTTTTCCGAAATGCCGTGCGTAATAAATCAATGCTATCAATGAGATGGCTGGCGTGGCGATTATGCAAGGCCACGGTGAAAAAATAGCTTCCGCCAGGGGTAAAGTGACGCCGGTAATTCACCATGGCAGTCTGTTGGTTTTTTGATTCAGAGGCATTAACTTTAATACAGGATAATCGAAATGGAAATATCCTGGCTGCGAATTCCTCGATTCCGCTGCGCTGCATCGAGGCTACGAACGGCGGGCCAGGTTTATCCACGCCATGTGGCCTCGATGTAACGCAGCGGAATCGAGGGTGTTGCTCAGGCATTGCGGTTAAGGTGTATTGCTTTAAACGACATTCAAAACCTGGCTTTAATTGGGCTAAATTGTGGTTTGAAACAATTTGGCTGCGATTCCTCGATTCCGCTGCGCTGCATCGAGGCTACGAACGGCGGGCCAGGTTTATCCACGCCATGTGGCCTATGATACTTATTTCTGCTCGGCAAACTAATATTACATTAATTAATAACATGCCTGTATTTAAGCAATAAATCAGCATTTAGTGTTTTTATACCAGCACACCTTTTTATGACAACCTTGCTTATCCTTTGATTTTAAATAAAAAATAATGTTGGCATTTATTGTGCATTAGCTATAACGAGCAATCAGCTTGGTTTCTCTGGCAGTGGATTGGATAGCTGACGCATCGTAAATCTGCCGTCAGAGAAACCGACGCCGGGATATTCCGGCAGGGGGCGGACAAGGAAAACCCGCTTAGGCTCACAAGGCAGTCTCAGCGTCCTCTGCCGGAATGCTCCGGAGTCGCTTTAAATCCGCATCGGCAGGATTGAAATTTATAAGGTAATTAACTAAAACAAGGGTATAGCCATGAAAAAACTGAAGTTACAATCTCCATCATCACTGACTGCTATCGCTGTAGCAGTGGCTTCTGTACTGTTTGCCGGTCAGGCTGCTGCTGATGCAGTAACCGACTGGAATTTAAACGCTATTAAAGCCACCAAAGGTGTTGATCCTGCTCAAGGAACCGGTGGCACCGCCTCAATTGCGCTGAATTCCAACGTAGCCACTCGGATTGAAGCGATTAGCTCCCGTGCTGTTTTCGATGCGGTTAACGCCATTAACCATTTCAGCGCCAACACCTATTACTATTCCGGCAGCTTCAGCAGCGGTGTTAGTGCAAATTCAGCTTCAGCTGCCGCTGCACAGGCCGCTCATGACGTATTGCTGGGTACTTTACCCACTACCTCAGCCTGGACCAATACCCGCGCCTGGCTGGATAGCCAGTTGAGCACTTATTTGACCACGCTGGGCGTCAGCGCCGGTGATGCCGGTATTTCTGCCGGTCAGCAAGCTGCAGCAGCAGCCCTGGCAGCACGTGGCGCAGACTTTTCTGCCATCAGAACCACTTATACCCCATCCACCAATCTGTATGTTAATGCCAGCAATGCACTGGCTGTTAATGCCACCGGCAACCCAGGTGTAGGTTTGTGGCGGCCTAGCAACGGTGGAGCCGGTGTGGTTGACCCTAATACCGGCGCGCCAAGCGGTTTTGATGGTACCGGCGCTATCGTGCCTGCTGCCGCGATTGACTTTAACTGGAAAAACGTTACCCCATTTACTGTTTCCAGCGAAGAAAAACAGGAACTGGTTGCTCTGGTACCGCCTTCATTAGTGATCGGCAGTACTGAATACACTCAGGAACTGGCATTTGTACAAAGCCACGGCCAAAATTTTGCCAACCCAGGCAGCCGCACCTCTGATCAATTGCTGCAAGCCCTGTATTACAAACAAGATGCCGAGCTGACCGTCAACGAACTGGCCAGACTGGGTTCAGCCGCACGCGGTTTTACCTTAAACCAGAATGCCAAATTGTTTGCTGCAGTGGATAGCGTGATTGCTGATGCCCGTATCGCCGCCTTCCAATCCAAATATGATTTGCTGTTCTGGCGTCCGGTTACTTCTCTGAATGCCGACTCTACCGGCGCAGCCACCACTTATAACTGGAAACCGCTGGGCACTACTCCATCGCATCCTTCCAGCACCAGCGGCCACAGCACCACTGTTTCATCCGGTTTGGAAGTGTTGAGAGCGTTCTTCCAGTCTGATTACATCCTGCCCAGCAAAGCGGCTGTAACCCTAAGCACTTTGCCTTGGCTGGTGGGTACCAACAACGGTACCGGCCAACTGGCAGCACCGATCAGCGGTCAGGATGGTACTTCACGCAGTGTCACCACTTTAACCCAGGCGCAACTGGAAAATGGTCGCAGCCGGATTTATCTGGGCGTGCATTACGGCATCGACGACTTCCAAGGCCAAACCCTGGGCTTGTCCTTTGCTGACCACGTGTTAAGTGCACAAGCTGATCCAGCTATCAGAGGTACCAATATTTATCGCGGCAATAGCAGCGTAGTGTCGATAGGCAATCTGTACAGCACTTTTGTGACTAATTCCGCAGTGTCCGGCTTCTATGGTCTATCCGGCTTCGTTCGCTAAGTAAGGCTGGCTTCCCCCTGTCTGGGATCAGCCGGGGGAAGCCATAACAGCCTGGAAAAACGGATTTTTCTGCGATGCCTAAAGTTATTTAATCAATAGTTAAGCTGGATATTAATTGTCCAAGAGAGAATTTTATGAAATTAATAAAGATGTTAAGTTATGTTGTGGCCGGGTTGCTGGCCAGTGCCGGCGCCTCGGCATCGCCTCTGGTCAACGGCGATTTCAGCACTGGGGATCTGAGCGGCTGGACTAGCAATGGTTCGGTTAATGTTATTGACTGGGGCTTCAACACCACCGGCTCCGCTTTGACCGGGGATTTGTTTGCCGGTTTGGGTACGGATGTACCGACCACCTTGACGGAAACTTTTCATTTGGATGCTGGTGATACCTTTACCGGTCAGGCCCAATGGATAGGCTGGGATTACTTGCCAAATAACGATTACGGCTCAGTATCCATCGTCGATGACACCACCACAAACAGCACCACTTTGTTCAGCGGCGATATTGCCACTTACGGTGATTTCGGCAGTTCAGCGGTGAATAGCTTTCAGTTCATTGCCCCTACCACCGGTGACTATACCATCACTGCGGCGGTAGCCAATGCGGGAGACAACTCATCGCCTAGTGAATTGCAAGTGGCTAATTTCGCGGTAACTGCCGTGCCGGTACCATCGGCATTCTGGTTGTTCGGCACAGTGTTGGCCGGTTTCGCTGCCGGCAAACGCCGTTTCGGCAACGCCGAATAAGCTGCGCGTCGTAACTGTCGGGATGACAGGATGCCTTTGTTGCCATCGGCACTATTGATTCAATTTGGCGCCAGGGTTTGGTTGCAGGCCTCCCCGCTACCCCAGCAACAAACTATGGCCGGTTGAGTTAATACTTAAGGTGGGAACAAAAAGCTTATCAGCCGTTTCCGGCAATCATCCAGACTGGATGTTTCCGGAAACCCTGATCTCCTGGCGGCGGGGTTTCCCGTTCCGCTGCCTCTCCCGAGCCAAATCCGACCATCAATCCGGCTGGTTTTGGCTCACACTTCTAGGTCGCCCTACCTAAACCCGGTGCAACACCGGGTATTTTTTCGATAGGGTTGCGCTTCCGATCATTGCCGCCAGCATCATAAACAAATCCCCCCTTTTTGATAAAGATTAGGTTGTGTATGCCTTGATGTCGGGTTGTTGCATCTTGGGGTTGGGCGAATAGTGTAATACAGGGTGATAGAAACGGCGAGGTTTTGGGCTGCGATTCCTCGATTCCGCGTTGCTGCATCGAGGCTACGGACTACCTGCTTGGGTCTGGGTTTTGTGGGAGGTTTGTGGATTATTGGTAGAGGGGGTTTAAGTTTGATGGAGGGTTTGGGAATGGACGTTCTCTGGCTGCGATTCCTCGATTCCGCTTTGCTGCATCGAGGCTACGGACTACTTGCTTGGGCCGGGAATGCAGGGTGATAGAAACGGTGAGGTTTTGGCTTCGATTCCTCGATTCCGCTTTGCTGCATCGAGGCTACGGGCTACTTGCTGGGGTCTGGAATACAGGGTGATAGAAACGGTGAGGTTTTGGCTGCGATTCCTCGATTCCGCTTTGCTGCATCGAGGCTACGGGCTACTTGCTGGGGTCTGGAATACAGGGTGATAGAAACGGTGAGGTTTTGGGCTGCGATTCCTCGATTCCGCGTTGCTGCATCGAGGCTACGAACCGACCTCAAGATACCACAACGCGGTATCGGTGTTACATGAAATTGGTAATCGGCTTGCCGTCGGTCAAGGCATACCAACCCACGGCAATCCGGTACACCATCCAGACGATAGTCACCAATAATACTATCAGGCCGAATTGGGTGGTAATGCTGATCCCGGCCAGTGCAAAGCCGGCCAGCGCTATCCAGGTGGTTTTGATCTGCCAGTTAAAGTGCGATTCCAGCCAGGTGCCTTTGCTGGCATTGCGTTTGTAAAAATTAATGGCCACGCCCAACAGCAAGGGTAAACCGGCCAGCATGAAGGTGAGAATTTGGCACAAATAAACTGTGGCGGCCAATCTTTTTAATGTGTGAATTTGATCAGCCTGCAGCTGACCGAGGATAATGTTATTCATAAATACCTGCTTATGTATCATAGGGTTGTCTCAGATAGAGACGGATAGTCATCAGGAATACTGAATGGTGGGCGGTGTGGCTGATGGCGGGTTTGATACTGTCAACAATAGTCTTAGCATCAGGGTTTATCTGTGCGGCAGCACACATAAGTAGTGCTATTATTCGGCACAATACGGCTATCGCCTATTGCGCCCTATGCTGCGGTTTGTCGGGTTGGTAAACATAGCATGACAAAATGGGGCGGCAGTGTGGATGAAAGCTTGGCTTAGCGATATGTTGGCGCTAATGTTGGCTGGCTGCATATTGATATGGCTACACTGATTGCCTTTAGGCTTCCCACCTGCGCTGATATCGAATATCTGGCGGCGCACCTGCGCGCCTCCGATCTGGCTGAATTGGCGGCAGTATCGGATTTATCACCGCTGCAGGCGGTGCAAGCTTCGGTGGCGTGTAGTGATCCTGAGTTTGTGTTTGCGGTATTTGCCGATCAGCATTTATTAGCCATCGGCGGCGCCTCACCTACCCTGGAACCAGGCGTAGCCGCGCCCTGGCTATTGGCTACCAGCCGGATCGATGCCCATTTATGGACTTTAACCCGGCAGAGCCGACGCATTCTGGCTTTGATGCTGGGTAAATATTCCTGTTTAAGCAATGTGATTGATCAACGCCAGCATGGTACGCTGCGCTGGCTGCAAAGTCTGGGATTTAGCCTGACCGAGACCTTGGTTTATAAGCCGGGTATACCTTTATGGCGTTTTGAACTAAGGAGCTAAGTGATGTGTGACGGTTTCAGCGAGGCATTTATGGCGGCGGCCGCCGGCGCTTCCGAAGGTGTTGGGGCGATGGCCGGAGGTTATAGCGCTTTGGCCGGGATCGGCGAATCCCTAGGCTCTGCTGCCGCTTTCGCCGGCACACACAGCGGGGCGCTGGCGGCGATCGGCTCGGCAGGCATGTCTGCCTATAGTGGCTATAGTCAGGCCAATGCCAGCCAGGCGGCGGCAAATTATCAAGCCCAAATCCAGCAAAATAATGCGGTGTTGGCTGGGTATCAGCGCAGTGCCGCTTTACAGCAAGGCCAAAGTCAGGCCGAAGCAGCCATGTTACAGCAAAGCCAAATTCTGGGTGAGCAGCGAGCCACACTGACCAGCAACGGGATTAAACTGGACTCCGGCTCAGCTGTCGATCAACTGGCCACCACTCGGTTTTTGGCCGGACAGGATCTCAATACTCTGCAGGCCAATGCCGCCCGCGCGGCCTGGGGGTATAGTGCAGAGGCCGGCAATAATCAAGCTCAAGGCCAATTATTGCGCTGGCAGGCTGCCAATAACAATCCGGCGGCTATAGCGGGCATTAATGCGGGGGCATCTTTATTGTCTTCGGCGTCTTTATATGCCTTGGGCAGCAAGACCAATTTGTTTAATTCTTTGTTGAGTTAGGCGCGGGCGGGGCGTTTTGGCCGCAGGCAAAACGCCCCGCCCCTGACACCGGCAGCA
Organism: Methylomonas paludis; assembly: GCF_018734325.1. Lineage (NCBI taxonomy): Bacteria > Pseudomonadati > Pseudomonadota > Gammaproteobacteria > Methylococcales > Methylococcaceae > Methylomonas > Methylomonas paludis. Next base: position 1,349,948 of record NZ_CP073754.1, on the reverse strand, counting down.
TGATATCAATTCGATTGCCCTACCCCCTTTCAGGCTGCGGCGTATCCACCCTAACAGCAAGGGGATAAGCAAAACCATTAAATGATTAGGGCGGCGTGTGTCGCGCTAATCATTTAATGGTTTTGCAGGTGCCGGTGCTTATTGTTGTCCATAATTTTGTGGTAAGAAAGGAATACTTGTGGTTTTTAGCGACAGTATCTTTTGGCTGTAACAGTGAAAATTAACAAAAACCATTAAAATATTGAGGGATATAATGAAGGTTTTTTGGTTCATCGACCTTTGCGGGGCCACGCTAGCCAGGAAATATAAGCTTGGTGATATCTGGCTTATTGACCATCTGAAATGACTTTAAAACAAGACGTAGAGTGGATTAGTAACTCTGAAACGACATTTAGCTGAAGACTTACTCAGTATTTTGTCAACCACCAGCCCTTGGTAGCAGGGCTGGTGAGGGATATTTTGGCTGGCTTTAAGAGAGCTTGTCCAAATCAACTATTAGTTATTAATCTTGGACTGTATCTTTGAATAACGGCATCCTTGCTGGTTTGTTGATCCTGGCCTAAGGATTAACGCCTGACTATAGCGGTTTAAGAGGCAGTGTATTTAATAGGATCGGTGATATAAGCACCTACATTCAAATTAGTGGCTTGACTGCTAACAGTGTAGTTAGATACGGTCACCAGCACAGGTTGGCCGTCACTGATGGCAGGAGATGTTGCACTGATGGCGAAATAGGTTTTGCTCAAAGTGCCTGCAGTGATGGTACCGGTTAAGGCCAGTTGTGGATTGGTAATCCAATCGTTAGGGTCAATAAATGCAGGTTTGCTTGACCAGATATTGTTGGTAAATTGTAAGCCGCTTAATGTGGGCACTGCTGCGACTGCGCCGCCATCGTTGCGGAAGAAAATATTGTTTTCCACAACAGAAGCTTGATTAATATTGCCGGTATTTAAGGTGCCGTTAACTAAAGTATTATTAGTAATGAAGGCATTGCTCAAACCACTGCCGGAAACAATAGTCCAGGAAAAGGCGTCGAGGTTGCCGTTCAAAAACATATTGTTAATGACTACATTATTGGTAGAACGGGGAACTGAGGCGACTTCGTCGGCTAAAGATAATAAATTAGCTCTTTTACCCACTACATTGTTAGCGGTGTTATAAACCAGATTATCTTTAAACAACACATTAGAGGCATCAGAAATATAGGTGTTTTCTGCCCAGTTATCATAAACGGTATTATTGCTGATGAGGGTACCATCTGCTTCATAAGTAGAAAGACCTTCACCCCAAACGTTATAAACAGTATTGCCTGTCAATTGGGCATGGCGGGTAATGCCGGTAACAGGGTTACGTGCTGCACTGATACCTGTACCCCAGCCGGAATGACCACCATTGCCGATCAGATAATTATAATGATCCAGACAGGTTTGATAAACGGTGCTGTTTTGGACGACGCTATAATCGCCTTTGGCCAGAATGCCGGTACCCAATACATGATGCACTTTCATATTACTGACAGTATCGTTATTACCTTGCAGATAGATGCCGGTACCACCGTTACGGACTTCAAAGCCGGATACGATGATATTTTGTCCATTCAGCAAAAAAAACGGATCATAAAGGCCATAAGCTATATTGCTGGCATCCAGGATGGGGGCTTCGCCGTTATAGGCCAAGACTCTGGTGGGTTGAGCGGCTGTGCTTAATTGATCCTGAATCCGTGTTCCTTTGGGTTTACGGGGTAGCCACTGCGTTTTTTACGCTTTTTTTAAAAAATAACGTTCCCCCATCACAGCTTAACTGCCGCCCATCAACCCCCTGACGGTAAAAATCCCACGTTTCTCCGGCTTTGCCGCTCTCCACGAGTGAAAAACCAGACATCCAGACAAGCAATCCTCTTCTCAATCCTGAGAATCAGCTCAAACCTTGCGTTTCCGTTTCTGTTTCCCAGGATTATCCCGATGCAAAGCCAGGCTGTACCACCAATCGCTCCTGCAAAAAAGCGAATACTTTAGCGACTGGCGAATCGTGCCCCAAATCAAGCCACCATTGCCGGGCCTTATGGATGACCTGAGCGGCTCGATACATGACTTCTTGCAGCACGGTTCGTAACCGCCGACGTTTTGCAGGATGGCGTATCGGTGCCAAGTGACCCGTCAAGCCCAGTTGACCAATCAGCCGCAAGCAGTTATAGGCCAGCATGCCCATTCTCAACAGGCAGTCGTTGGTCTCAAACTTACCTGAGGGTAACCGCTCCAAATCCAGGTCGGTTTTGAATTCCGAATGGAATTGCTCATGTGTACCGTGATCGCGATAGCGTTCAATGACCATTTCCTCCGCTTCCTCCAGACTTGTCCACCAACCTTCCAGTTCTACCTCCGGCAACAACAGCATCTGTCCATGTTTATTCGTGGTGCGCTCAATGACCCGTATGACCAGTCTGAAATGACGAATCTGTTTTTTCCAGGCGCGTTCTACGATCAACGTCATTAACGCTTCCCGTTTACCGGGTCGTTTTTCAACAAAGGCTCCGGCTGCTTGTGCTTTTTCGACCCAAGCTGTTTTGTCCTGTTTTCTGGGATTCCATTTGACCAAGTAGTCAAAGCACCGATCCATAGCCGCCCAGCGCACTTTCTCATCGGCGATGGCAAACAACAGCTTGGCGCTATCAAACCCTGAATCTTTGCGAAGCAGTACCGGTAAAGTCGGTGCAACCAAACGCTCAACGCGAGGAAATAGCCGCTCTAAAAAATAATCAATCTCCAGCGATGAATGCCAGCGACCGGGGCGTAACTCCAAGCCGACACACCAGCCCTCATTGCCTATATACGCCGCAACCGGCGTATAACCATCCACACCTTGATAGGTTCGGCTGACCTCTTCCTTCTTGGTGCCACTCTGATCCATGACGAAGGTATCCAAATCCAGGCAGACGTAACCTTTATGGGGTGTGATCGGGGCTTGTATTCGCTCAATGAGTCGAATCGAACATTCGTCCAACGGTTCCAGTAGCTTACCGCTGATACGATCAAGCCGTTGCCGCAGCCAGACACTGCCAGGAACCTTGCGTACATCCAATGCTTTCTTGAAAAAACGATCCTCACGAAACGGTTCAACTGCTTCGAAATCGCTTTTGCCTATACATAACAGACCGACCATCGTTTTCAATAAATCAGAGGTCTTAATCCCTTGGGATACCGGAATTTGTCCATCCACCACCGCTTCGACATTGATGGCTTCCAGGCATTGGCCGATTAACGACAGCCCGGCATAGGAAGTCAGTTCCTTCTTGGATTCTTTTAGCTTAAAACGTGCCATAATCAAATTGGGTGAACACAGAAAGTCTATATTATACCTTATTTATCATTGGCTTATGCGTTATTATGCGAGCCTGAACACGGATTCAGGTTGATTTAAGATGACCAGATCTTCGTTATAAACACCGCCGCGTACATATAAGGTGTCGCAGGCTTTGATGCGGTAACCGCCAGTGGCGATATGTTGCCAAGGTTTGGTCAAAGAGCCGACATTGCCGTCATTGCCGTTGGTGGCGACATAATAGGTTGAACAGGCTATTGCTGTCAGCGGGACTAGTCCCATTATTGCACTCATGGTGACAATAGTGCCTAGTAAGGCGGGACGGATTTTATGTGGGTTATGTGAGAACATGACACTCTCCTAATACTAAACATTTATTATTATTTATGTTTTCTTGTTAGTAAAAATACAGCGATTGGTTCATTTCAGCTTTTGTACCTTAAAAACTTTTTAAATCTGGTTTTGTTTAAGCTTGTTTTTAAGGTATGGCTAGATAATATAGAAATTCTCAATATTTACTATCCGCTCAAACCCTGAGTAATACTACTCAGGGTATATAGGGATAAACAGACGGGATTAACTACACGGGTTTTACGGCAAAAAAAACGCACCGGAGTGCGTTTTTTCAATATATGGAAATATACCCGGCCAGCCTGGTTTGTTTGAGTTTTAATTCAAACAGCCATAAGCTTAGGCCGAGTTTTTTACTTGATATAAAACTGTTTTTATTGATTATTAAAAATAATACATTAATTATCAAAATTTACTATCCGCACCAGCCCTGAGTAATACTACTCAGATGACATAGGGATAAGCAGGAGTGGGGTTAACAACGAAGTTTTTGGGCAAAAAAAAACGCACATGAGTGCGTGTTTAACTATATTCATAAAGCCGGCAGAGTAGAAGCGTCTGCAGCTATTCAAACATTTACAAATATATATCGGAATTTTTTACCAGATTAAAATACTTGGCAAACCTGTAAGTCTGCAGCGGGGTCAGTTTGAACAAACGCCCCAGCCGGATCAATGCTTTTAAAATACTCAGCCGGATTCTAGTCGAGGTTATTGATAGCATCATCATCTCCAAATATCCTTTACAGCTTAAAAAAAATATTTATTGCAGCTTGATATCAGCTATAAATCCGGCGATTACATCCAGTATTCCTTATAAAAAGGCTTGATCTGTGTTTAACTTTAATCACAATAATTAAAATTAACAATCCGTATTAGCACTGAGTATAAATACTTATTTTGCGCTTGGCAAGGGTAATTGCCAGTGGTTGACCAACATTGGTTTGACGGCAACCCCAGAGGCTGTGCCGACTCTGCAGGCGCATGGTGCGCGATTGATGCGCATCACTGCGTTCAGCGCATCCTACGCCATATCCGTCAAAATAAGATTGGTCGACTACCAGGAGTATCCGGCACAATACCGCTCGCCTATTACGCCCTAGGGTTTGCGGCTTAGCGGGTTAATTGCGCTCAGGCGGCAGATTTTCTATTAAATGTGCCAGCTCAATCAGGTTTGCTGCGCCGGTTTTATCCATGACTCTGGCTCTATGATTTTCCACAGTACGTGGACTGATGTCCAGAATCCGGGCAACTTCTTTGTTGGAAGTGCCTTTGCTTAACAGCCGGGCAATTTCCAGTTCACGGGCCGTCAGCTTGCTTAAATCCCGCTCGGCACCATGCCCTTGGCGTTCATGACGCAGTACATCCTGGACAATACTGGCCTGGATACGCGCCAGCAACTGCTTGGCATCTACCGGTTTGGTTAAAAAATCCACGGCCCCGGCCTGTATGGCATGAACGGTGGTAGGAATATCGCCGCAACCGGTCAAGAAAATAATAGGCAACAGCCACTGACGGTGGATCAGTTCTTCTTGTAAATCTGTGCCTTTCATGCCCGGCATGTTGATATCCAACACCAGGCAGCCCGGCTGATCCGGACGATATGCACTTAGAAATGCCTGGGCGCTATCAAAGGTAGTAACCGCCAATCCGGCCGTTTTGATCAACAGACTAAGACTATCCAGCACGGCCGGATCGTCATCAACTACATAGACACAAGGTAATAAATCCATTTAATACCCTTCAAACTATGCAAAACTGGGTAACTGCTGTTAGCGGGATACCCGCCTTATTAAGCTGTGAATTTGGATATTCGCCGCGAGCCTCAGGCTGAGCGGTTAAGATTTTTGAGCTGGGTTTGCAGCTTGGCTGCAACTGCTGCTCAACTGTACTAGATAGGATTTTCATATAGCCCCCAGGATTAGACAGAAAACAAACTCAGATGACTATCCGGCACAGCACTCAGGCAATGTGGCCCGGCTTAGACTTTGGACAATAATCGGATAGTTGGAAACAGGTAACTTTCAGCATAACTATGATGTGCAGCAACCCGGTAGCAAGGATGTAGGCGAATCCCTCGCACACTGCATTTCATCAAGTTGAATAGTTACTTAATTATTTTTAATATTGGGCTATAGCAAACTTGCCAAAAGAACCAGGCAAGCCAACATAAATGCCAAAAATTATTTACTTTGCCAGCCTGTGGCTGCGGGTGAATCCGCCGAACTGTACATATCCATGTACGCAAAACAGCAGGTTAAAAAATAAGGACCTATTCAGGGTAGCCTTGAGGCGGCAACACGGACGAGTCTGTAGGCTTATATTATAATGACCAATAAACACGATGATTGACATATGTCTAAGTGACCGTGCGACAAGGTTGGTTTAGATCATGCCAATTTAAATTATCGCACCTATGCCCTGCGTAATTTGCATAACTAATTATACCTAAATTTAACACGGCTTTTTGGATTTGCAAATGATTTCAGCCTAGCACCAAGCGGCCGGGAGCGGTTTTTAGCCTGGATTAAGGTCTAAGCTCTGACTTTGATTGCCAAAACTCAATCAGCCGATTTTTTCAACAGCTCGATTTTTTTTGCTGAAAAACCGGTACAGCTGGACTAGCCGATGCCAGTCAATGGGCTTAAACGCTGCAATCAACCGCAATTTGGTGGATTACTCGCGGTAGCGCCTGGATGTGCCGATTCTGCAGGCGCATGGTGCGCTATTGGTGCGCTTCACTGCGTTCAGTGCATCCTAGCGGATATTCGTCTCAATAGGATGGATCGACTTCTAGACCATCAGTGCCGGGCTTTTTCTGCGGCTATTAGGGTTTGTATTTGGCTTAATAATAGCGCTGGTTGAACAGGTTTGATCATAAAATCAACCGGGCAGAGTGATGTTGCCTGCGTCATCATGTGCACATCTTCATAATTAATCAGAAAAATAACCGGCAGGGATATTTTATGGTGAATAAGCTCCGCCAGCAGCTCGGCGCAACTCATGTGCTGCATAAAAATATCATACACCAGGCAGCAGGGTCGACCGGGCTGATACGCTGGCAAAAACTCACCAACACTTGCGCAAACGGTTACCGCCAAACCAGTACGATTAATGAGTAGCTCCAGACTATCACGCGCGGCAGCGTCATCTTCAACCAGATAGACACAAGGTAATAAATCCATTACATACACTTTCGAGAAGTGGATAGGCACAGGCTGCAAATTGACAACCAAGCTAAGTAAAGGCGTATAACGATTGCAAAATATCAGATCGTCGATTCCGCACGCTATTCACAGCCACGGTCATCATTACCTGGATTCCCGTAGGCGGCAAGGGCGCAGGCTTAGGGCTACCCCCAAGTATTTTTCGTTGCGATAAATAGTTTTGATAAATCAATAACGACGCTTTTACTCAGCTCAATTAAACACAATATACTAACAGCTAACAATCCGGTTAACTGCTTAGGGATAAATACTCAGATGCTGGATGTTATTCGAACTACCCGGCCCTAAATTTATTTAACAATCGGCAAGGTAAAGTGGAAACTGGCGCCGGTGTCTGGCTTTGACTCTGCCCAGAGTTTGCCGCCGTGTGCGCCTATTATTGTCCGGCAAATCGCCAGGCCCATGCCCAGGCCGGTGGCTTTTGTGGAGTAAAATGCTTGGAAAACATCCTTTACTTCTGCCTCTGTTAAGCCTATGCCGGTATCACTGACACAGATATGCAGCATGGCTGCATCAGCCTGCTGGATTTCGGCGCTGATGGTCAACTTGGCTTGAGCCGGCGTTATATCCTGCATGGCTTGGATGGCGTTGGAAATAAGATTGATCACGACTTTTTGAATTTGCAAATGGTTGCCCAATACCGGCGGCAGAGCCGGGGCAATTTGCCAGTGCAGATGCGGGCGTAATCCGTAACCGCCCTTTCCGACTACGATTTCGACTGATTCAATCAGCAGGTCGACTATATTGATGGACTCTGAGACACTTTGGTTTTTTTGCAGCGAAGCTACTAGTTCGTGCATCATTTTACCGGCCCGCTGTGCCTGCTGTTCGGCCTGGGTCAAGGCGTAACGCAAGGTTTCCAGATTTTGGCTATCGGTTTCCAAAACCTGTAAGGCCACATTGGTATAGGTGCTGACTGCGGTCAAGGGCTGATTCAGATCATGGGCTATGGCCGCGGCAGTCTGGCGGGCCAGGAAATGGCGGCCGGCCTCTTCCAGCTCCCCCCGCTTGGTGTCGATCAGTTGCTCCATACGCCGCTGCTGGGTGACATCACGGATGCTGACCACTGCACCGGTAATCAGGCCGTCGCCATTGCGTAGCGGGGCAAAACTATAACTGCCTATCAAGCTTAAGCCGGTGTCTTTACGCCGCACTGTGTATTCGATACCGCTGTGTTTTTCGCCGCGCATGGCCCTAAACACCGGCCATTGCTGGGGCGACACGACCTCACCGTCTGCACTGATTTTTTCCAGAATGGCGGGATAATCGCTCAATTTGACCGGGCACTCGGCTTTGTTTTTAAAACCATGCATGACGGCAAAGGCTTCATTAAAATCTATCAGGGTGCCGTGTTCATCGGCAATAAACACGGCGTCATACATGCTGCTGAGGGCGGCCTGTAATTTTGTCCGACCCAGTTCCACTTCCTGCTCAGCGGTTTTACTACGGGTATTATCCTCGGTAAAAATGACGATGCCGCCGATAGCGCTATCATCATCAATCCACGGCCCCAGTTCCAGCCGCACCCAGCGGACTGCGCCATCCGGCATCTCAAAGCGGAAGTTATCGGTGATGATAATTTCCCCGGCCAAAGCTCGCTGATGATAACTGCGGCATAAGTCACTGATATTGGGAAACACCTGGTAATGTGACAGGCCCAGCACTTCTTCCTTAATATTGAAGTCGCTGATCCAGCGGGCGCTGGCTGACAAATAATGCATGTCGCGATCAAAAATGGCGATTGCGGCCGGTGCATATTTATTTAGCAAATTAATATTGTGCTGCTTTATGTCCCGCTGCTTGGCCTGCTCCAAGCCGGCTAAAATCTGCACCACCCCCGGCATTGTCTGGTTATCAGTGGTTGCGCCGGGCAAACCAGCGGCATTATCTTTAACAACATCCGCGAGGTCTGACTCGGATGCGGTTAAGTTCGCTTCAACCCGTTGAGCATTTTGTTGATCAGATATATTTTGCATGGTGTGCCAATTCGGTAGCATCGGTATCAGTTATAGCTCAGTGCATTAGGCTACCATGCCGACCCGGATTTGCAAGTTGCGGCAATTGCAATACTGAGTAGTTTTACTCAGTAGTAATACGGATTCTCTGCTGTGGTTTTACTGGTTATTCTGGTGGTTTGTATAAAGTTGTTGCGGTGTTGCGGGTAAGCCGAATAAATACCGCCAGTTTGGTATCAAATACTTTTAACGATATCGGCAGTAAATCATGTTAATAAAACGCACCTATAAGATACGGTTATCTGCAACCCAAGCCATCATTAAAACCGGCAAAATTTTGGGTATGGCCCCGGTCAATTCTTACCAATTGGCCAGAAACTTAAATCTGGTCTGTGCTGCTGATTGCTATCTGTAATCAAGCTGTATCATTACTGAACTAAAATAACAGGCTATATGGCTGATGGAAGACCTGATACCAGCAGTTAACAAGTTAGCACGAGCCGGCATTGGCGTAACTGAAAACTTGCCAGGACTGCCCTGCTGCAATTTTTTTACACCATCCGACAAATCAAATTGAACTCACAGTTATCCGGTTTATTTCTTGGCTAAAAAATACTCAGCTTAGCTTGCCAGCAACCATTTATTTCATTACAATATTTGTGGATAGATGATGGACACCAGATTTTGGTGTTGCTTATTGCACCAAACTTATCCAGCTCTTTGCAATTACCGGTATCGGCCTGGTTGACTGGTTAAAACACCAGCAGCATGATAAACTTATCTTTTGCGTTAGTGCTATTTGACATGGGGGATGTGATTTCCAAGTAGCCCTGCGCCTAAGCTATGCCATCATGGCTATGTGGGGGCTGGTCCCCTGAAAACAGCTGCCCATACTAATGGATGAATGCTATTTAACAAACCAGGGACGGTAAAGTCGTCATTATCAACCATCACAACAACCACCCTTAGCTTGTGCTGAAAAAATTTAAGGCTATGCTGCTGCAATTTTTTTGGTAGCTGGCGAAGGATAATTGTGAACCTTTTACTGCATAGAAAGTCGTTATTCTAGGTTTTGAGTAAAAAGTAATTTTATCTAAATATAACTGCTATTTTTTGCCCATATTTATGAGATTAAGAAGACGAACAAAAAAACTGATTATTGAAGTTTTAAGTGGGATTTTATTCTTTACTGCGATGTTGGTTTTTTATTTCTTTGTTGACATCTAATCCTATTTTGTCACCGGCAGGGTAAAGTGGAAACTGGCGCCGGCTCCGGGGTTGGACTCTGCCCAAAGTTTGCCGCCGTGGGCTTCTATAATGGTCCGGCTAATGGCCAAACCCATGCCCAGGCCGGTGGCTTTGGTAGAATAAAACGGTTGAAAAACCTCATTTATCGCTTTCTGGCTTAAGCCTGTGCCGCTATCACTGACACAAAAATGCTGTAGGGCTGCATCCTCTACGAAGCCGGCGATGCTTAGTACCAGGGTGGCTTGGGCGGCATCGATGCTTTGCATGGCTTGTATGGCGTTAGCAATTAGATTAACCACCACTTTTTGGATTTGCAGATAATTACCCAATACCGGTGACAACGCCGGCTCAATTTGCCAGATCAGCTGCGGCTGTCGGCAACTGCCGCAATTGCCTAGCGCAATCTCGACAGCTTCGGCCATGACGGCAGGCATATCCAATGGCTCTTTCTCACTTTGATTTTTGTACAACAAAGCCATTAATTCATGCATGACTTTCCCGGCCCGTTGGGCTTGCTGTTCGGCATGGGTTAAGGCATATCGCAGGGTTTCCAAATTCTGGGTATCGGTTTCCAGGATGTGTAAAGCGACACTGGTGTAATTGGCCACGGCAGCCAGCGGTTGGTTAAGTTCATGAGCAATCGCTGCCGCTGTTTGGCGCACCAGCAAATGCTGATTGGCTTCATCAAGCTGGATGCGTTTGATTTGGATCAGCTTTTCCATATTGCGCTGCTGGGTAATATCACGGGCATTGACCACGGCTCCGCTAATCTGGCCGGCGCTGTTGTGTATCGGGGCAAAACTATAATGGCCTATCCAGGTTTCACCGGTGCGCTTACTGCGCAGGGTATATTCAACGCCGCTGGCCGCTTCCCCGGTCAAGGCTCTGGCCACCGGCAATTGTTCACGTCTGGCCGGTTCGCCGTTCATCAAAAATACATCTAATTCGGTTCGATACTCGGCAAAATGCAGCGGGCAGTCCGCTTTGGATTGAAAGCGGTGAAACGACACAAAAGCCTGATTAAAGTCGATCATTTCGCCGTGGTCATTGGCGATATACACGGCATCATGCATGCTGCTTAACGCCGCCTGTAATTTGGCCCGGCTGACTTCGGACTCCAGCTCGGCTTTTTTGCGTTGGGTGTTGTCTTCGGTAAAAATAACTATGCCGCCGATTTCGCCGTTTTCCTCACGCCAGGGTCCCATTTCCAGACGCAACCAGCGCACTTCACCATTGGGCATCTCAAATCGGTAGTTGTCTGCGGTGATGATTTCCCCGGCCATAGCCCGGCGATGATAATCTATACAAGCGCTGCACAGGTTGGTAAATATCTGATAGTGCGACTGGCCCAGCACTTCGCCCTGAATATTAAAATCACTGATCCAGCGGGCGCTGGCCGATAAATAACGCATATTGCGATCAAATATGGCAATGGCAGCCGGGGCGTAATTGTTGAGTAAATTAAGGTTATGCTGTTTTAAGTGCTGCAGTTTGGCCTGTTCCTGCCCCTCTAAAATCTTTACCACCCCTGGCACTGACAGGTTATCGGCATTAATACCGGCGGCATTATCCGACTTAAGCCCATCACCGCTAGACTTGAATTGGGCGGCATTGTAGTGACTCTCAAACAGTTGGGCTTTTTGTTGATCAGATCGTTTTTGCATGATGTTCACTTAGCATCAGTGTTATTGTCCATGACCTGCTTAACGCCAGCTTGCGACGGTCAGGCTGGGCGGCCCAATTGCCGCAGGGGTTTAGCCAAACTCTGGCTGTTAAATTAATTGTGCAATCGGCAAGGTAAAATGAAAATGGGCGCCAGCCCCAGGGCTGGATTCCACCCAGAGTTTACCGCCATGGGCTTCTATTATCGTCCGGCTAATCGCCAGCCCCATTCCCAAGCCGCTGGCTTTGGTGGAAAAAAACGGTTGAAAAACCTCTTCGGCCTGGGCTTGGCTTAAGCCTGGGCCGGTATCGCTGACCCGTACATGCTGCAGGGTGCTGTCCCCCGGCAAAGTTTGGGCGCTTAATATCAGTGTTGCCTGCTCCGGTGCCATGCCCTGCATGGCCTGTATGGCATTGGCAATCAGATTGACTACCACTTTTTGAATCTGCAGGCGGTTACCCTGCACCGGCGCTAATCCCGGCGCTATTTGCCAGATCAGGAATACGGGCCGGCCATGGGCGTTGTTGCCGATCACAAAGTCGACTGCATCGGCCATGATGGCCGCTATATTCAGTGATTCTGTGACACTCTGGTTTTTACACAACAAGGCCATTAATTCGTGCATGGCTCGCCCAGCCCGTTGCGCCTGTTGTTCGGCCTGGGTTAGGGCGTATGCCAGGCTTTGGCTATTGTGGCAGCCGGTTTCCAGAATCTGTAATGCTACATTAGTATAATTGACTATGGCGTTAAGTGGCTGATTTAATTCATGGGCAATGGCGGCGGCAGTCTGGCGCACCACTAGATGCCGGTGGGCTTCTTCCAGCTCCAGACGCTTGGCGTGGTTCTCCTGACCCATCTGATGTTGTTCGGTGACATCGCGGGCGCTAACCAGTGCGCCAATAATCAGGCCATCGCTATTGCGCAGCGGCGCAAAGCTATAACTGCCTATCCAGGTTTGACCTCTGTCTTTATGACGCAGCCTGTATTCAACGCCGGTTGCTGTCTCGCCACGCATCGCTCTGAATACCGGCCATTGCGCCCAGGGTATGATTTTGCCGTCGGCGCCGATTTTTTCTAAAATTGCTGAATAATCACTTATCTTGTCCGGACACTCTGCCTTGCTTTTAAAGCCGTGATAGCTAACGAAGGCTTCATTAAAATCAACCAGTTGCCCTTGTTCATTGGCTATGTACACGGCATCATTCATGCTGCTCAGGGCGGCCAGTAATTTTGAACGGCTGATTTCGGCGGCAAGCTCGGCATTTTTTTGCCGGGTATTATCCTCGGAGAAAATCACGATGCCGCCGATAGCGCCATTATCCTGATACCAGGGCTCCATCTCCATACGCAACCAGCGGGTGTCTCCATCCGGCATCTCCAGTAGAAAATTATCGGTGGTGATGGTCTCGCCGGCCAAAGCCCGGTCGTGGTAATCCTTGCAGATTCCGCAAAGATTGTTTACCGCCTGATAATGCGACTGGCCCAGCACTTCACCTTGGATATGGTAGTCACTGATCCAGCGGGCGCTGGCAGACAGGTAATGCATATTGCAATCAAAGATGGCAATAGCGGTTGGAGCATGCCTGTTCAGCAAGTCAAGGTTACGCTGTTTTTGATGCTGCAGACTCAGCTGATCCAAGCCCTGTGCAAATGCTGGGTTAGCTTTTTTTTGATCCGACATATTTTACTTAAGTAAATGATAAACAGCATGATTAGCCTGCCAGCCGGCAAACTATTTGGTCAAGATCATATCGGTTGAAACAGCCCGGCTAACTCTAGCGGGCTTAGGTCCTGTCACTCAGCAAGCAAATAGCTGTGAGGCAGCCGCATCGGTACAGGATATACAAAAAAGAACAAGCATTAAAGCTAGAAGATAAGCAATCCAAGCAGCTTTTTACAGATTTGTGGATTACTCAATTTTTTACGCTATCAAGTATACTCAAAGTATTTGAATACGCCAATATCGGCAGATAAAAAATATTGGCGTTGTGCAGCTTAGCCCAGCACCAGCGGCAAAACATCCGCCAGACTGGGGCCGGCTACAAATACGTCGGCCTGGGCCTGCACCAGCGGTCTGGCCGCCACTCCGCCGAAACCTATCATATAGGCTCCGGCCAGCTTGGCTTCCAGATCGGTCTTGCCGTCACCTATCAGTACCAGCTCCGGCCAGCTCCGGCGCAGTTTGCGGCACACCTGGGCTTTGCCGCCGCTGACCGCCAGCGGCGAGTGGCGGGCAAAATCCAGATAGTCGCCCTGCTGATCAAATTCCACATCCACCGCATGTACTTGCTCAGCCGGGATGCCCAAATGTGCCGCCAAGGGTAAGATGGCCTGACGCAAGCCGCCGCTGATGATATGTATTTGTTTGCCGGCGGCCTGCAGGGCCTGTATGGTTTGCTCGACGCCGGCGACCAGTTCTTTGATATACAAGTCTGCCACCCAGGCTATGGCGGCTTGATCGGGACGGATCATTTCCAGGCGCAGGGCATAAACGTCTTCCAGGGCCAATTCTCCGTTCATGGCCCGGTCGGTCAGAGTTGCTACTTCGGCAAATATGCCCTTACGCCGGGCCAGTTCGTCTATGCCTTCAATGCGGCTCAAGGTGCTGTCGCAATCAAAACAGACTATCTGAAAACTCATAATACAATTTGCCTCACGGTATGTACCGCCGAAACCGCCTGCACGGCTTTCAGCAATTCTGGGGTTAAAGGATTGGATACACTAATCACCATCATGGCGGTCTGCTGCTGATCGGCAACACTGACCTGCATGCGGGTGATGTTAATTTGCGCGGCGCCCAGTATCGAACTGATGGCGGCGATGACGCCGGGCCGGTCATCATGTCGGGTAATCAGCAACACGCCTTCCGGGACTACTTCAATTTCATATTGATTGATCGTTACCAGCCGGGCATGTTGATCACCCAGCAGCGTGCCGCTTAGGCTAATGGTGTTACCGGCACTGGTGCCGGTGATTCTGATCAGCGACTGATAGCCGGTCGAGACATTGGATTGCGACTCGACCAGGGTAATCCCCTGGCGCTTGGCGATGTTTTCCGCATTAACCCGGTTCACTGGGGTGGACATCTGCCCGGCCAACAGCCCAACCAGGGCTTCGGCTGACACCGGGCGTATCTTGACCTGGGCCGCCTGGCCAAATACCGCCACTTCCAGCCGGGTTAAGGGCTGGTCGATCCAGCCGGCCAGCACTTTGCCGAGTATATGGGCCAGATGCATAAACGGCTGAGCCAGTTTTAATTCTTCTGCCGATAAGCGGGGCAGATTCAGGGCGTTGACGGCTTCGCCGGTTT
Organism: Methylomonas paludis; assembly: GCF_018734325.1. Classification (NCBI taxonomy): domain Bacteria; kingdom Pseudomonadati; phylum Pseudomonadota; class Gammaproteobacteria; order Methylococcales; family Methylococcaceae; genus Methylomonas; species Methylomonas paludis. Next base: position 1,334,877 of record NZ_CP073754.1, on the reverse strand, counting down.
GCAGAAACTTGACTACCTGGCGGGCGATTTCCACACTGACTGCCACCTGAGCCTCGTTAGTGGAAGCACCCAGATGCGGGGTAAACACTACGTTATCCAGACTCAGCAATGGCGAGTCTTTGGGCGGCTCCTGTTCATAAACATCCAGCGCCGCCCCGGCCAGCCGACCGCTGCTTAAAGCCTGATACAAAGCGGCTTCATCTACCAGACCGCCGCGCGCGCAATTGATCAGCCGCGCCGATTTTTTCATCAGCGCCAGTTGCTCAGCGCCGATGATATGACGGGTTTTTTCGATTAATGGACAATGCAAGGTCAGATAATCGGCTTGTTTCAGTAAAGTTGCTAAATCCACCGGCTCGGCACCGTGCGCGGCAAATACCTCCGGCGCCACAAACGGATCAAATCCTATCACCCGCATCCCCAGACCTGAACCGCGCTGGGCCACAATCCGGCCTATGGTGCCGAAACCCAGCACCGCCAGGGTTTTATGCGCCACTTCGCTGCCCATCAATCTGGCCCGTTCCCATTTGCCGGTTTTTACTGACTGATTGGCCTGCGGCAGATTGCGGCTTAAGGAAAACAGATGGGCCAGCGCCAGTTCTGCCGTGGTCACGGCATTGGCATCCGGGGTATTCATAACGATCACACCCTGTTCCAGCGCCGCCGCCAGATCGACATTATCTACCCCAATACCGGCCCGGCCTATCACCTGTAAGCGCGGGGCGGCCTTTAACACCCTGGCGGTCACCTGGGTATCGCTGCGGATCAGCAAGGCATCAAAATCCGGGATCAGCTCACACAAAGCATCTTCGCTCAATCCGGTTTGCAAATGAATCTGCAAACCCGGCCGGCTATTCAGAAAATTGATGCCGTCTTCGGCCAGCTTATCGGAAACCAGTATTTTTTTCATGACACTCAAAGATGAAGGGTTAATACAACATTGACCAATCAGATCGCCATTTATCAAACGACAGTCATAATTAGATGACGACATTCGGCTTTGCAAAAAACCAACGCAAGCAACGTGGCCTCGATGCAACGCAGTGGAATCGAGGAATTCGCAGCGCAGCCTTTATCAAAGCAGGGAAACCAGGATTCAACAATGTCCTCTACCGCTTAAAACCTAACAGCATTAACTTTAGCCCATTTTAGCAGCTTTGCTATAATCACCCCACACAATTCGGCCTTACTTTTCAGCCGCCAACCGCCGCCACCTTCGCCTGTCTAATGCCCAAAATCGCCAAATATGCACTGATCTGCGCCGCCATCGGGCTAGGTCTGGCGCTCAGCTATACGCTGGCAACGACCCCCAAATCCGCACCGGCACTTAGCTTTAAAACCATCAACGGCCAAAGCCTCAGCCTGAACCAATTCAAAGGTAAGCCAGTGCTGATCACCTTCTGGGCCAGCGACTGCCAAAGCTGCCTGGCGGAAATACCCGATCTGGTCACCCTGCACCAGCAAGGCCTGACCATCATCGCCGTCGCCATGCCTTACGACCCACCCAACCGGGTACTGGCCATCGCCACCGAAAAACAGCTACCCTACCCCATCGCCCTGGACCCCAATGCCGAAATCAACACCGGCTTCGGCGGCATCCCCTACACCCCCACCAGCTTCCTGATCAACCCCCAAGGGCAAATCATCCACCACCACACCGGCAAACTGGAATTACCGGCGGTGCAGGCTTTATTGCGGGATATGGGCTGAGAAAGCGGAAGAAAATCGTATGAAAAAGCCTGCCAGAACTTACAAAAGCGGCACTGCTTCCACACTTGCCTGACGGGGATGGACAGTCACGCGCACCTCAATATCTTGATTGAGGCGTTTAAGAATTGTCATTAGCCGGTCAATAGTAAAGCGATCTAGCTTCACTTTGCGGATACGCGAAAAGTCAGCGGCAGCAATACCAGTTAAATCTTCAGCTTTCCGCACACTAAACCCTTGATCATCAAGAACGCCGATAATCTCGGCAGCTAATAAGGTTTTTAATTGTTCAACTTCAGCGTTGGGATAACCAAAATCAGTAAACGCGTTACCACTACCACGGACAATTTCCAAAACTTGATCATTCATCGCAAAATCCCCTTCAATCGTTTGATACGCTCATGCACACGAATAGTGTCTATCTGTACCGGCACCGGGAAATTCTCAAAATCCTTGGCGCCGTTTAACAGCTTTTTCATCCCGGTACCTACGCCCTGGTTTTTTAGTGCCGTCTACCAACAGCGTAGCAAGGCTAAACCATGTTCAATTAATAGCTTGGCTATCGCCCATGCCCTTGGCGCGGCTTCCAAGATCATCCCAAAAGCTAGGTTGCCGCATGACCCAGCCCAGAAACTCTTGGTTTAATCGCGATTGATCACAAATAAACGTTGGAAATTGCGGTGAAACATAACAGCCTGCAAAAGCGTTGGAGCAGAGAGCTAACGCGCCTTCCCAACCGAATAACTGGCTCATGACTATATGTTCTGCCGACAGACGTAAGAAATGTTTGTAGCTTGTATTCCCGTTTTCTATGGTTTCCCGTTTGAATAAGCCTCGACCAAAACTAAGAACACCAACCATTTCATAAGTTTGTGAAACATCAATTGGTTCTTTGTGAAGATCAAGTTTTAGAACCTCGCCTAATTTGACTTTGGGCCACCGACTCATATATCACCCACACTTTTCGGTCCGGTCAAACGCCGCGCCTCCAATTTGAGATCGATCACTACTAGACATTTCAAACGGCGATGGAAAAACAGCAAATCGATGCGAAACCAGGTGTCGTCAAGCCGCAAGCGGCGCTGACGACCGACAAAGGCAAAGTCGTCGTCCAATTCCAGCAGAAAATCGGCCAAATGCTGGATCAGTTCGTCTTCGAGATCGGATTCCGAGTATTGGTCTTTCAGGTTAAGGAATTCCAATACGAACGGATCCTTGATGGCTTCCTCGGGTGTCATAAGGTCGCCGGGTTCAGTCTGTTCGGCCTGATGCAACAGGGCAACTTTGTTTTTTGACAATAGCGCTCGGGTATAAAAAGCACTATTGATCTGACGGTTCAGTTGGCGAACACTCCATCCGCAACGTAAGGCTTCGGCTTCGTAAAAATCCCGCTCCTCGGTCGAACGGGTGCTGCGCATTAAATGCACATAATGCGACCATGACAACGAAAAGGCCGTGGCGAGTTGATCGAGGCTCAAAATCCGAGACACTGTCTCGGATTTTCTGTCCGTATCCGCTGCAGGTAATTTCCGAGACAGCGTTTCGGAAATGCGCTCCGGCGGATAAGTGCTGTAGAACAAACGCATCAGCTCCAAATTGTCGACACTAAAGCCACGGCCGAATTTAGATGTCAAATCATGCGATAGTCGTTTAAGCAATTGTTGTTTGTAACCGGCCCGTTCTTCACCGCCTTGTTCAAATTCGAGGATGCGACGGCCAATTTCCCAGTAACTGGCTGTCATCAATGCATTAACGCTACGCGCGGCGGTGCGGCGGCGTTTTCGAGCAGTGTAACAATGTCGGTATGGATGTCGCCGTAAGCAATGGGTAAATCGATTTTCTCGGTCATTGCTCTACCTCATGCACCAATGCCTCGATTTCGCCCAACAGGCGCATGACTTCTGATTCGTGACTACGCATGCTGGCGATCAGGTCTTTGGGGTCGGCATGCTCAAGTCCTTCTTTGGCGTGGGGATTTTTTAGGTCGAGATTGTAAATTGGCCAGTACAGTGCATCGCCTTCACTTTGCGCCGATTTGGCAGCCGCATCGTGAGCTTGTTGCCGGGCTTTCAAGTCGCGAAGCTGAGTTTGCAACGCGGCTTTGTCGCTATTGCTGGCGGCGGCTAAGGCTTGTTCCAATTCACGCATTTGTTTACCCACGGCCAGCGCTGCCGCTCGTTCGCTCTCGGCACGTTGCCAATATGGTTCGGCTGCAGCAAGCGCAATAGCGCGTTTGCCTGCAAAATCTACCTTCCAAGCTTGCGGATTTCCTTCACGATTCTGCCACCAGTTTAAAGCCGGCTCCAGTTCCTCGAACTGCAATGGGGCTGTTTTGCTGTATTTCTTGCGGCCTTCGGGTAACGGTTGTTCGTAATACCAAATGGTTTCGGTTGGGCCGCCTCGCTGGAAAAACAGCAAATTGGCCGGAATATCGGTGTACGGTGCAAAGACGCCTTGCGGCAAGCGGACGATGGTATCGTTGCGGCTTGAGCCACGGCGACATTCGTCGATGATGATTAAATCAAAAAAATCTGGTCGATATTGGCGAAATACGTCACTGGATGCGTTCGTGAGGGCTTGATAGATGCCGAAATACATTTCCCGACCTTGACTCACATCACTGCTGGAAATCTTGTAGCGAGCATCGCCAAACGGCGCAAACATTTTGGCCATTGGATCGTCGACCAGAATATTGCGATCAGCCAAGAACAAAATTTTTGGTCGTCGATATTCGCCTGTCCGACTGATCCGCACCATCCCTGGCGCGGACCCTGCGGGCGAATTATATGCGTCCAAATTTGTTCCAGACGAATTTGTCCAACGACTATTCCACAATTTCCAACACAGTTGAAAAGCGACACAGGTTTTGCCAGTACCAGTAGCCATGGTCGCCAGAATGCGTTTTTGTCCGAGCAAAATCGATTCAATAATCAGGTTGATGGCTATGACCTGATAGTAACGGGGAATTTTGCCGGACACCAAATTAAACGGCTCCAGCAAGTGGTTGCTGGCGGTTTCAGATAAAGAAGCGGAAGCCGTTAACCGCTGCCAGAGTTCATCGGGGCTGGGGTATTGGTTAATTACCCGTTCTGTCCCCGTAGTGTAATCGATTTCGATAATCTGCCGACCATTGGTGGCATAGGCGAATTTTAGACCAAGAATTTCTGCATACTCGCGAGCCTGCTGGACCCCGGTTTCTGCTGGAAAGGCAATGCTTTTGACTTCGACAACAGCTAACGGGAAGTCACGGCGGTAATAGAGTAAATAATCTGCACGTTTTTGTTGGCCTCGACGGACTTTGCCGCCCGTTACAAAAATTCGGCCATTCGTAAAGGATCGCTGCTCTCCAATGGAATGAGGAGAAATGGATCAGCCAACTTGAATAAGTCTAGGCGTAACAAATTCACGACAAGTATCCGCTTCGGTTATGATTCCTTCATGGTTTAAATTCTTTTCGATTGGTAATGGTATATTGAAATTCCGACACGAATATAATTTGGTTCAGGAACCTCTGATTAATTGCTCGTCTGCGATATACCTGAATCCGTGACTTTAAATCACAAGAATCCCTCTATCCGAATGATTTAAAAGGCATAATTTGATAAAATAGGCTCAATATAATTTCACCCATTGAGTGAGCCATGGAACATTTTATCCTTGAACAATCCGAAACGGAAATTGATACCAGCCATTCTGTGTCGCACCAGCATCCCAAGCATTAGCAATTAATTCCAAAATTGCTACTTTAGGATCGTAAAGAATATGTTTCCCGACAAATTTTTCGAGAAAACTGGGGCCAAAAAGGCATGATTGCTCCATTTACTGTCTCCGTGGTTAATGCACTTTGCGGCGCATTTGCGTCTCAAAATCAGCCACATCATCTTTGTTGTCCTCATACCAAATTTGGAGTAATGATGTTGCGCCTAAGGTTCGCATCACATCTGGCAGTACATCAGGATAATCAGAACCAAGTTCTTTTTTCGCCGCAGATTCATAATTATCAGAGAGATAACGCAAGAATAGAAATGACAGCATATAGTCGCGGAAATCGTCGGCATTCATCGCCCCGCGCAGTTGGTCTGCGATGTCCCACTGCGTTTTACCCAGTTGATTAAGTTCTTGTTCTATCATATTGGGGCTGATGGTTGATTGGCTCGTTGCATAAACTGAATGAGCTTTTGGTCGAAAGAGAATACTTCCTGTCCTTCTACCGTGTGGTAAGCGCAGAGTAAGATATCCACAAAATCGAGCGAAGTGTTGCCAAAGTATTCAAGTGCTTTAAAAAATACTTCGGGTTTTTCCATGCTCACCAGTGCTTCGTGCAGCAGGTTAGCAGTTGCCGAATCTCTTCTCGATTCACGGCATAGACTTTTTGCAATACGTATACCACTTCGCAAGCCGCTTCGATAGGCAAGGTTACCGTTTGTTGTTCCAGAATTGCCGCTGCTTTCGCCGATAATTCGGCATGATCGTCAAGCAAATAACGCAAGACGATATTGGCATCAACCAAGCTCATCGCTTTCCCCTACTGAATCAAACCAAGCCGATTGCTCCTTTTCCATCAACGCCGGATTGGCATAGTGTTTCAAAATGCCACGTAAGCTTTTTTTACCCATAGACGGCGTAGCGGCTGGCCGCATAGCAAGCACAATAATTTCAACTTCTTGCCCCCAGAATTGTTTAGGCAATTGAAGTTGGACTTCGCCGTTTTTTACCGTTTGAATTTCACGAATTGCTTCCATTGATTTATACCTTCTGAAAATTTAGGTCACTGTTCAAGCTCAATTTGTGACGCAGTGCGTCACAATTAGCAATCGCCTTGTTTATCACAGCTTCGGCATTCATCGCTTCGCGCAGTTGATCGGCGATGCCCCATAGGATTTTGATCTGTAGATTGAGTTCTTGTTCGGTCATACCGATGTCTCTTCAGTGATTTCCGGGAATAACGTGGGGTTGAACTCATAATCAGCCATGAACTTGGTCAAAATGTTTTTAAAATGTTGTTTGTTTTCTTCCATCATCTCTTGTGGCTCGAAATGCGAATATGGGCGCATGATCATCAGCTTTTGCTCGCTAGCGACCAACACCATATAGCGGCTAATCATTTGCCCCAGCGTGCATTTTGCTAAAAACTTATCGGCAAACTCATATAAATGGGCGATTTTGTTGTTGTTTTCATCTGCCAATTGATAGATCAGTGAGTCGCTATTTTTGCGAAAGCTTGTTTAGGGGCATCCCAGCCCCAACAAGCGGCAAAAATTACGCGACCGCTAATGCCTCCGGCGGCCCCGATTCGTCCTCCTCACCTCGTTCCGACCCAACAAGGGGATCGGAACTTCGGCTCCAAGTGACTTGACGGCGTTTCGCGATGCCTTGCAGGTTTTCTCCGCTTCGCTTCGAAAACCCGCCCGGCGCTACGCCTATCGGGGACTAAAAATCTTCGCTCCACTTACGTTCCGCTTCCAAGATTTTCAGCGGCGGTAAAAATCGCTCGTCGGCGTTGAAGCTAAAGTGCTGGTGGTGATTATTGGCAAAATAGCGGGTGTCGCTTCCATTGCTGACAATGAACAACTGCATAAAGCACAGCAGCGTATGGGTGTAGCCATTGCCTGAGTCGTTTTTGTACTCGACGATTTGCTCCATAGCACGGCGCGGGCTGACTTGAAGGGTTTTCAGCTTGATCTGCACTACAGGTACGCCGTTGATCAGCAAAATTACGTCGTAGCGATGATGGCTGTTATCGGTATTAATACGCAGTTGGTTGACAACTTCGAAGTCGTTCTTACACCAGTCTTTAATATTGACTAATGTATATTGCAGCGGTGTGCCGTCCTCACGTATGAACGTATTACGCTCGCGAAGTTTCTTTGCAGCAGTGAACACGTCGGTGGTGACAATTTCGTCGCGCAAGCGGGCAAATTCCGCGTCAGTTAGGTGAACGCGGTTTAACGCCTCAAATTTTTGACGGAAGTTTTGCTCAAGCGCATCGCGGTCGCGAATGTCGTGGCGATGTGTATATTTAAGATCGGTTAATTTAGCGATTAAGCTTTGCTCGACCTGGCTCTCTGTTATCGACATATGGCGAGTCCAAATAATTCAGTGCTAATTGTAAAGCACTTTAGGAACCTCTGATTAATTGCTCGTCTGCGATATAATATAACCATCAAAGTTGTTATCGAGAGAACGCCCATGGATCACTACCAACAGCTGAGTTTTGCCGATGCCGAATACGCCCATAAAGGCAAAGTCACCCGTCGCGAAAAGTTTCTCGATCAACTCAACGGATTATTACCCTGGCAGTCCATGATGGCGGTGATTGCCCCGCATTACGCGCTCGGCAAGGGTCGCGGTCGGAAAGCCTTTCCGCTGGAATCCATGCTGCGTGCGCATGTGGCGCAGATTGTTTACAACTATTCCGATCCAGGCATGGAAGATGCGCTGTATGAGATTGAATCCCTGCGCCGATTTTGCGGTATCCGCCTAGCAAACATTCCCGATGAAAGCACGATTTTGCAGTTTCGGCATTTACTCGAAGCACACGGCTTAACCGAGCAAATCTTCATGGCTATCAATCAAACACTAGGTGAGCGTGGTTTGTTTTTAAAAGCGGGAACCATCGTCGATGCCAGCCTGATTGCCGCCCCGACCTCGACCAAAAATCAAAGCAAAACGCGTGACCCGGAAATGCATGCCAGTAAAAAGGGCAATCAATGGTTTTTCGGCAGCAAATTTCATATCGGTGTTGATCACGAAACCGGCTTGGTGCATACCCTCAAAGTCACCTCTGGACATGTCAGCGATATTGCCGAAGCCGCCGCCTTGCTGCATGGCGAAGAGCAGTTTGTACACGGCGATGCGGGTTATCAAGGGTTGGATAAACGCCCCGAGATGCCAAGCGAAAACCCGCCGACCTGTGTGATTGCGATGCGTCCGGGCAAACTGGCCAAGTTAACGCAAGACGATAGCGATGAGGCCCAACTCATGCGCAAGGCAGCTCGCGAACTGGCCAGCCGCCGAGCCAAGGTCGAACACGTATTTCGGGATATTAAAATCCGCTTTGGCTACGCCAAAAATCGCTATCGCGGTTTAGCCAAAAACGCTGCCCGATTGACCTTCCTGGCAGCGATTGCCAATGTCATACGCGGGGATGCTTACGAACGTCGACGCCTGATTGCGTCTGAAATTTGAAAATAGGCCCAGAAACGGGCTTATTTTGGAGTAAATCCGGCTGTTTTTATACAAAAATGGCCAAATATTCAAATCTTTGATCAACTTTTCAAGTGGCTGATGCTGAAAATGTCAGTTTTTCAGAGGTTCCTTAGCAGTAATCGTTGCACATCATGAGGGGGTGGGCAGCCCGATGCTGAATCCGAAGTACCCTCCAAGTTACCCCTCAAGTTACCCCTCAAGTTACCCCTCAAGGCGCCCACCAAGTCACCCCTCAAGTTGGCCCGCTATTGCGAGTGATGTAAGGTGATAAAAATAGGGATGTGTTCGGAGAGCCAAGCTAATCTCCGCCTAGGCTAACTCAGCAATGCGTTAGAGGCAGGTTTAATCGAAATGTCCCCACCCGAAAAATCAACCAGTCGTAACATAAAAAACATAGGCATTAGCAAACAATAATCTATAGACCTCTCGCCGCAGCCACTAAATCCCCACTCACATCCTTCTTCAGCATTTCATAAACCACGGCAAGAAACAGGTCGCGCGTCACTTCATCGCTTAACAGCTTGGTTGCTAGGCTTTGGTGGGTGTTCATGGCAGCGACTATAGCGGCTACGGTGGCTGCGGGCAGATTGGCTTTCATGGCCTGATCGCGGCTATTGTTTTGTACCTGGGCCATGACGATGGCGTCGTCGCGCAGCTTTTCAGAGACATGTACCGCAAAGGCTACTTTGTCCTTGTCGCCGATGTCTTTGCCGAAAGCGTCATTGAGTTTTTCTATCAGTTCCGACAGATATTTCTTTTCACGGTCGCGAGCATCGCGCAAACCATTGTCGGTAATACCATAGAGTTCCGGTTGTTCCTCTCCTATGCCGACACCTGTCAGTGTTCCGCCTTTGGTGGTTTTATAGTGCGTCAGCGTCAAATCGCCCAAGTCAACTTGTTCAGGGGCAATGCCTTTCAAGCGTTTGCGTAATAGACGGGCGTAACAGGCAAACGCTTCCAGCTCCGGATCGGCAAAGTCGACCAGTTGCGCCACATATTCGTAGGTGCGGACAAACTTGGATAGGCTCTCGCTAAAGATCATCAGTGCATCGCGGGCCTTGGTCTGTTCCGAGCGCTGAATATCGGCATCTTCCATGGCTTTTTCATCACCGGCGTCTTTGGCGATGCGCCAGGCTTCGTCCCACTGGTCTATGGCGTCATTCAGGGCTTTCAGTTTTCCGTTAAAGCGGTCGGTGGCCGGTTGGGTTAAGGAATACAGCTTCTGGTGGGTAACGTATTGACTGACAACGGCCTCGCCAAATGCCTCCACTTCCTTGGCTTCATAAAGATACATGCCATCCAGACGCTGTTTGATGTCGTAAACGATATTCGGGTCCTGCACATCGGCAACCTGGGCATCGCGGTAAAAGGTTCTGAACGCCGCCAGGATTTCTTCAGCTTTATTGGCAAAATCCAGCACAAAGGTCTTATCCTTGCCTGGATAGGTCCGGTTCAGACGAGACAGGGTTTGCACCGCTTCCACACCGGAAATTTTCTTATCCAGATACATGGCGACCAGTTTCGGCTGATCAAATCCGGTCTGGAATTTATTGGCGACGATCATCACCTGATATTCCTGCGTCGCAAACGCCTTACGCATGTCCCGGCCCTTGAGACCCGGATTCATATTGGTTTCGTTAAACTGGTGCTTTTCGGCATACTGGCCGTCCAACACTTCCTGGTTCGAAATTTCGCTGGAAAAAGCCACCATGGCCTGAATATTTTGATAGCCTTTACTCTGACAATATTTTTCCAGAGCCAATTGGTATTTAACCGCCGATGCTCTGGAAGACGTCACCACCATGGCTTTGGCCTGACCGCCCAGTAAGTGGGCGACATTGCTGCGAAAATGCTCCACGATCAATTCCACCTTCTGCGCCACATTGGTTGGATGCAGTGACAGCCACTTGGCCAGCGCCCGTTTCGCGCTTTTTTCATCGACACGTTGATCCGACTGCTTGGCAAATTCGGAACCGATACGCAAGGCCACGTCATAGGTGGTGTAATTTTTCAGCACATCCAGGATAAAACCTTCCTCAATGGCCTGCTGCATGGTGTACAGATGAAACGGCACCGGGGGATTGTCTTTGGCAGGCGGCAGCTCCGGTTTAAGTGGTCTTCCGAATAGACTTAACGTGGAATGCTTAGGTGTTGCGGTAAAGGCAAAATAGCTGGCATTGCCGGGCCGTTGCCGGGAAGACTGCCACACCGACAGTTTTTCCTCCTTGCTGAGTTTTTCCCATTCTTCTTCGCTCTGTCCGGTCAGGACATAGCGCAAGTCATCCGCGGTGGTGCCGCCGGTTGAGCTGTGCGCCTCGTCAATAATGATGGCGAAACGCCTGTCGCGTAGACTCTGTTCGGCCAGAATAAGCTTTTGGGCGTGCGGAAAAGTCTGCAAGGTCACCACAATAATCGGCGTACCGCTGAGCATGGCCTCTGCCAATTGCTGGCTTTTCGGTTTGCTGGAGGTTTGCCGGTCTATCGCGCAGACCACACCGGTTTGATGTTCAATCTGGGCGATGGCGTCCTGTAGTTGTTTATCCAGCACGGCGCGGTCGGTGACGACGATCACGCTATGAAAATAAGGTTCGCCATCCGCTTGCCGCACCCGAATCAAGGAATGCGCCATCCAGGCGATGGTGTTGGTCTTGCCGGAACCGGCGCTGTGTTGGATCAGATAAGGCTGGCCCGTACCTTCCAGGCGCACCGTATCCACCATTTTCGTCACGCCTTCCCATTGATGAAAACGCGGAAAGATCAGGTTTTCCTTGAAATAGGTTTTACCCAGAGCATCCTGCTCTTCCTTGCGCTCCAGCAGCACAAAACGCTGGAATATCCGCAGCCAATTATCTTTTTGCAATACTTGCCGCCAGAAGTAGCTAACCGGATAGCTGCCATTATCGCCGGGCGGATTACCTGCCGCGCCGTCGTTACCGCGATTAAACGGCAGAAAGAAAGTGGAGTCGCCCGCCAGTTTGGTCGTCATGCGAATGTCGCTATCGCTCATGGCGAAATGCACCACCGCGCCCCGCTTAAAAGTCAGTAAAGGTTCGGCGCGGCCGGTTTTTTCGTTTTTCGGCGGCCTGTCCATGCGGTATTGCTGCATCGCCGCCTGTACCGACTGGGTGAAATCTGTTTTCAGCTCCACGGTGGCGACCGGTATGCCGTTGATGAAAAACGCCAGATCGATCTCGTCGCCCTTGTGCAGGGAATAGCGCAATTGCGGCACTACCCGCAAGCGGTTGGCGGCATAACGTGTCAACACGGTCTGGTTTCTATCATCCTCCGGCAAAGCCTGACTCATAGCCAAGGTGCCGCCGCCAGCCATGGCAAAACCATCGCGCAATACATGCACCGTGCCGCCGTCCTTACTGGACAGGGTTTTCACCAATCTATCCAGTACCGCGGTCTCGGTTCCGGCGCCATTCAGGCTGGAGAGTTTAGCCCAGGCTTGGGGTTGGCTTTCTTGCAGCCAGCCGATCACATCTGCCGGAAACAGCGCACGGGCTTGGTCATAGCCACTGGATTTGCCGACCAGCCAGCCGGCTTCTGCCAGTTGTTCGACTATGTGGCGTTCCAGTTCGCATTCGTGATGGATTTGGCTCATGACTTCCTTTGCTAAGTGTTCTATGCGCTATCAGTGATTAATCGTCTGTCACTTCTAAATTAGTGACAATGGCATTTGTATTATTGACTGGTTGCTCATCGCCCAGTTGGCTCAACTGCTGATTCTGCCATTCGGCATAGCTTTGCGCGGTGTTTTCCACTATCCACACCTTTCGACCATTAGCGCTTCGCCCCGAAATTACCGCAGCAGCGGCGCTAGGGCTGGAAAATGCCTGATCGTCGGTAAACACCATCAGGCCATTGCCATCAGGCTGCAACACAGCATCCGCCAAAAGTTGATTGAATAATGGTCGGTAGCCGCCTTCTTCCAGACCCTTCCAAGCATCTCTGGCTTTAGAGCCTTTAAGCACAAAGAAAACGCCATCAACTTCCTGGGCTATGGCTTGCTCGTTATGCTTGGGTACTTGAGTAACAAATCGCGGTGACAGATTGACGGGTTGTTTGCTGACGGTAGTTGCCGAACTAGAAGGTTTATTCTGTTCGCGCAGAAAATCAAAGCCCACTACCGGCAACACGGTGCGTATCTGTTCCAGAAAAAACGCCATATCGGCAAGATCGGATTCCGGCAAACCACCGTAGTCATGTCCAGTACCATTGATCACCTTGCAATAGCCAAGCTGTTTGGTAATGCCAATCAAACGGCTTTCCAGATGTTTAACGTGAGATTTGGTGAGATTTTGATCTTTACTGGTCACCAAACAAGCTTTTTCCCAAAAATCCTTGCCGCCCTGTTCTTCAGGCCGGTTGTGTTCCTTTAGCCGTCTGGCCACATCGTCGGACTCGCCGATATAGACTAAGGAGCGAAGGCTATTGTCAGGATCGGGGCCAACCAGAAAATAAACGCCGGTGCGTCCGCATTCCGGGCGCTGTATCAATTCGGCCAGTTTGCTGCGCGGGCCAGTCAAAACATGCCCAGTCCAGTTCATGATTTCGGCGGTCAGCAAGCCATGCGGCGTACCGTCCACTAGAAACAAGCGGATGCTGCGGCCTTGGTTCATACCGCCTCCCGTAAATCAAGTTGGCCGGTGACGGCGGCGGTAATTAGGGCGCTGCGGCGTTCTTTGAGGAGTTCTATGCTGTGTTCGGTTTTGGAGATTAAGGTGTCAAGCCTATTTCGATTAGTTGAAAGCATTTTACAAATCGATAATTCTTCGTGAACTGGTGGTAAAGCAATTACCATATTTCCAATTTGCTCAAAGTTAAGCCCTTCGCGGCCAGCGCCATTTTGAGAAAAATCTATTTGCGCCTTTATAGCAGTGCTCAGAAAATACTCAGCCACCCAAACCGCTGTCACTTTGTCAATGATGCGAACAATACATACGTGCTGATTCACATTTGCTTGGCCTATGTTATCTGCAACCATGCAACTTCGACCAATTGAAGCCCCTGTGATATTTAGCAATATATCGCCTTGAAAAACACGGCTCCCTCGCATATCTTGATCAACCTCTTCGGTAATGTAAGCAACATCTTCTAATCGTATTCCATCGTCGTGAATGTTTTGACTCCTTAAAAAAATTACCCCAGAGTCTTGGTAAACTTCTGCCCCACCCGATGGGGTTTTGCCGCTACCAATATGTGTTGCCAGATATTTAATTTGCTTGATTTGCCAATGCTCCGGCACATCCCCCAGCCATTCCACTCTGGAATCCTTCATCTTCACATTCGGGTCAAGTCCCTTGGTGACGGCTTGAGTAATCAGCGCCTGCCGCTTCTCGCGCAGTAGTTCGATAAAGCGGGTTTTCTTGCTGACCAATGCATCGATGCGGGCTGTTTCGCTGTCTAACTTTTGGACAACTACCTTTTGTTCTTCTACAGAAGGAGTACAAAGAGGCATATCAGAGAAAAAATCCCAACTGACCCTAGGCATTTTTGCACCATAAGTCGAACCATCGACTGTTTTAATAAATTCGTTGGATAAAAATTGATACTGTGCAAAAGCGGGATACACAAATGAACCAGGTCGAATGACAAAGACGTCGCCTACAGCTTCACCAGATGAATTTGCTAAATAAACCTTTGCTAGATAGGGTCGCAATTTCCCAAACAAAATGTCACCAATTTTAAAAGCTATGCCATCGCCTTCAAACTCGGTGTCAGTTTGAATATAACGACCTGTCCAACTTTCAATATTTTCCAAAGCAATGGTTTGTGTACGATGTTCTGCTTTTTCGCTTATAAGTCGAAAGTTAAATTTTAAACGCCTTAATTCCCAATGCTCCGGCACCATCCCCAACCATTCCACCCCGGAATCCTTATACACAGGATAAGGCCGATAATGGCTCATGCTGAGGAGGGTGTAGAAAAAGGATTGAGGAGCCTAACCCCGCTACGCTCGACATCTCTCACATTACGGGTGACCAAAACCAGATCGTGCTCAAGCGCTGTTGCAGCAAGCAAACCATCAATAATCGGCAGGGCATCTGGTACATTATTGCGTCCCCAGCGTTCGGCAATGGCTATGGACACTGGCAGCAACCGCTCTGTCATCGCTGCCTGTACTGCTGACATACGCGCTTCTAGCCGGGTGGCTTGCTCAGGATCACGACGACGAAGACGCTCTATCCCTTGACGAATCTCTCCAACCACCAGCACCGACAAGAAAAGTTCATTACTGTTAGTATTGTTGTACCAGAGCAAAACGCCCGGATTTGCTTTCTGGCCTTTCTGCAATTCGGACAGAATATTGGTGTCGATTAAATATCCCATTCGACTGGTTCCCTGCCCGAATCGCGCGGACGCATCAAGTCCTCATCTGTCAGACCATCGGTGAGAGTCGCCAATAGCGTCTTAACATCCGAAACAGATTCAGGCGGACGGTCTTCGATGAGCAGCAGTACCCTGATGGGTACGCCATCTGGAACTGTTTCCGGTATTTTTATGCTATGTTGATAAGCGGTTGCTTCAAATTCTATGGCTTGCATCAATATGACTCCTTGTAGCTAAGTTTGCATAAAGGCTAAGATAAAACTCTCAACAGTGTCGAAAGTTTTTAATTTCCTACGATCAATAACCATTCTCACGCAGTCACCTCATTCAATAACGCGGCAATTTCAGCCTCCACCGCTTTCAAATCGGCGTCAATGTCCGCCAGCTGGCGCGGCGGCTGGTATTGGTAGAAGTAGCGGTTAAAATTGATTTCGTAACCGACTATGCCGATCTGGCCATCTTTGTCGTCACGCTTGCCGTCGTCTATCCAGGCATCTGGCACATGCGGCAGCACTTCGCGGGTGAAGTAGGTATGGATGTCCTGATTGAGCGGTACATTTTCGTTTTCACGCAAATCCGGATCGGCCAGCGGTTTGCCGTCTGTGTCCCTGACGATTTCCGCCTCGGGGCATTTGTTGCCGAAACAACTCAACACGGCTTTTTGCCCGGCTTTGCCCAGTTTTTTGACCTTGGCGGCTTTTAAAAAACCGGGCAAATCGTCGAAATGTTCGGTTTTTTCCAATAAAGCGGCGAAAGCTTCGCTTTGTTCCGCACCCTTGGTAGCGCGGTACAAAGCCAGATTTTCGGCGTTGACTGTAAAGCGCAAGCGTAATGGCCGTTCCACGGTAATACGGCGGTAGCCGAAGTCGGTAGTGTTGAATATTTTACTGGTCGGGGTATCGGCAAAGCCGTCATGCAGGCGGGCGATGTCGGCAATCTGTGCTTCCGACAGTAATTTGCGCTTGCTGCCCAATGATTTGCGCATAGCCGAATGCATAGCGGTGGCGTCAATTAACTGCACTTTGCCTTTGCGTTCGGCGGTTTTGTGGTTGCTGAGTATCCACACATAAGTACCGATGCCGGTGTTGTAGAACAAATCATTGGGCAGGGCGATAATGGCTTCCAGCAAGTCGTTTTCCAGTATCCAGCGGCGGATTTCCGATTCGCCGGAGCCCGCGCCGCCGTTGAACAGCGGCGAGCCGGACAGCACGATGCCGATCCGGCTGCCGCCTTGGGCGACCGGCTTGCGCTTGTGCAGCAAATGCAGCAGAAACAACAGCGAACCGTCGCCGACGCGCGGCAGACCGGGGCCGAAACGGCCGCCAAAGCCAAGTTGTTTGTGTTCGTCCTGCACGGCTTTTTGCACGTTCTCCCATTTCACCCCGAAAGGCGGATTGGCCAGACAATAATCGAACTGCTCATGCGGCAGCAGGTCGTTGGACAGGGTGTTACCAAGCTTGATGTTTTTGGTGTCATAGCCCTGGATCAGCTTATCGGCCACGGAAATGGCGTAAGTCTCCGGATTGAGTTCCTGGGCGTAGGGGATCAGCCGGGCGTTTGAATTCCATTCGTAGACTTGCTCGATGGCTGAAGACAGAAAACCGCCGGTACCGGCGGCGCAGTCATACACGGTGCGCACCACGCCTTCACCATTCAGTGCGTCGTGATCGCTGGCAAACACCAGCGTGGTGACCAGCCGCACCACGTCGCGCGGGGTAAAGTATTGTCCGGCGTCGTCGTTGGAAGATTCGGCGAATTTGCGGATCAGGTGTTCGAAGATCAGTCCCATTTCGTGGTTGCTGATCACATCTGGATGCAGGTCGATGGTGGCGAATTTCTGGGTAACCAGATACAAAAGATTGGCTTTTTCCAGTTTCTCCAGCCAGCGATCGAAGGCGAAATGCTCGAATACCTGACGGGCGTTGCCGGAGAATTTGGCGATATAGTCTTCCAGGTTGGCACGGGTGCTGGTTGAACCGACAGTTGCTAGGCTGAATTCAGAAATATTGTAGAAACTGGCTAGAGCGGTATTGGGCAATACCAGATCCAGATCGACCGGTGAGCCTTTTAACCCGGCAAATTGTTGTTGTACTTGCTTGCGAGTCGGCTCCAACACGCATTCCAACCGGCGCAACACGGTAAACGGCAGGATGATGCGACCGTATTCCGATGGTTTGAAAGCCCCTAATAACAAATCGGCTATGTTCCAAATGAAGGGGGCTAGGTTTTGTTGGTTCATGGTAGATTAAAGTCCTTAATAACCTTTATAGCGAATCACAGAGTTTTAGGTATATTTCAGGAAGCCAGTGCCCGTAAAAGTATTTGACCGGATCTTTCTCTAACCTGAAATATTTCATTAGATTATCCCGTATTTTGCCTGGATAACCCACCTGACTAAGGATTTTTTCAAATTCTTCAATGAAATCAAGCCCAATCTGGTTTGTTCTTTTGCATTCGTTCCAGCAAGTAGTGGTAGCCACATCCTTCTAGGATTTAGATGGCAATACTCTGTCTCTGAAGCATTTCTATTCAGTTTAATCCAGTCCAGAAAATATTCTCTGTTGCCAAGCTTAATTTGCCTGAAATTATTTTTGTCTATCTTGCAATAAATCGCAAATTAGCGATTTATTGCAAGCATGTCATCAAAAATTTCCAGGACAATTATTTCAATTCGATCCAGTAGCGTCGCATACAGTTTGTAGACAGTTTTTGAAGTGAGGACTCATTTATTTTCGATTTTTTTAACAATGTTGCAGCAAATTGCAAATTCGAAATTTGCTGCAACACAGTAGTAAATAACTTTATTGGAGAATAGGTACATGAGAAAGCATCTTGTTTTAAAACAATCAAAAATCGAGTGGATGTTTCCAGTAACACATTTTTAGCGTTTTTAACAGTTCAAAAGGGGCTGAATTTAGGCATCTAAAGCCGAAAAAAAGAATTTTTTTTATTGCACAGTTTTAGTTAACTCGAATATCACACTAATCTGTATCAAGGAGTACCTGAATGTCCAAACTACCGGAAACCGGTTTCCTACGCTTAGGGAACCTCTGATTAATTGCTCGTCTGCGATATAATATAACCATCAAAGTTGTTATCGAGAGAACGCCCATGGATCACTACCAACAGCTGAGTTTTGCCGATGCCGAATACGCCCATAAAGGCAAAGTCACCCGTCGCGAAAAGTTTCTCGATCAACTCAACGGATTATTACCCTGGCAGTCCATGATGGCGGTGATTGCCCCGCATTACGCGCTCGGCAAGGGTCGCGGTCAGAAAGCCTTTCCGCTGGAATCCATGCTGCGTGCGCATGTGGCGCAGATTGTTTACAACTATTCCGATCCAGGCCTGGAAGATGCGCTGTATGAGATTGAATCCCTGCGCCGATTTTGCGGTATCCGCCTAGCAAACATTCCCGATGAAAGCACGATTTTGCAGTTTCGGCATTTACTCGAAGCACACGGCTTAACCGAGCAAATCTTCATGGCTATCAATCAAACACTAGGTGAGCGTGGTTTGTTTTTAAAAGCGGGAACCATCGTCGATGCCAGCCTGATTGCCGCCCCGACCTCGACCAAAAATCAAAGCAAAACGCGTGACCCGGAAATGCATGCCAGTAAAAAGGGCAATCAATGGTTTTTCGGCAGCAAATTTCATATCGGTGTTGATCACGAAACCGGCTTGGTGCATACCCTCAAAGTCACCTCTGGACATGTCAGCGATATTGCCGAAGCCGCCGCAAACGCCGCCCGATTGACCTTCCTGGCAGCGATTGCCAATGTCATACGCGGGGATGCTTACGAACGTCGACGCCTGATTGCGTCTGAAATTTGAAAATAGGCCCAGAAACGGGCTTATTTTGGAGCGAATCCGGCTGTTTTTATACAAAAATGGCCAAATATTCAAATCTTTGATCAACTTTTCAAGTGGCTGATGCTGAAAATGTCAGTTTTTCAGAGGTTCCTTAAGTTGGCACGATGACCGGATTTGAATTCACTGTAGTTTTTGATTTTTAAATACTTATTTTTTAATATCTAAAAGTTGTAACGATAATTGGCATAAATTTGGGTTTTGCCTCAAATTAGAAAATCCATGACAACACCGCTTCTATTTCGACGAAACCTAAAACCATTGCAGCCACCTTATCAAATGTATTAATATTTAATACAACCACCAAATGAGGACACTGTTATGCCTAGAAATACCTCCGTCACACTGGGCGACCATTTTGATCGGTTCGTCTCTGACAAAATCAAAGAAGGCCGTTTTCAGTCTGTTAGTGAAATTGTTCGTGCCGGCTTGAGGAAACTTGAAGAGGATGATACCAAATTACAAGCATTAAGAATGCGCCTACAAGCCGGTGAAGATAGCCCAATTGTAAGTGATTTTGACGGCGAGGAATTTATTGCCGCAATGCATAAAAAATATATCAAATGACTACGCCGTACAAGATTCGCCAATATGCAGCCAACGATCTGGAGCAAATCTGGCAATATACTTTTCGGGAATGGGGTATAGATCAAGCGGATACCTACCTGCGTTCGATACTTGTCCGATTTTCATGGCTTTCACAAAACCCAAAGCTAGGCAAACAACGAAATGACATCAAAACTGGATACTATTGCTTCCCAGAAGGGAAACACCTAATTTTCTATACTATAGCTGAAAACAGTATTGATATTATTGGCGTTCCTCACCAAAGCATGGATATATCCGACTATTTTGAAAAAAATACTGAAAATTGATTGCCAGTCTATTCTTCCTGCCAAAGCGCCCATAACTTTAACCTGTAGTAAAGCCAATACAATCGCCGCTTACTAATGATCATTTCGGTATAAACCTATGAAAACTCAGTTCTACTGATAATTTTGGTTTTTTAACAAAGACTGCTTTTAAACTTAGCTTCCTGTTTTCAAGGCTGTATGCAGTTCGTTCAGGTAGCCGTGTTTGTTCGACTCGAATCGTTCAATACCAATCTTGTCGACTCCTGCCGCTCCTTTATTCTTACTGACCCTTTGGTAGGCCGCTTCCAGCACTTCCGGTCGGTTTATCTTGTCATACAAGCTAAACCATTTGCCGCCTTGGACACCGTTTGCCAGTGCCGCCAACATGCGCTCCGTCCAAACACGCGTTTCTACCCAACCCCAATTCAGGGGCTTGGTTTCTGCATTCTGTTTAGTTGTTTCCAACACTGCAATGCTCCTTTCGGTACGCTATTTGTGCTTCAATCATCTACTTTCCTACCTTCCTTCCCTAGCATGGGTTATGTTGTCCCATGCGTCATCACTGTTTCTGGTTTTAGGTTCTGGAGGGGCTTCCTCTTTCTCGTTACCCAGTTTCCTAGGTTTGCTGACCCTGAGCAGTTTCACAGCTTACGGTACTATGAAGGCTCTGACTCCTGCCGGTGTTCTCTCGCACCCGCAGGTATCCCTGTTTATCTCGCATAAACTTCCGACCATTCCATCTCCAACCACTTGATGCGCCCACATATCGTTTTTTTTCTTTCCGCGCCACGTCAACGTAGGTGATAATTTTCAGGCTTCGCAGTACCCAGGCGTGCTCGCCGCAACATCCCGCCGAATCGAGTTCGTCTCCTACGGACTGGTCTTTCATCTCCAGTTGCTCTCCACCCCACCTCGCGATGACGCAGTTACTTTTGATTACGGAGTTATGGCATTCTCCGACATGGACTTTCACCATGCTGTTTATGCGCCTTCACAGGCGCACCTGGGTGTCGCTTTGCTCTACCCAGCCTACGGCCCTACTTTAAGTTGTGTGTCCGGTTTAGTGTAACCACATCATTAAAAAAATTTATAAACATTCATTTTCGAATTAACAAAGCAGCCGTTCGCATAGTTTTAGTGTCAATTTTGAGCCAAAAAATAGATGCATGCTTGATTTTCAGCCTTAGCCAGACTAGACTAATATATTTATGGAGAGCGTAATGCAAACTGTTAATATGTTACAAGCCAAGTCCTCCCTTTCTCGTTTAGTAGAAGCCATTGAGCTAGGGCAAGAGAGTGAAATCGTAATTGCCCGGAATGGTCGCCCGGTTGCCAAACTTGTGCCACTGGAGACTATCGAGATCGGAATGCGGATTGGCGTCGCAAAAGGCTTGTTTGTAGTTCCTGACAACATAGATGCTCATAACGAAGAAGTGGCTCTGTTGTTCCTGGGGGAGAAGCAAGCTTGAATCTGCTTTTGGATACGCACGTTGCACTATGGGCCATCACAGATAGTCCAAAATTATCGCAAAAGGCGCGTCACTTGATAGCCTCGCCTAAAACGACTGTTTGGGTAAGCGCGGCAAATGTTTGGGAAATTGCTATCAAGCATTCCTTAGGTCGCGGCGACATGCCGGTTTCCGGTCAAGATGCGTTGCGCTATTTTCAGGAATCAGGGTATCGGTTCCTTGCCGTCTCGGCTGAACATGCCGTAGCCATTGAAGAACTGCCTTTGCATCACCAAGATCCGTTCGATCGCATGCTTGTGGCTCAGGCAATCGTAGAGCCGATGCGTTTAATGACTCACGACCCATTAGTGGCACATTATAGCGACACCATTATCAAGATTTAAAATGCAGGATGAGTGACTAATCCTCGCTTAACTCCAATAATGGTTAAAAAATCCCGAGCCTGCTCAACCTGATAAGGCTTGGCTTGTTTGGCCGGATGAGGGCGATGAAATGCTACCAAACTGCCCTGGTAGGCAAAGCGGACTCGCGAACTTCGACCTTCAATAACTTGGCAGCCCAGCGCCATCAATAATGCCTCGATTTTCGCTCATTCCAGACTTGCTGAGGTCGGCTTGGCATAGATGGCCTGTAATGTTTTAGTATGTTTTGAGTTGATAAACAAATGCTATCATAAAATGATACCAAGAATAGCCACCACTATCGGTTTAATGTGTCATTATTTCCAAACCCGATTTTCCCGGTATCCATACCGTATTTCAAACATACCGTATAAATTCTATTTAATCCCCCAAAATTCATCAGGGTTTAATGAACCTATCCCAAACCTGGCAGTCTACTTAACAGCAGACCCGGTATTACCGTGCCTGCCCAAAAATCACGACTGTCAGTAACAGCCGGACATAACAATAATTTTGAGGAAACCTGCCATGAAAACCCTAACTAAAGTTATATTGATCACCGCATTAAGCGCCCTTAGCGGCCAGAGTTATGCTCAGCAACCATCCGAACACGGCATGGGGATGGGCAGTATGATGGGTGGTATGCAACACGATGCCGACCCGGCCAAAATGACCGAACACCTGAAGAAAATGCAGGCGCACATGCTGCAGATGCATGATTTATCCAACAAAATTCTGGCGGAAACCGACCCGAAAAAACAGCAGGCCCTGAAAGATCAGCAATTGGAAATCATGAAAGCGCATCACATGGAGATGATGGCTAAACATCAGCAAAAAGCCGGTCAAGAAGTCGATCATTCTCAGCATAACAAGCTGAACAACGTGACCAAGTAAGCTATTATTGATGACCGGTCACACCTGCCACCCAATACCGGCATAATCACCAATCAAGCTCGGCAGTCCGCCTGCCGGGCTTTAGCCAGTGGCAACTTGCTAAACTGGCCAGAATAAGCCATGTTTTCACCCTACGCTCGCTGAAAATCTTGGAAGCGGAACGTAAGTGGAGCGAAGATTTTTAGTCCCCGATAGGCGTAGCGCCGGGCGGGTTTTCGAAGCGAAGCGGAGAAAACCTGCAAGGCATCGCGAAACGCCGTCAAGTCACTTGGAGCCGAAGTTCCGACCCCTTGTTGGGTCGGAACGAGGTGAGGAGGACGAATCGGGGCCGCCGGAGGCATTAGCGGTCGCGTAATTTTTGCCGCTTGTTGGGGCTGGGATGCCCCTAAACAAGCTTTCGCAAAAATAGCGACTCACTGACTGCCCGGCCAACCCGATAATTGACGGCTAGCCTATGTTACCAGTCACCCAATTGCCTCTTACTAAGTTATACTTGCAATATTAAGATGTTAAGGGCATACACTTGAACAAAATCCGCCTCCTCTCCAACAATAAACTCCGGATACTGACTGCTTTTGTAACTGTAATCTGCTTATCAGGATTTCTAGCCCAAGGCTATGCCAACCCGAGACCTATTTACGAAAGCCGCTATGACCATTATAGAACCGGCGCGAATCTGCAGGAAACCATCCTTAACACCTCTAATGTTAACCATGCTGATTTTGGCTTGCTGTTTACCATGCCGGTTAACGGTTTGGTGTTTGCCCAACCCCTTTATGTACCCAACCTGACGGTTAACCATTATGTGCACAATGTCATTTTTACCGTAAGCTCCGGCGGCGGTATCTATGCTTATGATGCCGACAGCAGCGGCCCGCCGCTCTGGTTTAGATCGCTGAATACCGAAACCAAACAGGACCGCTATCCAAATTGGGTTATATTCAGCGTACCGGTCATAGACCCTAACACCAATACTATGTATGTCGTGGCTAACAACTTTAGCACCCTAAAGCGGGAAGCCGCGCTTTACGCCATCGACATCAGCACCGGTCAGGACAAATTCGGCAGCCCGGTGACATTGACCGGATCGTATACAGCGGCCGGAAAAACCGTTAATTTTGTCCCGACCAATCTTAACCAGCGCGCCGGACTGGCGCTGGCCAATGGTCAAATCATTATTGCTTTCAGTTTGCTCAATGAGGACAGCGGCGGCGGCAATGGCTTTGTGATGTCTTATGATGCTAGAACCCTGAAACAAACCGGCGCATTCGCCCCTATTGTCACCGCCAGCCGCGGTGGCGGCATCTGGCAATCAGGCCGTGCACCGATGGTTGATGACAATGGCTTTGTCTATTTGTTTGTCGGTAATTCCTGGAGCAGCAAAACCAATAATGCTTACGACGGCATCAGTAACTTTACCGAGAGTCTATTAAAATTTGACACCCATCAGCATCTGAAACTGGTTGACTGGTTTACCCCGGCCAACTGGTTACACCTCGACAAGTGGGATATGGATATGGCCAGTTCCGGACCACTTCTGATACCCGGCACCTCGCTGGTGGCCGGCGGCGGTAAATACGGTAATTATTATTTATGGCACAAGGATAATCTGGGCAAACTGGTAAAAAATGACAAACAGGTAGTGCAGGTGTTCAATACTGGGAAAGGCGGCACCGGCCAAACCAGGGCAATCTTCAGCGGACTGGTCTATTGGCAACGCAGTGCCGCACAGGGCGGCAGCCTGCTGTTTGATATGCCCACCAATTCGACAGCCAAAGCCTATGCTTTTGATGGCCAAACAATCAACCCTAGAGCTGTTTCTCTATCCAGCGCTGTTTCAGACGCCATCGTCGGCGGTGCCTTGTCATTATCCGCCAACGGCGGACAATCCGGCACAGGTATCGTCTGGGCAGCCTCAAGAATATCTGCAAGTAATAATCAAGGTGTGATCCGGGCTTTGGATGCCGAAAACCTGAAAAATGAACTTTGGAGCTCCCAACACTACCTATCCGATAAATTCGGCAATTACGATGTCTGGAATATACCGGTCGTCACCAACGGCAAAGTGTATGCGCCTACCTTGTCCCGACAGATTACCGTGTACGGCCTGTTTGCCTCACAGGACAATCCACCGCCCAGTCTTCTGGTGCCTGGCAAACAGACCACCGTTGTGGGCACGCCTGTCAATCTCAGCCTATCAGCCAGGGATGCCCAAGGCGACACCTTAAGCTTTAGCGCCACCAATCTCCCGGATGGTTTAAGCATCAACCCTAAAACCGGCCTGATCGCCGGGACTCCCACGACAGCCGAGACCCAAACCGTTAACCTATCCGTCAGCGATAATTTTAACCCACCCAGAATCGCTCACTTTGTCTGGCTTATCACCGCTCCGTAATCCAGCCCATGTCTGCCAAACCCTATTCTCAAGCCTGCGAAAACAACAAACAGCCCATCCTTGCCATCCTGCGCCAAGTTTACCAGCCGGCACAAACCGTGTGGGAAATCGGCAGCGGTACCGGCCAGCATGCCTGTTATTTTGCCGAACACTTGCCGCACATCCACTGGCAAGCCACTGATCGCGCCGTCAATCTGGACGGCATCCGCCTGTGGCAGGCCGAAGCCGGCTTAAACAATCTGCTGCCGCCTTTAGCACTGGATGTAACTGATCCAGTCTGGCCCTGCAACAGCATAGACGCTTTATTCAGTGCCAATACCCTGCATATCATGAGCCTGGCCGAGGTGGCAATAATGTTCGCCAGACTGGCCGAGTATCTTAATGATCAAGCCTTAATTTGCCTGTACGGCCCGTTCAATTACCAGGGCCAATACACCAGCCCCAGCAACGCCAATTTTGATGTCTGGCTGAAAAACCAAAATCCGGTAAGCGGTATCAAACATCAGGAAGATATTTTGGCTTTAGCCGGCGCTGCCGGTTGCCGTTTGGAGGCGGATTACGCCATGCCGGCCAACAACCGGCTGCTGGTTTTAAAGAAATCAGTTTAAGAGGTGTTTGTTTGGCGTTGGCGATGGTTATGCCACCCGAAATGGCAATAAGCTCTGAGCCTGCTGCCGGTAATCGGCAAGCGCCAGTTGTTCGCGTTGCACAAAATCCGCCACTGCTGCGGCAAAACGCGGGTCTTGCAGCCAGTGTGCCGAATAGGTGGGCACCGGCGCAAAACCACGGGCTATTTTATGCTCGCCCTGTGCGCCGGAATCAAACCGGACCAAGCCTTGCTCGATACAATGCTCCAGCCCCTGGTAATAACAAGCCTCAAAATGCAGGGCATCATACTCATCAGCGCACCCCCAATAGCGGCCATACAAAGTATCCGCACCGGTAAAACTCAGCGCTGCAGCTATATAACCACCTTCACGCTCGGCCAACACCAGCAGCAGATATTCCGGCATGGTGGCGGCAATCTCCAGAAAAAAATCCAGACTCAGATAGGGCTGGGAACCTTTCTTCAGATAAGTATCGGCATAAAACCGGTAAAACAGCCGCCATTGGTCCGGCTTGATGTCTGGCCCGGCAATCCGTTGCAAACGTATGTCCTGTTCGGCCACCCGGCGGCGTTCGCGTTTCAGCATTTTGCGTTTGGCAGCGGTCATACCGGCCAAAAAATCGTCAAACTGTTGATACGCCTGATTAAACCACTGAAACTGCACGCCGGCGCGGATACTCAAACCCAAAGCCTGCAAACAGGCCAAATCTGCGCTTTCCGGAAACAGACAATGCCAGGATGACAGCCCCCGCTCAACCGCCAGCTGTTTAATAAAATCCATCAGCAAACCCCAAACCTGCATCCGCTCAACACCCGGCTGCAGCAACAGCCGGGGGCCGGCACAAGGGGTAAACGGCAGCGCCGAAACCAGTTTGGGATAATAGTTCAGCCCGTATTGGCGGTAAGCCTGAGCCCATTGCTGATCAAATACATATTCGCCCCAGGAATGCTGCTTCAAATACAAGAGCAGCACCCCCTGCAACTGCCCACCGGTTGTGACCAGCAAATGTGCGGGCTGCCAGCCGGTTTGAGCAGACACCGCGCCACTGCGTTCCAGTGCCAGCAAAAACTCATGGCGCATAAACGGATAGGCCGGCCCGGCCAGGGCATTCCAGTCGGCGGCACTTAGTTCGGCTATAGTATTTATCTGACTTATCTGCATTTCATTGCTTATTCATTCGGCTTTGCCCAACCCATCCGTGCCGTGACGGCATACCAAAAACTATTGTCAAAAGTGGTGTCCAGTAAAAACTGTACCAGGGATTTACTGCCCGGATCCAGCACTCGCTCCAGACCGGCGGTTTTTAAATGGCTAAAATCCTCCGGCTTCAACACCTTGCGCAGATTGGCCTGCGACTGAATATTGGCATTAAAAGCTTTATACACCGCCAGCACCGGCAATAATTCACCAAAATCGTGAGCCAGCGCCACCCGGCTCAGCTCTTGCCAACCGGCTTTGTCCAAGGTTTCCGGCAAGCTGCGCTGCAACAAAGGCACAAACACCAGCGGCAAAGAGAAACGACATAAATATTCCGCCAATAGCTGGGCGCGCTGATCTTCACTGACACCCTGACCCATACCCAGGCCCAAACCGGTACGGGCATAGTCATAAAATTCCGCCACCCGGCGTTTGAGTAGCGGCGTAGCAGGCTGTTTACGATTATACGGTAAATGCGCCGCTAAAAAATCGTCAGCCAGCTGGCTACTGTGCTCAACATTAGCACCATTATGCAGCGCCCGCTGATATACCGCCCACCAGACTATCATCTCGGTACAAAGCTGGGCATAGGATATGCTCAATTGAGCAATGGCATCCGGCAAACTGGGGGTATAACCGGGAATCTGTTTGGCTTGACGTTTTTCCCGATCACCCAAATGAAAGATATGGGCAAATAAACGGTCGGTGAACTGATCCGACTTAAAGGCAATATCCGGAATCAATAACTGTGGATTATCCAGCATGGCGTAAATACCGCCGGCCAGCCACTCGGGTTCGATATTTTGTAACACCGCTTTATTTATCACCCGTTGAAAAGCCGTTTCCATCACCGCCACCCCCATACTCAGCATAAAACCGTACTGCTGACTACGCGCCAAAGCCAAACCGGCTTCGCGAGCCACCCGGCGGCTACCGGCAGCAATTTGCTGCAAATATTCTTCAAACTCGCCCAGACAATTTTCATCATCACAATGCTGCGTCATCTCTGCACGCAACGGCGGATACAGCAAAAGCTGACGCATACCCAACCAGGTTTCATACCAGCTCAGATCATGAATAATGGCATTCAGACCGTCGAACAACTCCGACACCGAATATAACAAAGGCCAGCGCTGGCGCCTGCTGCCGGGCAAGGGCTGAAAAAAACTCAGCCGGGTCAGCAAAGTCATATCCTGATCCGGGCCGGGCTTATGGTACAGCGGATGCAGATGCAAAGGATAATAACCGCCGGCCAGCGTCAGCTCCTCAACCACCCCGGCATTGTGCAAACGGATACGGCGCGGCAGCAACGTCAGCCATTGCGGTTCCACGCCATACAAACGGCGGTGGCGAGCGGCGATTTCCGGCTGGAACTGGGCAAAAAAATCCCAGACCTGCTGAATCTGCTGCCATTGGGCGCCGCTCAGACTATCCAGCACCGGATTTAATTGCGCCGCTGTCCAACCTTCACCAGCCAACACATGTTGTAAACCGCCCTGATTGCCGGTATGCAAAGCCAGGATCACCCGCATCTCCAGGGTCAGGCTGCGCTGGATACTGGGAAAATACTGGCCCTTGCCTTCCGGCTGTTGCCCACCCAGTAAATTATCCAGTAACGCGCTTAACTCCGGCAACTGCTCCGCCAAGCGCTGTCCCTGTTGGTGAGCGGCACGCAACGCGGTATCCAGAAACAGGCGCCGAAACGGCCCATTTTGATCGCCGGCATCCAGCCGGCCCACCCAATCGGCGATGCGGCTGGCCGCCAAAGGCATATTGCGCAAGGGCGGCAAAGCCGGCCTGTGCATGGCTTCCGGCAAGCTATACGCATCCCGAATGCTGTGCATCAATTGCTGCTGCAGCACCGGCAATCGGCTTGTGCCGCCCGGCTGCCACCAATGCTGGGCAGCCTCCAATTCAGCGATATGCTGGATGGTATGAATAAAATCTACATACGCCTTAAATTGCACTACCGGCATATCCAGATAACGGGGTAAGCTGACGCCAACAAACTGCGCCGGCGGTTCCGGCCACAAACCCAGGCTCTGCTGACGGGCCACCCATTCTATCAAGGAATCATAGTCGTCCGGCAAAGCCATCTGCGCCGCCACCCCAGCCCGGCTCAACGTCTCATGCAGCATCGCCAGCGTCTGCTCCGGTAATTCATGATGGCCATTATAAAAGCCCTGAAAATAATGCAGCGCCTGGCTCAGCACCTCTTCGGCCTGAAATGCCGCTTCG
The DNA here is from genome assembly GCF_018734325.1 of Methylomonas paludis. Lineage (NCBI taxonomy): Bacteria > Pseudomonadati > Pseudomonadota > Gammaproteobacteria > Methylococcales > Methylococcaceae > Methylomonas > Methylomonas paludis. The sequence continues at coordinate 1,305,699 of NZ_CP073754.1, read as the reverse complement.
GCGGCATAAAAGTTAATCAGCTGCCGGCGTTTGGCAATAGCAGCCTGCTGCACATCACCGGCCTGCCAGGCCCGTTCAGCAGCCAGCGCCGCCTTGGTCTCAGCCCACATATATTGACCAACCCTTAATTGACGCAAAGTGGTGTTTTCCACCACAGACCGGGCATAATCACGCACATCGGCTGCCAGGATCGGAATTTCCCCGCCGAGCTGCGCCAGAGCAACGGCTTCCATAGCCAGCACTTCTCCGCGCAGGCTGTTATGCAAAGCCCGCCAGGCCGCGCGGCGCAACTCGGTGCTGTCGTTGATTTCGGCATAATTCTGAAACATATGCCAATCCAGGGCCTGGGTCATGGCAATCTGCGGCGGTAACCCATTGGCCAGCGCGTTGATCAGGGCCGGGCCGGAACTAAAGTCATACCATTCCGCCACGGCATCCAGCGGCCATTCGGCCTGAGCCGTCGTCATACCCAGCCGGCCAAGCCGGCCGATAATCTCCGGATCAATACCGCGAGACCGCATTTCTGTTTCAGACAGCTTCACATCCGAATTGGGGTCACTTAATATATCCCAGGCCATATACAGCTGATGGCTCAACACCTCATCCTGAATCGTGCGGCTCAGCCCAACCCGTAACTGCTGATGCTGATCCTGCAAGGCCTGTAAAATTTCACTGTGCGCCGTACTTAACCATTGCATATCGCCCAACACCCGCTTTTGCAAGGCGGCATTAGCGGCTTGCCCAGCCTGACGCTGCAATGCCTGATAGGTGCTAAACTGGCTGGCCGTCATCCCGGCCGGCCGCGCCGATTTAAACAAGGGACGCATGCCTCTGGCCTGCTCGGCCAGCCGAATTTCCTCGGCACTGGCCAACATGCGGCTAAATACGCCACGTATGGGTTCCGGCGCCGCTCCGCCCAGATTTTTCAGATTAGTGTAGATATGTAACAACCAGGCCCGAAACCGCTCGAACAAAGCCTGTAGCGACAAGGATGGCGCTTTCCCGGCAAACAGATAAGCTTCAAAACTCCGGGCAAAGCGTTCATGGTGGCGGCGGCGCTGTTCAAAATCCTGAGCAAACCAATCCCGGGTATCGGCAATACCCAGCCAATCCTGCAACAGCCGAGTGTCCGCCAATAACTGTTGCTGACCACTATGCAAAGCCGCACTTTGCTCGGCTTGGTCAGTCTGATCAGTCCCGGCCTCCAGCACCGGCTCAGTGGTACCGGCCTGTAACTCCCGGCTTAAGCCAAACTGCACATCCAGAAAAAAATGCGCCGCTTCATGTAAAAACGTGGATAAATCGGCAGCCTGATGCAGCGTGATGGTGTAATCATCAGGCCGATAACTGCCGCGCGGCACAGTGGCAGAGCGGTCTGCTCCAGCCGGTGATTGCCCATCGCCGGCATCAGATGCCAACCGTAAAGGATAACGCTGATACAATTGTTCCGGGCTGATCCCAAAACGCTCGGCCTGCACCTGATAAAAATGACTGACCAGAGCGGCATAATTATCATTAACATGCCGGCTAAACGGCGATGCAGCGGCAAAATCCGCCTGTAAGCGGGTTTGCACAGCCGCCGTGGCGGATTTCATGCTGTATTCAAACTGCTGGTAATCCAATTGACGCTGCACTTCTGCCTGCAATTCTTCAGCATGGCGGCTGTGATACTGTTCGGCTTCAGCTTGACTGAAAGCCTGACCCTCAACCCGCAAATGTGCCCGCAAAGCCTGGGCCAGAGCCGGCACAGCGGCCACCCGGCTGACATAATCGCTCAACGGAATCCTGATTTCCCCGCCTGACGCCAGGGCATCGGCCATTTGCCGGGCCGCCGGCGGAAAGATCGCACTCAGCCATTTATCCAGGCCGGATTGCTGCAGAGTTTGCGCATCGGCATACACATGCTGCACCGGCTGATCCTGAGTCACTGCTGCGACAAAATCCTGCATGGCCTGCGGATCACGCGGTAATACCTTGCTGGCTGCCGCCAGACCATTAATGACCTGCAACTGCTCGGCCTGTCGGCCGGCTGCGCTATACTGGTTTTGACGCATCCGGCTGTAAGCCTCAGCGCCATGCAGAATTCCGGTTTGGCCGCCACCGGCTACCGCCGTCGCCACCAGGGTTTGCCAAGCCGCATCGGGTCGGGCAGCCAGATAATCCTGCCAGGTCTGCTGCGGATGCAACACTGCCCATTCATTCAAATCCTGCAAAGCCGTCGCGGCTTGCTCACCCGGAATTTCCTGAGCCAACTGCCGGGTCAACAACTGAAAAAACGGCGTGCCGGCTTTGACATCCTTAAACAGGCTGTGCAGCGGCAATTGTTCGGTGGCATATTCAATGGCAGCATTTCCCGCACCGTATAATGCGGCTTGCGGTGCCTCCAAACCTTGATCACGGGCCTGACCATAAGCCTGACCACCGCTATTGCCGGCCATACTACGCAGAGCCAGCCCTGGATTATCGGTAGCCAGCGCCAGCGGCCAGGTCAACACATTCTGGCTCAGTGACTGCAAACCGGCATAATAACCGGCCTGCATATTACCCTGTGCCGGCGGTGTTAAATAATTGCGCCAATCACGCTGACTGCGGCGGATTTGCCGAAAGGCTGCCGCCACCGGCGCGGTGATATCTACCGGCAATACTGGCCCGGCCAGCGGCCCGGTCACATAACGGCTGAACAAATCCGCGCCTGCCTCTGCCTGACCGGCCACGCCTTCCCCAAAACCAAACACCCCGGACAATAAAGCCTGAGCCGAATGTTGACCAAAACGCAGCGCCTGTTCCAGCGCCGTGAGATTAGCAATATCATCATGGCCGATAGCGGCCTGCTGCGGCTGGCTTAAAAAGCCACTGGTAACCGGACTATGCTGCACCAGTTGCTGATAATCCAGATTATCCAGACTGGCACGGCGTTGCAGACTGTCACGTTGCTGCCTGACGGCATCCACCGGCAATTGATAACGCCGGGCCAGATGCTGCAACTCCGCCTCCTGATCCGGCTGTTTGCCCAGTGCGCCCTGCAAAGATAAACGTAAATTCTGGGCGGCCTCGCCCTGGATAGCCTGCCAATACGGATTAATCGGCTCCATGCCCAACTTCCTTTTGTTGTGGATAATAAAATATCCGCTCCAGCCTAGAGTCCAGATTCACTGCTGAGAATTTCAGCCTGATGGGTAATTGATAAGCCGCTGTTTGCATGGTTTTCAGGGTGCCGAGTTAAGCCGACACCCAACATAGCGGCCAAGGCGAAAATCATCCGCACGGCAAACTATCTGTTCAGTAAGACGCGAGTGTTTAAAGTGGATTGCCTAGCGGCGAACGTACCGGCACCCAATAAGCCGATGCAACCCACGTAGGGCGTTTTCGCGATAGCAAAACGCCGGATAGCCTGTGAGGTGTTGACGGTGGATTACCTAGCGGCGAATTCACCCTACCTGCGCTGAAAGCTTGATTTTATACACGTTTTCGCGACGATTTACCAGATATCGCCTATAAATGCTCAGCTCTGCTTAATCCGCCTCCCGCCACAAACCTTTATGCTGCAGATAATAATAAAACACCTGATCCTCAGTAACCGGCTGCGCCGGTCTCAGCGCCTGTAAAGCCGCAACAATCTGCGCCCGATCCTGCTCCGGCACCTCCACCTGGTCCTTGCGCCAATCCACCAGTACCGCCGGTTTCTGACGATGGCCGAACAACAAACCCTGTACTTGCACACCGTCAAACAACTGGCCGGCCACTTGCTCTATATCCTGGTGACTCAAAGGCTTGCCGCTGTGCTGACGGGCCGCCGCCAAACGACTGTTATAGGCTGCCCAGATGCGCCCGGCGGCACTGACCGCCTCACGATCACTGGCCGGCGGCTGCGGATTCAAACCGGCTTCGCGCATATAGCGCTGCAAAACATCCCGCTCCGGCACCTGCTCCGGTATATCTCCACCCTGTTGTAAGTGCTGCTGGCGGTTTTGCAACTGCTTAAACGCTTGGTCTGGCAAGCGATCACGATAAGCGGCTAATAGGGTATTGCTGAGTAATTTATCATCATTCTGCAAACGATAATACAAACGCCAGTCGGTCTGCTGCGGCTGATCTGCCGCCACACCGGCAGCGAAATTCTGCAGGCGCTGACTATCCTTAGCCGACAGCGCGGCCTGGACACTGACCGGCAAACCGGCATAATCGCCGCCATTCTGGCGCAACAACTGGATAGCCTGCGCCCGGTTCTGATCCTGCTGATTCTGTACCGCCAATTTCCGGCTATGAAACTGCCGGCCAACTTCATTAAGCACCAGCCGCTGCAACTGCGGCCCGGCTGCATCACCCAAATGCTGTAAAGCCAGGGTCTCGGCCTCAAGCAAAGTAGCTGGTTTGCGCTGGCCGTCACCAGCCGCATACGCCTGCTGATTCTGTTGCACATAACGCTGGGTGGCCTGCGGCAACAATGCCAACCAGTCACCACCCTGCCGGGCGGCCTGGGCCACCGCCTGCTGTACCGGCCCGGCACCACTATGCATGGCGGCCCAGGCTTGTTGGGCATCGCCGTGAAAAGTCTGTAATTGCTGGCGCCAATCAGCTTCGGCAAGTGCCTGACGATAGGCCTTGGCGGCATCGGTGGGCGCGGCATCGCCCTGCAGCAATTCCGGTTGCCAGGGCAAACCAGCCCGTTTGGCCGTATCCGCCTGATAACTGGTCAATGCCGTATTGCTCAGTGCCGGGTCAGCCAGTGTCACCTGACGCAAGCGCTGGAAATCGGTCGAGTCAAACCGGTCAGCCAGTTGTACCATCACCTGAGCGGCCACTTGACCGGCAGTAGTGGCATCATTGAGCTTTTGCAGTTGCTGACGGCTGGACAGCAGGTCTTCAGCCTGCATCCGCCCGGAAAATTGGCGCAATATCATGCCGGCGCTTGCCGCATCACCTTGCTGCACAGCCTGATGCACCGCATCCTGCAAGGCGGCTGAAGCCTGTTTGCCGGCCTCGACGGCGCCATAAGCTTCCGGATAGCCTTCCAGACGGGCCAGATTCACAGCCGCCTGATGAATAGCGCTGACACCGGCATCCAGCAAGTCGGGATTATTATAATTCAGCGCCATGGTTTGCTGCTGGGCGGCAATCGTCGCCAAACCCACCCCGCGCTGATACACTCTAAATTGCTGGCCCTGATGCTGCACCAGTAAACCGGCAGCCTGCTGCCGGGCGTCAGCAGCCCAACGCTGATATTGCTGGCGCTGCTCATCATTAGCCAAACCAGTACTGACCTCGGCAATATGCTGATCCAGACTTTGCAATACAGCATCGTGGCCCTGGATAGCCACCGCTCCCTGCTGGGTCAACGCGCCATCCTGTCCATATAATAAAGTGTTGATGGTGCTCTGAGTTTGATTGCGGGCATCCTCCACCCGCACCGCATTGGCTTCCTGCAATTGCTGGGAATACAATTCCGCCAAACCATGATCAATACGCTGCGCCACTGCACCGGCCTGATCAGTAAAAGCCGCCTGAGTCGCACCCAGAAAATCCGCCGGCCCGGCATTACTGTCCTGACGTGCTTGCGGTAATTCGTTCAAACCGATTTGTAATTGATAAGCAGGAACTTGCATAGTTTAATCATGCCGGGTATCAGGTTAGGCCGGCAACCAACATAGCAATAGAATAAAAAAACATCCGCACTCTGTCCGCCTTAGTTTGAACTTATCACCCGAATTAAACGAACGGCTAGAACAATTGGCTACTGCCAATCACACCACAAAAACCGAAATTCTTAGAAAAGCCATCGCCTTATACGATGTGGTGGCCGAAGCTAAAACCGAAAAAAACGCTTAGGCATTCTTGATCAAAATAAACGTTTACTTACAGAAATCGTCGGCATTTAATCCAAGTATTTAAACAAATGAATGGCTCTAACCAGGAAAATACTGGTAATCTCCTAATCAATCTGAGCCAAATTGTTGGTATCGCCTCTGGCTTGATAGGTTTTCTGGTTGGTCAAGGAAATAAGCTACCTATCAGCCACCTATCGCCACTTCCATACTCAAATCACACACCGTCAGCGGCAACGGCTGCGGCTGACTAAACACCACGCCGCCATCCGGACTAAACTGCGGCAAAATATTCACCCGCCATTCCCCGGCCCATAATTGCGGCGTCACCCCATCGGCCTGATAAACCTGCGGCGCTACCGCCACCAACTGCGCTGCGCCCGGCCCCACCGCACACCCGACAAAATCCACCACTCGCGCCCAAACCTTATTAATACACTTCACCCGGCCCTGGCCCGCCGAACTATCCCCGGTCAATACCAGCGGCGGTGTCTGAAACTGGGCATCAATCGCCAGCCCCACCTGCACCACATGCGCCGCGACCGGCAAGGTCAATACCCCGCCGCTGGACACCGTCAAACCCGTATAAGGCTTACCATCCAGCAGCACCGACACCGTTGCCCCTGCCAGCCAGTTCAAGCCACTCACACTCGTCACCGTACCACTGCCGACTGCCGTATACGTCGCCCCACAATCGACAAAAAATGCCTGAGTTAAATCAGCCCCATACTGGCGGGTATCCAAGCGCTCCACATACCGGTTCTGCACCCCGGCAATCGTGCGGTTTACCACACCATACACCACATCAAAATTGCCTTCCTGCACCACACACACCGATTCAAACATACCCTGAGTGGTATGCTGATGCCAGGCAAACACCTCCTGATCCGGCAAATATGTCAACCCCAACATACGCCCATCTGCCGACACCGCCCAAACAATAGGATACAGCGAGCGGCTAAATGCCAGCTCCACTACCGCCAAGCCATCAAATAAATGCCGCGCCAGCAAACACAAATCTCTATCCTGATAACCCTGAATTTGCCACTGATAGCTTAATTCCCGCACATGGCCGCCCTGGCTGGCCGCATAAATCGCCGCCTGATTTACCACCACCGGCTGTACATTACTGGCCCCCACCTGGCTCTGGGCTTTAATGGTAATCGTGCTGGGCGCCAATGCATCACCACTGGCGGTATATACCCGCCATACCGTGGAAGCCGTTAATAACAGCAAATCCCACAATGCCACCACATGACCTATGACACTGGCCCGCAATGCCGCTATCCGAAACCGCAAAGCATCACTGGCCTGGCTCGGCAGCGAATAATTCATATTGCTTTCGGTACCCGACTGGGTAGCCCAGACATTCTGCGGTTGATTATCCGAACCGGCAAACACCCGGCGTTGCTCGTAATAGCCCACCGCCCCCGGATAATCACCCACATTTGCCATAGCACTGTCATTCAAGGGCGGCGACTGCGTCCAGTCCGGGGTAATATTATTATCTTTAAAACTCAGCGTTCCTGCCGGGACCTGACCAATAAAACCGGACGCGCCGCCGTTAATCGATTTATACACATTAAAATAAGCCACCGCTCCGCCGCCGCTGCCCGCCGACCAGTTCACCTGGTTATAAGCTCCATTGCCGGTCAAATCATTCACTACCGAACCGGCTGCCGAAGCCAGACTTTCCTGCTGACCATAACTATCCAGCGCTGTCACCACATAAGCCAGGGTTTGCGAACCACTCGACCCGCCTGACCCGCCATGCGCCGACACCGTACCCAACAGCGGTGCAGATAAACTACTGACAAATTCTATGGCCGCCAGCACCCAGTGCCAATCGCCATAGCGGCGTAATTCCATAGGCGCATAATCAGGATGCACCAGCGTCAACACATCGCCGGATTGCACATAATGAATATCAAACAAATCCGCTTCGGCATAAGGGTTGGGCAATTCATAAAAAGTCATCGGCAACCAATGTGCCGTATCACTCAGCACCGTCCCCGCCGGTACTGCCTGCAACGCATAATAAACATTCCCCGCACCGTCACAGGTCAACACACCAGCCGCATAGCTTGTCAGCTTCGCCCACTGGCACACATACTTATTCAACAACCCGCACACCATCACCGGCATATTCAGGGTAGAACCAAACGCCGCATTCATCACCGACACATACGCCGTGGTGCCCGTCGCCGTGAACGTAAACCAGCCCGCCGGATTCGCATCATACGTCTGGCCAGGCACGGCACTATTAAAAGTGGTGGCATCTAACAAATCATGAGCACCTGCAGTAGACCCCACTCGCAACACGCTATGCGGCGTTCCAGACACCGCCGAAATAGCCACACCAATCACATATACCTGGCCGGGGACTGTTGTAATTGCCTGATAAGTCGAAGCCTGACTACTTGGCCCGGAAACCAGTTGCATCTGCCCATAATTCCCCGCATCCCAGGCAATATGCGAACCAGCAGCACTGCTATCCGTCCAGCCGGAAACATCCGCTGTAAAGCGATTATTCGTCAACAACTCGGCCGCCCCAGAAATAACCAGCGTCTCACCCTGAGCATGAAACCGAAAATAACCGGCCCCCAATTCCAGCGCAAAGGTCTGCTGATTGTTAAACGAGAATGGAATCAAACGGGTGCGTTTAGTCGCGGTCTTAACCGAGTTCACATAAGCAAAGCCGGCCCGGTTTTGCACCGGCCCATGCGGCAAGGCCACAAAATTGCGGCACAAAGCCAAGCCCGACTGTAATTTATCCAGCCCGACATTACCAAACAACTCCGGCGTCAACTCACCCGCATTAAACGACGATCGAATAGTCCTAACCGAAGCCATACCCACCCCAAACAAAAAAGGCGACCGCAGCCGCCTAAAAGACCTACCGGCCAAAAAAATCAAAAAATCAAAAAAATGTAGCCTGGATGCAGCGCAGCGGAATCCGGGAACTCCTCCAGAGGCCCAACCAAACCCCAACCTAATCTATAAAGGCAGGATGTGCCAACCAGCGCATCAATCGCTTTCTGTCAACTCACGCCAAATCGGCTCGCCAAAATACTCAATCAAAAAAAATGGAATTCCACTCAACACCGCAACTTTTCCAGAAGATAAAATATATTCGGATAATTGCTTTTGAAATATTAGCGCTTGTGTCATCGCTAAAACATGAAAATGACTCTCAGGCAATTGTGAATTTTTATTAAAAAGATAATTAGCTTTTACCACATGAGTTAAAATCAAATAACTCCAGTCATTCTTAGAGTATCTGGTAATATCCTGAAAATCAGTCTGACTGGCTACCAAGTTCTTGTAATTTACTCCCTGGACATTACAAGCTATTTTAGTCTTGGCATTAACTATCATTTTATTAAAATCGACAGTTCTTTGAATATGCTTTAAAGCCTCAACCATCGGATAACTAATATACAACTTTCCGTTACCGGTTTCGACGTTAAAATGTGTCAGCATTTGCGTTATATCTTCATCATGACCATTATTACGACTAGACTGAGCATGCCCATCATAGTCAAAAAACAAATAAATCTCAGAAACCGATTCCGAGCCAATATCCTTTAATAACTGATAACTTTCTACATTAATTGACCTATCGCTATTAGCAATACGCTTTTTAATAATAGCAAACAAATCAACATCTTCGTCCTGACTAACTTCACGCCACAGTTGATATATTTCTGCACAATAGGCCGTAAGTATTGTAGTTTTACTACCTAGTGGATAAAACTTCAAAAAACCATTTGCAATGATCTGTTCTGTCTTTTCCCCTTCAAAAACAAACAGAATGTTATTAGCCATCAAATCCACCGGCGCGATAAATTTTTTCTAGATTATGAACATCCCTTAACTCTTTTAGCGTAAGTTGCGGCAAAGGTCTAATACCTGTTTCTGACATAATAAAATAGCAATCAGGACGTAACATATCATTAGTCATTAAATTAGTATTATGTGTAGTTAGAACAACCTGAGCATCAACTTTTTTTAACTTTTCGACCAATGATCTTGCTAAAGCATGGTGATAATGGGCATCAAACTCATCTATATATACAAAGGATACCTCATTACCTTCTAATATGCGCTGATACCAGGCATAAAATAAAGCTAAATCTTTCGTGCCCGAAGATGCAATTCCAAAAAATGGAATACTTTTATATCCGAATTTGAAAGCAATGTCTTTTTGACCGTTGACTTCAATTACTGATAGCACACACTTAACACCAACATCATTCAAAAATTCCTCAAAATCTTGTAAATGATCGTGTTCTAATATATCCTGACAAATAGTAAATACCTTCTGTTTAGAACCAATAAACATATTTTGCTCTACCGATCTAAAAAAAAGCATCCTTTCGACAAAATAATAAAAATCATCAAAAGCCTGATTAACTTCGTTTTTATCCAAAACAGCATTACTTCTGATATATTTTAATGCCGAAATATTAGAATTACTCAAATCGGTTTTTAAAGTTTCTGCCCCTGCTAAATTGACTTTAAGCGGCTTACCTAACTCATACTCAATCACTAATTTACCGTCAATATTCAGAGTTTCAAACTGCAAAACCTCTATCTCTCTCTTTCCGTATTCATAAACAATATTTTTATTATTAAATTTAAAGACATATCTAAATTTAACTAAATCAAAATCAGATTCTGCATTTGCATAACCGTTCATATAGTTAATAAGACCATTTCTATCATTATCAGTCAAATGCCAAACTATATCAAAAATAGCCAAACCCAAATTAGTTTTACCACAGCCATTCGATCCATAAATAATCGCTTTATTAACCAAACCGTTTCTAATACACTCTGGGTTAAAAGCATATTGCTTAGCATCAGTTAAATCCAATACTATTTTTTCTTTAAACTGCCTAAAATTACTTACTTCAAATTGTGCCAACATAATAAGATCTCAATTAATCCTGAACAAAATATATTATAGTTTTATCATCCTAATTTTGCGGATAGAAATTCAGCATAAAATAAGTAAAGCTTTAACCAACTCAATGCTAAAACCAAGTTTTGGTATTCAAGAATCTCACCAAAATGACCACTTTTTATTTAGATGGGTATATTCTGACTATTCTATCACTCCATCACCTAGTCCGTACAAAAACTACGGCACACCTTCTAATCAAATTTTGCCAACTCAACTACAAGAACAAAATTTTACATTATATATCAATATCTTAAATTACAAACCAAACCCCTAAACCACATTATTCCCCCCAACCGGCCCCAAATCCGCCCAACCAACCCCACCAGCACCTGGCTGCACCAACCCACTCTGATACCGCGCCCGCACCGCACTGGGCACATACTGAGGCCTCACCTTCCGATACTGCGCATCACTGTCAACCGCCGCCCCCAACGCCTGCAAATACAACTCATAATACTTCTGCCCAGCCGACGCCCCCACATCCCCCTTCAACAACGGGCCGGCCAAATAAGACGCCAACAAAGTCACCAAAGCCTGAGTAAACAACGGATTAAACCCCGTGGTCGGAAACGGCGACACTGCCGCCGCATTACTGGTGTACAGCAAAATCGCATCTACAATATTGCTATAAATCACCCCCGCTTCCAGCGCAAAATTCTCGCTATTCGGCATCTGAAAATCGGCACTAAACCCCTGCTGCACCAGCGCCGTCACCCCAAAAAAATCAGACGGCGGCGTATATGCATACTGCCATAGCGGATTATTATTGGTGGTTGGCGTCAAGGCCAGCGTGGTCGTGGCAAAACTCCAGGCGTACGCATCCAAAATCACCGCCACCGCCTGCGGATAAAACAACTGACACCAGGTAGCCGACACCGATGTATCCGTACCCCCGGTAATATCCGTCACATCAGGATTCTGCCCCAACGTACCCAATGCCAGATTACAAATCTGCAGTGCCGTCGTCATGCCGGCTGTCCATAATTCTGCGGTAAAAACTGCAGACTGGCCCAAGGGAAATTCTGCAAAATCGCCCAACTGTGTAAGCCGCCAAACAAAGGCGGATAAGGATTATCCATACCCTGCGCCATATAAGACATCGAGTTTTTCGCCCTAATCACCAGCGCCCCACCCTTATCCATCACCACAAAGCCATAAATCTGAGCGGCTTTGGCAACCATCTTACCCACACGGGTTAAATGCAAAGCATCCACATTAATACTAGGGTCTAGCCTAAATCGCTGCCCTTCCATAATCCGGTTAGGCGCACTGGTAGGGTTATGCCCATCGGAACGATTAGCCGGCCAGGAAAAAATAGAACTATCCTCAGCATCGATCAGTGAAATACCAATCGCATGATTAATCGACCCCCTGGCCAACTCTTCAGCGGTAATATGCCCAGCGGTGATAGGCAAACCCGTTGCAGAGGCACCGTAAGGGTAAGGAAAAATGCCATTAGACTGAGAATACCCTGTTAACTTCCCGCCCCACTGTGCCTGCCACGCGCCGGAAACTTGCTGAGCCTTCCAAAACTCCCACAAAGTATCGGAATCCGGATCATAAATAGTCATTCCATAATCAGGTGAAGACAAGCCGTCAGGCGAAGGCACCGCATACGGCGGAATAGGTACATTGGAAAATTGCTGAATCAACCCGGCATTGGATCCACCCACCTGCGATACAATCACAGCCGGCGTCGATTTATCAGCCATAAAAACCGTATTGGTAAATGTGTCTGTCGTTACCGAAACATTACCCCACACCGCAAACTGGCGCATAAACTCAGTCACCAAAGCAGCCGAGTTAGAGGCCAGTGTGGCTCCAGCCGGAATAGGTGTGCGCCAAAAAGCATTTAACGGCACCGGCACCTCTGTAGAAGCCGCCAAAAGATAGAAAATATTACCGTTTGGCCCCTGCAAGCCTTGCAACACCGCGCCATCATCTGAATAAACACCAATCGGAGCGGAACCTAATCTCGACATAAATCCCCCAACTCAACCAGCGTTAAATTGCGAATATAAACTGCGGAAAAGAACATAATCAATTCACCGGCACATAAAGAGCGATAGTGCTATTACGTGCCGCGTTGTATGCTGCCAGCGCCTGGTTCGCCATCAGCGCATGTCCAGCATCATTTGGATGAATTCCATCAGCATTCAGATATGTATTTGAATTTGAAGAATTCCAGAGGCTAAACATATCCACAAAGATACAATCAAATTGTGCAGCTAAATTTGCCAAAGCTGAATTCCAAATTTGACAGAGTGCGGATGTGTAATATCCGTTGGCTGGTGCACTACCTCCAGAATTGCTAGCGTATGTAATACCAGCGATCAAAACATTGCTCATATTAAAACCGGCCTGCTTCAATTGCGTCAGCGTCTGAGTATAAATTTTAATGTAATTAGTTAAATTACCGGAATAACTCAGATCATTTATACCTAGACCAATACAAACCAGCGCCCCGCTATTTTGTAAAGGCAACGCCAAAAAGCCTTTCTGGCTTGAAGTAGGGCTTGTGCCATTGGTCGTTGGGTCATACTCAAAACAGTTATACGTATTTGCAGTGCCGCCATTACCCAGCGTAGGGCAAATAGACATCGTTGATCCGTCCATGCCATAGTTTGTTAGTGTTAGGCCCAACTGATTTGCCAGCAATTGTGTCCAGCGTTTAGTCAAATAATTACTGGTGGAATTTCCGCGAATTATAGAATCTCCAAAAGCTAACAACCCATCAAAAACAGGGCGATAAGCTAGGTGATTTACCGTATCAAAAAACGCACCAAGTACCTGCAATTCTGCCTGAGTCATACCTGTAAACAACGCATACCCCGTCAGCGTTGCCTGTGAACAATTTCCAACGCCAATCGAAAACAGGCTAACTGTTGCATTCGGTACCACATTACCTGAACTGGAGGACACTGATTGCATCATAAACCCACTACAACCAGCTGCCGTCACGCCATTATAAGAATTTACATAAGCTGTTCTGGCAACACCCCACGGTGGCGTAACATTACCGCTGCCATTGTTATAATTTAGATACGATTGAGCTGTAGGAGTGAGTATGTCATTGTCATAAACAAACTGATTGTAAAGCTGACCATTTACATAAAAAAAATGAGTCGATTGCACTAGGGATGCCATAACCGAACTGGCGGCCAAACCGCTAGAATTAACAGGCAAACTCGGTGTATGTACTGCTAACCCCCAATTATTAGCAGTCAATCCCAAACTAGACGGATTAGCATCACTGGTCAAATATTTTGTCGAGCCATCACCCGTTAAACCGCTGGTTGGAGTGTAATCCCCAGCAACAAAATTATGATTCGTCAACGTAGCAGAATTGCCCGAAGGGTATTTCAGCTTAACCAACGCACCAATCAAATCTGCGCCAAGTGGAACCCATAGCTCCACAATTTTTGCCCACGCCGTCGAAGCCAACAACGGCGGCAGCGCAATCTCCAGCGCCTGCCGATGCGGTTCGTTAACATGTGCAGAACCCTGATTGTTCAAAAACGTACGAATCACCGAATGTGCCACATTCACATGCGGAAAATTATTAGATCCTGTGACCGCAAGCTCTGTCAGCGTTGTGCCGTTATAAATAAACTCACGATTACCGGCATTCACGGCAATCAATCCTACAGGTAACAAACCGTTATTCAAATCGGCATACATCAAAGCCGTGTTGGCATATGAGGCAACCAAATACCCCAAATTCCCATTCGGATGCTTAATTGCTTCCAACACCGCCCCATCATCTGAATACACACCAACCGGCGCAGCGCCTAATCTGGACATACTACCTCCTAAGAATGCTCAATATCAGCTTTGGCCAGCGCCGGTACCTGATAATACACACCGTGCAAAATCTGGCCGGCTATTCTGTGCCAACGGTTGGTGCACTCCCTGGCAGCCTGACTATCCAATACCTCGGCATAGGCTTTATCCCAATCCTGCTGCCCCAGCGCGATTCTTAATTGGCTAAATCCCAAAAAACCATGCACACCTAACTGAAACGCCATCTGAATACAAGCATCCCGGCGTGGCAAATCCAAATTGGCTAACAACGGCCAACTTTGCAACAAGGTGTAAGCTGTTACCAATACATCGTTTAACAAAACCTGTTCCGCCAAATCCGTGCTAATCCGATCCGGAATCCTGACTCCAGCAAAAAACGGCTGGGTCACTAAATTATGTCCATAACCGATGGATTTAATATCGCGGCTATCCTGATAAGCCTCTAGCCTCAGCCCTTCTTCAAAGCGCAACTGCGCCAACAACTGCTCACTTGCCATCGCTAGCCTCCCGGCCATTTGCCATGCTGCACAAAATACCAAACTGCTCCCAATAACACCGGTACCGACCAACTCAGTGCTGCCTTGGCAATCGCTCGATACATGGCAATCCGCTGTTTCTCAGCATCAATTTTCAAAGCAATCCAGGCATGATGCTGACTATGCGTCACTGCATCCAACCTGGCCTGTTCGTCAAAAAACTCCGTCAACGTGTCCCGCAACTCCTCCCGGCTAATCGTCATCGGCAATCCCTCACCCAAATTTCCCTGGCCACCGCCGCTGCCTGCAACTCCGCTTCCGACATGAGCAGCAATTGCGCCTGAGTGTAATTAGCCGGCGGTATTTGACACGCTGCCGGTCTGCCCGTTGGCACCACCACCGGCCCCAACACCTGTCCCGGTGTTAACGGTAATAAGTGGCTGGTTGAGCAAGCTAACAAGCTGCTCATGACTAAGCCCAGCAATAGCCGTTTTAATCTGATCATCGCTATTCACCTTTTTTTCCGGAACAACAATCGCCGCCGCACTCGCCGCCAAACGCAAAATCGGTCCAACACCCATCTGCAACGCCCCTGGAATATCGCCGGCCAACCCCAGGCCCAACGCACCAATCACCGCCGCCACATCGCCATTCGCCACACTGGCGGCACCTGCCGCCAAGCCCGCATAAGTAGAAGGCTCAGTTAAACGCTGTGGATCAGCCAGCGTCAGAACTGTGCCGGCTGCTGCACTAAATCCAGCCGCCAACGACGAGGAAGGCCCCAAACTGATTTGCACCCAATGACCGTTACTGTCTTTTGTCCACCCCGGCGGCGCATCCATCACCGGCCCACTCATGACAACGTCACCGTACCCGCCGCTGCCACACTCGCCTCGTGCTGCAACTTCCCCACAATATGCCGCTGCCCCAGACTATCCACAATCAAATAATCACCCACCGCCAACGACTGCACATGCTCAACCGGCACAGAGTTAAGCGGATCATCCACCGCCCCAATCTTCAGCTCCGTACCATCTTCACAATCAATGGTAATCGCGGTAATCCGCGCCTGCTGCACCCGTTCCACCGTCTTAATCACCCTATCAACCGTCTGCATAACTCCCCCTACTTCAAAACCGTCTGCTGCACCAAATCATCCGCACCCGGCAAATTGCCACCTTCGCCTTGACCACCACCTGCATCACCACCCTCAGGCAAGGCCGCATCAACCGCCTTACTAGCCGGCCGCTTCGGCAACTTCTCCACCACCAACTGCAAATTAGCCCCCGGCTTACCGTGCGCCTTCGCGTCAAACTCAATCACCGCCCCTGCCTGCACCAGACCGCCAGCGATAAACGACTCCTCCAACACCAAATACTTAGCCATCACCCACCCAACCCAAAAAAATCGCAAAGTCTGCAGGCTGGGTTAAGCAACGCCCAACCCAGCACCACAACCACCAAGCTAAGCCACCGTAAACCCAGACTTATAAAACGACTTGGGATCATCCACCTGATTAGTAATCTCCGCCACAATCTTGCCGGCTGTTACCGTGCCGCCCGTCGGCGTAAACGTAGCCCCGATAAACTCCTGCCCCAAACCACTGGCACCCCCGGAAGCTATCTGCGGCGGAATCGGCAAATAGCCAAACGTCCCAGCCGTCAAAGCCGGCGCCGCCTGACTATTCAACGTCGTCAAATTGGTCGACAACCCCGAGTTATCCGCCGTCACCACCGCAATCGTCAAACCGGTAGCCCCGGTAAACGCCGTGGTAATCAGCCACTTCAAAAACAACGGCGCACCCTCACCGATATCAATCCCGGTACCCGCCACCGGATTCAAATCAATCGAATACTGCGACAACGTCACCGTACCCGCCGTCACCCCCGTCAAATCCTGACCGGTAATCGGCGGATTCGAGGCACTGGCGGTCTGAGCCGACACATTCGGATTAATCGTCCCCGCCACCAACAACTTACTATCCTGCAACCCCATACAACCCCCAAAAAACGTAGGGTGGGCATTGCCAAATGCCCACACGGAAACCCTTAATAAAACCAAAGCCCTTACGAGCTGCTCGTCACCTGCGATTCCGTATTCAAAATCGCATCCACCTTACGCAACGGCACACCCATAAAACTGGTCCAGCGCTGCGGCGTACCAAACTGACTCAAAGCCGGCTCAATCGCCAAAGCCATATTGCTCTTATTCAAAGCCTGCAAACGCAGCATCGAAAAAAGGGTCCGGTTCATATAAAACGCCGCCCGGCCCATATTCAAATTCGGCACCCTATCCAAAGCCCGCGACATCAAACTCAACAAATCAGCCGTCACCGGCGGATTATTGCCCGGTGTCACCTGAATATTGGCAATCCGCACCACATAGCGCCAATCTTTCACACACAACCCATTCTTCCACTGATAATGGGTTTGAAAAGCCTGATAACGATTCTGATTAGAATCATAAGTCGTCACCTCGCCCTGATCGTCATGGATCAAACCGGCCTTGGAACCCTTAGGGAACGGACAAAACGCCGTATTCTCACCCCACACCACCAGCCAGATCGAAGTATTCGTACTACCCGTACCCCCCGCATCCATAATATTCGCCGCATTACCCGCCGCCAGATTATTAAAGCGTGGCGTCAAACCCATAAACTGCCGGGCATCCGTAGCCGGATTGCCATAAAACAAAGTCTTGGCCTGAGTCTGATTCATCGCCTCCAGAAACAGCTGATCTTCCTGCAAACGAAACGCCGCCGTATTGCCATTCAACAGAGCCAGATCCTTATCCACCACCGCATAAGCCTCCAGCATGCCAATGGCTTCATCCACCTGGGCAAACGTCGCCTTACTAGACGGCACCCCAAGGTTATAGGAGCGCCAATACACCGCCGGCAAACCTGTCGCCACCGTCACCCGATGCCCGGTCGGCAAATTACCCTCCATAAACACCGCATCCTCCAACACCTCATTGGTCTGCGACAGCAAATTAGCCACAATCGCCACCTTGCCATCCGGGTCCTGCAACTTGGCCCATTCCGCCAACGTCATCGCATTACTCGACTGCGCCGTCGTAGTACCCGCCAAACCAAACCCAAACAGCAAACCAGCCTGATCCGGCGATACACTGGCCAAATGGTCATGCAGATAAAGCACACCCGCAACAAAACCATTGCCCAAAAACGCCGTCAATGGTAATGCCTGCATAACCTCGGCAACGGCTGGCACCGCCACCAAACAAGCCCACAAGCCCAACACCAAACTCAACTTAAAACCCCATGTCCTCAACATACCCTGCTCCCCACTCATAAAAAAACACCCACCAAATCAACCCAAAATCAAAAAAACGTAGCCTGGATGCAGCGCAGCGGAATCCGGGAACACCTCCAGAAGCTCATGCCACACCACATACCCCCAACCCAAATTAAACCCGCAACATCCCTGTCACTTGCTGCTGACGGCACCTATGCAGCCAATAGTTGCTATGTCACCCAAACAGTCGCCGCCTAACCGTAAAACTACGCCTGATCCGGATACAAAGCCTGCGCCACACTACGCCCGGCCCCCGCCGGCTTGGTACCACCCGGCAACAAACTATCTTCAGAAATCAGTTTCCCGGCCTTATAAAACGCCCGCACCATATCCGGATGATTACCCAGCCCGGTACTATCCAGCAGCGCCTTCAACTCTGGAGACACAAAGGCATTGACCGCCCGCAAGGCCACTGCCAGATTTTCCGCCAGCTTATCCCCGCCCAATTCCTTATCCGCTTTCACCGCTGCCAACCAAGTGGTTTTCTGCACTTCAAGCGCCGCCTGCTGGGCCTGCACAAGCGTCTGCACCTGCTTAACACCCAAGTCAGCCAACTGCTGCGCCTGCTGCTGATTCAGACCCAGGGCTTTAGCGGTATCTTTAAATTCGTTAAGCAGAGGTTGATTGATGCTAAGACCTTCCGGAAAACTGAAGTCGCTATATTCCGGTTCAGATTTTTGAGCAGGGGGTTGGCTGGCATCAGCTCCGGCTTCCAGTTCAGTAAGCTGAATCGATGGTGTAGAATCGGAATGTGGAATGGTTTCAGCGGAACTGCTTTGATTAGTGATCGCCTGATCAGACGGAAACGTTTGACTAGTGTCTGCCGCATTCAAGTTCGTAGCGGCTGCGCTGTTTGCGGTATCATTGTTTATCTGCACCATGCCTACCCTCTTTTAATAATTGGAGATACTGATCGGGAAAGTCGGCAAATAAACCTTGCAGCCATAAGCCCAAAGAACGCCTGCCTTCCCGATATGCCATCACCAGTTCATCACTGGCAAACGAACCCTGATGCACTCCGCTTTCCGCCAGCAAACGCCACACAAAGCGCCGGCCTTCGGCTGTGGCAATCACCGCCTTAAAATCGGCTTTTGCCAACAACTCGCGGCGTAAGCGATTTTCATCGGCAAGTCTGGCATCACTATCGGCATCAGATGTGTTCATGGATGTAGATTAAGGATAAGTGACTAAATCATCCGCACACCACGAACAAGATCAGTCGACTAAGATTTGAATAACAGGAAATTAAATGAAATACAGAAAAACAGGAGATTGATTTATTGATACGAAATAATGAACTTTAGATTTTGCCAAGAATAAGCAGCAAACATCATAATTATTTAAAATAGCAAAAAATTTTAATCAAAAAAACTAGACATATAAAATACCAATGTTATAAAATAATATAAACTAAAAACCACCTAAAAAATATTTTAAATAAAAATACTCCAACACATCATGAAAAATAATAGATTCGTTTTTTTAGACGGGATAAGGGGTATTGCATCGTTATTTGTTCTTACACGCCACACTAATAGCTTTTGGAACCTAGAAATACATAGATGCTATCTTGCAGTTGATATTTTTTTTATTTTGAGTGGATACGTTATTGCACACGCATACGACAAAAAGATAATCACAAAAAGTATAGAAAAAAAAGATTTTATATTAATTAGATTAATAAGACTTTATCCAGTTTTCTTACTCTCATTAGTTGGCTGTATTGCTGTTTTAATTCAAACTGGAACAGCATTCGATAGTGAAAACATTAAAAATACATTTGCAGTTATCGCGTTAACTTCTATTTTTATACCACTACACTTTCATGGTGAAAAAGCTCTATTCCCGCTTAACGGGCCGTACTGGTCGCTTTTTTATGAGCTTGTTGGAAATTTAATTTATGTAATTATTAGACCAGTGTTAACCAACATTATCTTATTATTGATTGTTGTGATCTCTGGCGTACTTCTAGCTATAGTTTCATACGCACACCAGAATTTAGATGCTGGTTTCTTTTTCAGTACAAAATCATTTATTGCCGGATTCACAAGATCAATTTTTGGAATCTTTGCCGGCATTTTGTTACATAGACATCATGAGTTACTTCAAAAAAGCTTTCTTAAAAACATATCCCCTTGGGTTTCAATATTTATCGTTACAATAACCTTATTGATTCCTAATGCAAACCACTTTAACTGGATAATTGATCTGGGCGTAGTTATTTTTATTTACCCAATTTGCGTCATCATTGGATCTAACAATGCCGCCACAAGATTTGAATGGTTTCTCCTTGCACTAGGCTCTGCCAGCTACCCAATCTATGTATTGCATAAACCTTTTGGCGACTTTATTTCTAATTTGGTACATGAAAATGAGAGACTATACAGCCCTTACAGCGGAATATTACTTACTATAATTCTAATTTTAACTTCAATGTTAATTGAAAAGTATTATGACATTCCTCTTCGCAAAAAAATCAATCAAATACGGCTAAAATACAAATAACACACTCATATACTTCTGTAGGCTTCATTCCAGCCATATGAAAACAATCAGCCCCTAAACGCATTTGATGACGATAGCATTCCAACTGAATCACAATGCCATTGACAACCGGCCATCTTTGCCAAGCCGCTTCTGCCAGTTTTGGCAAAACCGGCCTGGCAAACCCTGTCAGGATGGGGTCTTGAGTTGCAGCTACCTTTATTTTGCACAAATAAGTCAATTAATTTCATATAGTTATCTCAATACAAAATAATTATTTACTTTTCGATAATTCTGGCATGCTAAGTGCTTTTATGTAGTCATTACAAACGGATGACAAAACACAGGATGTGTTTATCCGACCCAACATAACTATAAAAACTTTTTGACCAGGAATTATTTATGAAACGCCCTTTATCTGTGATGATGCTTGGATTGCGCGGTTTACCTAATGTACAAGGTGGCATTGAGGCCCATGTGCAAAATTTGGCCACTTATTTGCAAGACTTGGACTGCCGGGTAGATGTGATTGTGCGCGCTCCGTATCAACCAGTTGAGCATCGTAAAGTATGGAACGGTATCCGTATCCACAGTTTGTGGTCGCCTGTGTCTAAATCTTTGGAAGCCATTACTCACACGGCGGTTGGCGTTTTGTATGCGGCCATTAAACGCCCTGACATTTTGCATATTCATGCGGTTGGCCCTTCTTTGATGGTGCCTTTGGCGCGTTTATTGGGTTTGAAAGTGGTGGTGACTCACCACGGTCAGGATTATGATCGCCAAAAATGGGGCAAAATGGCTAAGTTCATGCTGAAAACCGGTGAGTATTTTGGCATGAAAATGTCTAATGGCCGGATTGTGATTTCTGAAGTATTACAAAATCTGGTCAGAAATGAGTACGGCAAACGCTCAACTTTGATTCCTAATGGGGTGGTGATGCCGGCTTTGACCGAGAGCGCGGCTACTTTGGAAAAATTTGGTTTGACTGCCGGTAAATATATTTTGACTGTGAGCCGTTTGGTTCCGGAAAAACGTCATCTGGATTTGATTGAGGCGTTTAAACAAGGCCGTTTGCCGGGCTGGAAATTGGTGATTGTGGGTGGTTCTGATCATCCTGATGCTTATACTGATGCGGTGCATGCTGCGGCTGCCAGCCACGAAGATGTGGTGATGACCGGTTTTCAAAGCGGTTTGGCTTTAAAAGAGTTGTTTACTCATGCCGGTATGTTTGTGTTGCCTTCTTCTCATGAAGGTTTGCCGATTGCGATGTTGGAAGCTTTATCTTTTGGTTTGCCAGTGATTGCCAGCGACATTCCGGCCAATTTGGAAGTGGGTATTGCGGCAAATCATTATTTTAAAATGGGTGATGTCAATGCGTTGACCGCTCGTTTGGAACAGTTTGCTGCGACAACTCAGGATTCTGCGGCTAAAACCGAATTACGGGCCTGGGTTGATAACAAATATAACTGGGAAGATATTGCTGAAAAAACCTTGGGTGTGTATTTGAAAGTGGCCGGCAATAATAATCTGGCTCGCCAATATGCTCTGCCAAGATTTGAACTGAAAAATAACTTTGAATTGATGGTTTAAATCTGGGGGATTCTATTAAGCTCACAGATCAGCCATTTCTAACCTTATTTTCACAAGGTCGTTTTGGGATAGGCTGCTGGCAAACTTATTGTGTCTGCACTGGCTTCCGCCAGCAACTGATCCCAGTTATCCGGCGGATGTCCATTTGCCAGCATTTTGCGAAAAACCCGATACGCATCATCGCCGCTTTCATAGGCGCGTTTGCTGTCGTCATCGTTAACCCAGGCAAATACGATCACCTTGCTTGATGCATGGTAGCGGAAAAATAGCCGGTATTGCTGAAAAAACTTGGCTCGAAACCAGTGTTTATATTCCTCTCCCAAGGCACTACCTTGCCGGTATTCCGGTCTGGCTGGATCTAGCGGAATGATTTCGAAAGCCAGTTTGGCGATGGCCGCCAAGCGTTTACTGGCGTTTTTCTTTATGTAACCAGCAGGATCTTTCTGTTTAAGCGTTTCTACCTGCACAGTTAGTATTTCAAGTTGAGCCAGAAAAAGCGGATGAGCAAAAATAGTCCAGCGGTGGATGACCAAAGGAGAGCCGTTATTTCGGCTCATTCATTATCCGCCTGTAATGGCGCATCCAAATCAAGGTCAATATCTTTAGTGAGTGACTGTAGACGCTGAACAAAGCCGCCATCCATAGTCTGGATACGATCAGGATGTTCGTTGATATCTCGCACCATAAAATTCAAAAATTGGCCAAGTACCGGATCGTCACCATCGGTAAGGTCGGCACGGGTGATAACGACTTCCCCATTCAGGCGGATGGTGTAATGAATTTTGTCCCGTTTACCCAGGTGTAACACACGCCGCACCGTTTCCGGAATCGTGGTTTGGTAGCGATCAGTTAAAGTGGATTCTACTTCTAAGGTGGTAGACATCGATATATCCGGAAATGAACACGATTTATAAATTGTAAGCTTAATAAAACAGCCGGTCAATGCAATTGCATTACTGCATATAACGAGTCAAAAAAACCAAGCCAGCCAACTTAAAAATAACCCTCGCCTCTAAACCAGCTGATGGCATCGGCTATGGCCGCATGAGCCGGTCTGGCTTGATAACCCAGTTCCCGTTCGGCTTTGGTGGAGGAGAAGTACATTTTGTTTTCTGCCATACGCAAGGCATCGGTGGTAATTCTGGGTTCGCAGCCGGTCAGGCGGGCGGCCAGTTCCATCAGCAGCGCGACTGGGTAGATGGCTTTACAGGGCAGTTTGATTTTGGGTGGATTATGCCCGTCTATTTGGGCGATGATGCCGAGGATTTCGCTGAGTGCCAGATTATCGCCCCCCAGAATATAACGTTCACCAATTTTACCGCGTTCAAAAGCCAGCCAGTGGCCCTGGGCCACATCATCCACATGGACGATATTTAAACCGGTATCCACATAAGCCGGCATCCGGCCTTTAACGGCATCGACAATAATCCGCCCGGTGGGTGTGGGTTTAACATCGCGCGGGCCAATCGGGGTGGTGGGATTTACGATCACTGCCGGCAGCTGACGCCGTTTAATTAAATCCATCACGGCTGCTTCGGCCAGATATTTGGATTGTTTATAAACGCCGATCATATCATCCAGACTGGATGGTGTCTGCTCGCTGGCAGACTGACCGGTCTTGTCAAGACCCAGCGTCGCTACCGAGCTGGTATAAACAATGCGCTGCACACCAGCCGCCTGGGCAGCCAGCATCAGATTTTGAGTACCCTGAATATTGACATCGTGCATCGCGCGGGCATCCGGCACCCACAAACGGTAATCGGCAGCCACATGAAACAGGTTATGACAACCGGCCAGCGCGTGTTGATAGGTTTCCGGTTTGAGCAGATCACCTTCGATAATGCTGACATTTAAGCCGGCCAGGTTACGGCGGTCGTTACCGGGACGTGACAAAACCCGCAGACTATGGCCTTTGTTGATTAAGGTACGCGCAACGGCTGCGCCTATAAAACCGGTCGCGCCGGTCAGAAAGGTGGTTGTGGTCATGCTTGATCAGAGATAAAAGACAGCAGTGTAATGGCGGATATTTATGGGTGATGTCTAAACAGTGACCGCCAAACCGGCTACTGGTTCCAGTGCGGCTTGCCTGACGGGAATTGTAGCCAAATAAGCCGCATTATTTGCGGCGGCTGCAAAAATTTGCCCTGCGGCATATAGCCCTGAGTAAGCGAATAAGCCGATCTATCTTGACTCACGGCGGATAAGGGGATGCAAACCAATACAAAAACAAGCAGCGCGGTAGCAAACGCGCTTGGATATCCTGACATGTTAAGTGTCCTTTGCTTGGCAAGTTAGCCCACATCCTAAGCTTAAAAGCCTTGATGATGGCTGTAATAATACCAGCATTCCCGCGGCTTTTGTAACACAAACTTAATCCGAGGGTTTTTGTCGGTATTTAATGTTGGCTGATACCCCAGATAAATCGGTATTGTCAAATCCGGCCCAGGTGAAGACGCTTTGTTTTTGGCGTTAGACCGCAGACACTGGCCTAACACACGCTGATTAATGTGTTAAATAACCTTAACTTGTTTAAATAACATAGCTTAATTAAGCTAAATAACATAGTTTAATTAAAGCCCAATCACTATCACTGTAGCGAACAAGCAAAAGTATGCAGACTAAGGCTGTATAGCGGCTTATAACTTTTTTACTTATATATCATAATATTAAAAAAATTTAATCAACCGTTAACCGGTATTTTTATCTAGTTTTCAGAATGATTCACCAAGTCTTACTAAGGGCCTTATTCCGATAATTTTGATTTAAATAACATAGTTTAATTAAATTATATCTAAGAAACTTATGATTGTCTGCTTAAGCACACAGCAGAACCAATTGAAATAAAACCATAACAGCCTGTTTTTACTGGGATTACTGGGATATTCCGACTTTAACTGGCAGTTTTGACTAGGAACTGGCGTAATAGTTGCAGACGGTATCAGCTTATTCGTACCGACCTATTTATCCGGCCATGTTTTATACTTTATTATCACTAACCCGCTTCCGCTTTTGGCTTGGGCTGTTTTGCCTGATTTTGCTGACTGCGGCCCCGCTGCAACAGGCGGCGGCCACCACCGCCTTTGCCAGACAGACCGGCGAACCCTGTGCAGCTTGCCATATGCAGGCTTACGGGCCGTGGTTAACTCAATATGGCCAAAAATTCAAGTTGGACGGTTATGTGGCCGGTCACGCCAACAAATTGCCGGATGCGATTAACCCGTTTGCGCTGGAAGTGGTGGGTTCTATCAGCAATACTCAAAAAGATGTCCCTGCCGGCCAGTATTACGACAACTCCAAACCCAACAATAATGCGGTAAACGACTGGACCGCGCTGTATTACACCGGCCGGGTTACTGAGAAAATCGGCAGTTATCTACAGCTTAATTTAAGCCCGCAAGTGGGTAAATCCGTGACGTTGGCAATGGCCGACATCCGCTTTGCCAATCATGCCAGCATTGCCGATCATCAACTGACATACGGAGTTACCGTGAACAACGGCCCCACCATGTCCGACTTCTGGATGACTTCGTTCGCCTGGATGTACCCTTATAATATGTCGGCCACCACTGTCCGGCCCAATGCCCAGCCGTATCTGCAAAACCTGATGATGGGTGCCAATACCGCCGGCGCCACTACCTATGTGATGATAGACAACCATCTATATCTGGAAGCTGGCGGCTATACCTCGCAATCACATAATATGGCCCAAGGCCTGGGTGTTTGGGCAGGAGGTTCGATGGGCGATGCCCCGCAATCCGGTTTGATAGACGGTGGAGCACCGTACTGGCGGATGTTTTTGCAGCACAGTATTGGCCCGCACACTATGATGGTGGGTACTTACGGTTTGGCATCCAAAGTTTATCCGCATTATGCCCGCAACTTCGGCACTGACACTTATGTGGAATACAATGCCGATGCCAACTATTCTTATATGTTGAATGACGACAATATGCTGATGGCCATGTTCCGCTATACCCGCGACGACATGACCATGAATGCCAGCCGGGCTTTGGGTTACTCGGCTAATGCCAAAAATCATTTAAACAGCATTATGCTGATGGGTATGTGGACTTATCAGCAAACCTATAATCTCAGCGCCGGCTGGAATGCGATGACCGGCAGTTCCGATACCCTGATGTACCCCAATGGCGATATCTCCGGCAGTGCCAATAATTCGCCGAACACTAATTATTTTATGTTCCAGCTGGATTATGTGCCGTTTGGTAAGGCGGCTGCGGTGAGCGATCCGTATTTCAATCTGCGTCTGTCCGCGCAATATCTGGCATATACTCAGTTTAACGGCGGCACCCGGAATTACGATGGCAGTGGCCGCAGCCCGGAAGCCAACAACACCTTATATTTTGTCGGCAATATGATGTTTTAAGGATGGTATTGACAACGCCGGTTAACGATGGCTGCGCCGGCACTGATGGGCGCTTAATCCAAGCGGCTGATTTTATTTACGGTTTACTACACACTCTATGTTTATGATGCAAACCAAGTTATCTGTTTTATTGCTGGTAATCACATGCTGCTTTAGCAGCATCAGTCTGGCGGCCAGCCCGTCCGGCAGCTGCCCGGTGGATCATCGCCACATGGGTCATGGTGTCAGCAACGATGATCCTGCCGATGCCGACAACGGCCAGACCGCTATCAAACAACTGGCGGAAACCCGCTGCGCCGCCTGCCACGGTCAGCAAGGCATCAGCATTGCGGATGACATTCCTAATCTGGCCGGTCAGCAACCGCTGTATCTGTGTGCGGCTCTGGAAGCCTATCGCCGCCAGTTACGCCACGCGGCACCGATGAATGAGCTCGCCGCCGGCCTCAGCGATGTGGATATCATCAATCTGTCCGAATATTACGCCCACTTGCACCACTAATTGCCGCCATGACTTCAATCCGCTTTTACCGTATTTCTAGTTTACTGCTGCTGGCCCTGGCGTTACCAGCCTGTGCCTTGCTGGATAAAAAACCGACCTCCACTGCCGACACCGCTTATTATGTGTGCGGCGGCTGCCACGGCCCAGCCAATATTAGGGTAGATTTGATGCCGCCCAATATTATTGGTCAAAAACAAACTTATCTGGCCAATAAATTGCGCGATTACCGGAGTAAAACCCGGATTGCGCCTTTCATGAACGGCGTTACCGCCAAATTGAGTGATGCAGAAATTGATGATCTGGCGGCCTATTTTGCCAAGAATGGCTTTGCGCAAGGTGTGGGACAGTAATTTTTTATCGTTTAAGTGTCAGGCTTCGACTTCGATAAAGTCTGACGCAGACTAAGCGGTGATAGGCGCCAATCCCTCGATTCCAGTACCTTGCATCGAGGCTACATTTAAACCCCTGTCAAGTTTTGTTCGGCTTGCGGAGACTAAAGATTTGATAACGTTTCACTGATCAAGCGCGTGTTTACGCTCAAATTCGCTAAAAAACGCCTCGACATCCCGACCTGTTTCATGGCTTCCAAGCCCTTGCGGATTCCTTCAATAGCTTCCAGCTTATCTACCCGCGGTTGATATGCAGCGGCATCTTGCACCACAATTTCCGCTTGACCATTTACCGTTAATATTTCCGGCAGGCCTAATTGTTTTAGACGATCAAGGTGGGTGCGGGCATTTCGCTGGAAATCGGTCAGAGAATAGATATTGTCTGTTTTAAACATAAACCACCCATCAGTTAAAAAACATTTAATTCTTTGTTAAGTAAAGCTCAGTGAAATAGCAATACATAACTTCTATCCAATAAAACAATTGCTTGGACATCTTTTGTAATTACTCAGCATCAATTGTTAACTAAGCTTTTTAAATGGATAGTTAGCTTCGAATGGTGCGCTGCCCTGCGCTTAGCAAACCCCACAACCAACTGATTATTAAGTCGATGTTAGTTACACAATATCTGAATAAACGCCTGACCGGACTATTTTTCCAGACCATAAAACTAGCCAAGGCTATTAATCCTACAAGTGCTATACTGGTTTCATGGAGCATGTCGCAATGTAATCCCGCTACTGAACGGCAATCTGGTCAAGGACGACCAACCAGCTAGCCCCTACCCACTGCCCTTTCCAGCAAAGGCCGCAAGGCAAAAATGGCCAAGCCGGTAATCCCCCCCAAGCCCGTCATCAGCAGAAAAAACTCATCCCTGGCCATTCGCTCATAAAAACTGCCCAGATAACCGGCTAAATAATTACCAAAAAACGCTGACAAAAACCACATGCCCATCGACATGCCCACCAGTTTGGGCGGCGCGGCTTTGCAGACCAGCGACAAACCCACCGGCGACAAATACAGCTCACCCAGGGTCATAATCAGGGTGGCTACGAACAGCCAGACAAAACTGATTTTCAGCGCCGGGTCGACACCGCTTACCGCTACCACCATCACCAAAAAACCCAGCCCCAATAAGACGGCACCTACCGCCATTTTACTGATACTACTCAATGCCGTACCGCGCAAAGCCTGGTGTCGCCAATAATTGTCCAGCCAGGGCGCCAGCACCATGATCATGGCCGGATTCAAGGCCTGATACCAGCTGGACGGCATCTCCCAGCCCCACAGGGTGCGTCGGGTGTGGTATTCCACAAACAATTGTATGGAATTACCCTGCTGTTCATACACTGCCCAAAACAGAATATTCAGCACAGCCAACACCAGCAAACCGGCGATGGTAAACCACTGCTGCCGGCTTAAAGGCGCAGCTTCGGGCAAGGGCTGAACTTGGTACGACACCGGCTGTGAGGCGATATGCAAATATTTGCGCCCACTCCAAAACACCAGCAAGCCGCTTAACATACCCAGCCCGGCAGCAGCAAAACCATAATGCCAGCCATACAGCTGCCCCAGAGTACCGCACACCAGCGGCGAAAAAAATGCTCCCAGATTGATGCCCATATAAAAAATGGTAAACGCCCCGTCCCGGCGCGGATCGTCCAGCGGGTACAAGCTGCCGACCTGGGTGGAGATATTGGGTTTAAAGCAGCCGTTGCCCAAGATCAGCAATAGCAACGCGGCCAGAAAACAGCTTTCCAGCATCATCAGAAAATGCCCGGCGGCCATCAACACTCCGCCCAGCAGCACGGTTTTGCGCTGGCCCAGCCATTGGTCGGCCAGCATACCGCCAAAGAACGGGGTGAAATAAACCAGCCCGGTATACAAACCATAAATTTGCGAAGCCAGCGCCTGGGCCGATAACGGCCCGAACAAACTTTCCAGACTATGCTGCAAACCGGCCAGGCCGAATACGGTTGCTTGGGTGGCCGGGGTGGCCAGCAGATATTGGCTCATATATAAAACCAGCAATGCCCGCATTCCGTAATAGGAGAAGCGTTCCCACATTTCGGTAAAAAACAGCACGAACAAGCCGGGCGGATGGCCAAAAATCAACTTATTTTTGGCGTTAGTGTCGCTGATGGTCGTCATATATTGGCTTACCGGGTTAGCTTAGACCTGATCAGCTTAAAGCGCCGGCTTTGGCAATGCAATACTGGATTATAAAAGCCGGACTCTGGCTTGGCTGAGTGTTATCAAGCAATCATGCACAACTTAGGTGCTGGTGCACCACTATTTACCAGACTGCCGGCATTTGCGAAAAACAAGTCATTGATTTTTATAGGATTATGTTCGGGCACAAAACCTGCTATAAATATCAAAGGGGTGTTATTTGATTGGTATTTGGGCGGGGGTTCAGGCCGGCTATGAGATAGCGGGTGTATGAGCCATATCAAAATCGGTAGCAGGCGGTACAACAATAACTATTATTTAGCGACCAGCCCGGTTATTAATATGGTTGACAGTGAGTGTACTGAATTTTATGACATTTTTACGCCAAATACTCTATTATCTGCACTGCATGCGGTTTTATTGCAAGTCTGCTTATTTTGTTTTAACGGCAGTATTTTTTGCCTGGACCAGCTTGTTAATTTGCAGCGGTACTTCGCTTGGGGGGTAATTATGATTTGGCTCTATCTATTTAGCGGCGGCATGGCTTTGTATATGGTGGAAACGGCGGATGTCACGCAACCGTGGCATGTTACGGCCTTGATTTCACTTTTGTTGTGCGCACTACCGGCCAGTATTGATAATCTGCTGAATGCCGAACAGCGCTTGGCTTTATTCCGGTTTTTGCGCCGATTTGGCAAGCCTTTAAATTCCAACCAAGCTAAACATTAACCGGGCGGGGTTTAACTTCCCAAAAAAAAGCCTTCAGCAAAGCTGAAGGCCGGGTAAGCAGAAAACAACTGCTTTAGGTGGGAGGTACAACATAAACCGGAAATTACGCGCTTAAACAATGTTCTAAATCCAGATTGCTTGATAAGGATGACAAGCCAAACAATACTGTGGAGACAATAAATTCGCCGGACACAAAGCCGAACACACCAGCCACAAAGCATAAGCCTGTAAAAATATCTCTGTATAAATTATTTGATTTTTTCATTTGGTTACCTTCTATCACTTTTGATTAATTCTGAACACGGTTCTTACTATATAGTATTCTCAAAGTTTTACAATAAGCCTGTTTGTAGATGATTTGTTTCGTTTTTGGAAACAATTCCTGATTGTAATCAAATTTTAGCGCGTTTGGTGGATTGACTGGTGGTTAAGCCACTCTTCTTGAGTGTTTGATTAATAGGGGGGTTGCTTGCATTGAGGCTATTGGTTGACCAACATTATTTTCCCGGCGACGCCGGAGGATTTGCCGAGTCTGGAGGCGCATGGTACGCGATTGATGCGCTTCACTGCGTTCAGCACATCCTACATTATGGCGGTTGCAATAAGATTGCTGACTTCTGTGCTTGCTCGGCGTTAGTTTGCCGGCAGCGCCGGAGGATGTGCCGAGTCTGGAGGCTCATGGTGCGTGATTGATGCGCTTCACTGCGTTCAGCACAGCCTACATTATGGCTGTCGCAATGAGCTTGCTGACTTCTGTGCTTGCTCGGCGTTACTTTGCCGGCAGCGCCGGAGGATGTGCCGAGTCTGGAGGCTCATGGTGCGTGATTGATGCGCTTCACTGCGTTCAGCACATCCTACATTATGGCTGTCGCAATGAGCTTGCTGACTTCTGTGCTTGCTCGGCGTTAGTTTGCCGGCAGCGCCGGAGGATGTGCCGAGTCTGGAGGCGCATGGTGCGCGATTGATGCGCTTCACTGCGTTCAGCACAGCCTACACTATGGCCGTTGCAATAAGCTTGCTGACTTCTGTGCTTGCTCGGCGTTAGTTTGCCGGCAGCGCCGGAGGATGTGCCGAGTCTGGAGGCTCATGGTGCGCGATTGATGCGCTTCACTGCGTTCAGCACAGCCTATGCTATGGCTGTGGTAATGAGATTGGTCGATTTCTGGTCATTGGGGTGCGGATGACTGATGCCGGGGTTTTTACACTCGCAAACTGACGTTATTTTGCGAGGTGTTTTATGTGCTTAGGTACCACTCCTGCTCCACCCCCTGCCCCACCGCCACCGCCGCAATCGCCGGTGAATCCAACCCCAGCTCAGGTACGCAGCCAGACGGCAGGGCTTTATGGTAGTCAGAATAATACGATTTTGACCGGCAGCCAGGGCGATAACAGCGCCGTGGCCGGCAAGCTGGGCCGTCAGACTTTACTGGGGCAGTGATGAGCGCTGCCAATCTGACGGATTTAAACCGGCGCTGGCAGGCGCTGAAAACCGAACGCGCCAGTTGGCAGCCGCATTGGGCGGATATCAGCCGCTATTTGCTGCCGCGCAATGGCCGTTATTTTGTCAGCGACCGCAACAAAGGCTGGCCGCGGCATAATGCCATTTACGACAGCACGGCCAGTCGCGCCTTGCGGGTGCTGGCTGCCGGCATGATGTCCGGCATGACCAGCCCGTCACGGCCCTGGTTTCGGCTGGCGGTGAGTGACCCGGCTTTATCGGCTTATCCGCCGGTGAAAACCTGGTTGTTTGCGGTGACTGCCGGTATTGAGGATGTGCTGGCGCGCAGCAATACTTATCGGGTGTTGCACGGTATTTACGAAGAACTGGGCGCTTTCGGCACGGCGGCGGCGCTGGTGGCCGATGATTATCAGCATGTGGTGCATTTGCATGCGTTTACCATAGGTGAATATGCGATTGCCACCGACTGGAAAGGCGAGGTGTGCAGCCTATACCGGGAATTTGATAAAACCGTGGCGGAACTGGTGGCGGAATTTGGCCTGGCCAACTGCTCGGAGGTGGTGAAAACCGCTTTTGCGCGCGGCAATCTGGATCAATGGGTGACGCTGCGCCATGCTATCGAACCCCGCCAGAATCGCCAGGCGCAGCAGTTGGACAATAGCCAGATGGCCTGGAAATCCTGTTATTGGGAAAGCGGGCGTAACGATGGTCAGCTGCTGCGCGAATCGGGTTATCGGAGTTTTCCCTGTCTGGTGCCGCGCTGGGCCACTCAGGGCGGCGATGTGTATGGCAATAGTCCGGGTATGGAAGCGCTGGGAGATATTAAACAATTGCAGGCCCAGCAGTTACGCAAGTCTCAAGCCATTGATTATCAGGCCAATCCGCCCTTGCAGGTACCGGCCAGTATGAAAAACCGCGAGCTTGAAATCTTTCCCGGCGGCATCAGTTATTTTGACGCCAACGGGCCGGGGGTCGGGATACGCAGCGCTTTTGAAGTGAATCTGAATCTGCAAGCGTTGTTGCTGGATATTCAGGATGTGCGCAGCCGCATCAATGCCGCATTTTATTCGGATTTGTTTATGATGCTGGCCAGCCAGGATCAGCGTATGACCGCCACCGAAGTGGCCGAACGTCATGAGGAAAAAATGCTGATGCTGGGGCCGGTGGTGGAACGGCTGAATAATGAATTGCTGGATCCCTTGATTGAAACCGTGTTCAGCCGCTTGTTGCAGGCCGGTTTATTGCCGCCGGCGCCGGTGGAGTTGCAAGGTCATGAGTTGAATATCGAGTATGTGTCGATGCTGGCCCAAGCTCAAAAAGCCGTGGCGGTGAATGATATTGACCGCTTTGTCATGAGTCTGGGCCAGGTGGCGGCGGTGCAGCCCACGGTGCTGGATAAGTTTAACGCCGACCAGTGGGCCGATAGTTATAGCGATAAACTGGGCATCGATCCGGCTTTGATCGTCTCTGGGCCGCAGTTGGCGCTGATTCGTAATCAGCGTGCCAAACAGCAGCAAATGGCGCAACAGCAGGCGGCAATGCAGCAGGGCAGTGAGACTTTGCGTAATTTGGGCCAAACCTCTACTCAGGCTGGGTCTATGGCTGGGGATTTGTTGAAGGGTAGGTCTGAGTGAGGTTTTGGCGGCCTGCCTCCTCGATTCCGCGTTGCTGCATCGAGGCTACGGGGTTTTTGTCGATCAAGGAGCGTAGCCGATGTAAGGGAGTGGAATTGAGGGATGGCAGCTTGGTTTTGGTTATTGGGTGTTGTGTTGGTTTTGGCGGCTTGCCTCCTCGATTCCGCGTTGCTGCATCGAGGCTACGGGGTTTTTGTCGATCAAGGACCGTAGCCGATGTAAGGGAGTGGAATGGAGGGATGGCAGCTTGGTTTTGGTTATTGGGTGTTGTGTTGGTTTTGGCGGCTTGCCTCCTCGATTCCGCGTTGCTGCATCGAGGCTACGGGGGGGTTTGTCGATCAAGGAGCGTAGCCTTGATGTAAGGAAGTGGAATGGAGGGATGGCAGCTTGGTTTTGGTTATTGGGTGTTGTGTTGGTTTTGGCGGTTTGCCTCCTCGATTCCGCGTTGCTGCATCGAGGCTACGGGGGGTTTTGTCGATCAAGGAGCGTAGCCTTGATGTAAGTGAGTGGAATCGAGGGGTTAAAGGTTGTGGCTTTGCCGGGTTGGCAAGCCGGTTTTATCTGATTTTGTGATTTAGCGCAAAGATTTGGTTTTATTTCGGCTTTAGAATGTGCAACGACTGGTGAGCGAGTTTACTTGTCACCAGTTGTATCCGTTGCAAGTATTATGCCCCCTCCCCGCCCCGGCTTGCCAATAAGCTGGGCAAAAAGCTCATCGGCCGGTCTACCACCCCCCTGGCGACCGGCTGGTTGGCTGTCGAAGTACTCTTTTTGAAGTTGCGGCAACCCGGAAGCCGGAAACAGGATGTTTTTAGAGCAGATTCTTAGAGAGTACTTCAACAGCCAACCGGATAGGCTGTGCCGACTTTGCAGGCGCTTGGTGCGCGATTGATGCGCTGCACTGCGTTTAGCACATCCTACGGGGTATTCGTCATAATAATATTGGGGCTGTGCCGACTCTGCACCTGCATTGCCCTATTCCGCTGGCTTGTGTTTTAACTCGGTGTCGCTTTTTTCCTGCCGAGCCAAGCCAAGGATACGGCGGGCGAGACTCAAAATGTCGTCGATAGCGGTGTAGGCTACCGGAATGACCACCAGGCTTAACGCGGTCGAAGTCAGCAAGCCGCCTATCACGGTAATCGCCATTGGCGCGCGGAAACTGGGGTCTGCACCGAGACCCATCGCAATCGGTAACATGCCGGCGCCCATCGCGATCGTCGTCATCAGGATCGGTTGCACGCGTTTACGGCAACTGTCGATCACTGCTTCCACTCGGCTCATACCTCGATCGCGGCGACCGATCATCGCATATTCGACCAGCAGTATCGAGTTTTTGGTGACAACGCCCATTAACATTAACAAGCCGATCACGCTGGGCATCGAGAAACTGCTGCCGGTAATCAGCAAGGCCAAGAAGGCCCCGCCCAGCGACAAGGGCAGCGCCCCGAGTATGGTTACCGGTTGGCTGAAGTCGCCGAACAACAATACCAACACCACATAAATGCACAACACCCCTATCGCCATCGCACCGCCGAAACTACCAAACAACTCGTTCATGCGCTGGGCATCGCCCGACTCTATGGTGTGCACCCCGGCCGGCAGGTTTTGCATGGCCGGCAATTGCTGGACTTCGGTCAACACATCGCCGACCACCCGCTCGCCCAATTCGATTTCGAAAGTGGTATTGCGCATCCGATCCAGACGGTCAATCTGTTGCAAGCCGCCGGCCAGGCGCACCTCGGCCAAGGTTGCCAGACTGACGCTACCAACGCGTCCGGCCACCCGCAGTTGGCCAATGTCCTCAAGACTGTGGCGCAAGGACTCAGCCAGCCGCACCCGAATCGGGATTTGCCTTTGCGGCAAATTCAGCTTGGCTATCACATTGGCATAATCGCCGTAACTGGCCACCCTGACCACTTCGGCCAGCGCCTCGACCGTGACGCCCAATTCCGCAGCCTTGCTGAAATCCGGGGTAATCTGAATCTCCGGACGTTGCAGGCTGGCGCTAGAGGTAATATTGCCCAAGCCGCGTACCTGGCGCAACTCGAGTTCGACCGTATCAGCGGCCCGACGTAAGGCCTGCGGATCGTCACTGGCCAGGGTGAGTTGCAGTTTCTCGCCGCTGCCGCCGCTGCCGACAGCCACTCGGACGCCGGGTAGATCGGCCAGTTTCTCGCGGATAGCCGCCTCTATCGTGGCCTGTTTATACGGGCGTTCGGCTCGGTCGCGCAGGCTCAATGTCAAGGTGGCTTTGCGGACTTCATAGTTAGTCGTCGCGGCATCCCCGCCGCCACCGCCGCTACTGGCGACACCGCCTGCCGCAAATATTTGGCTGACATCAGGTAATTTGCGTAAGCGGCGTTCGGCTTCAGCGGCGATATGGCGGGTTTGCGCCAGGGTACTGCCGGGCGGCAATTCCAAGCTTACCTGGGTTTGACTATTGTCCGCCGCCGGCACGAAGCCTTTGGGCAACAAGGGCATCAAACTCAAGGAACCCGCCACGAACAATACCACGCCGGCACCGACCGCCGGGCGATGCTCCAGACACCAAGCCACCACCTGCAGATAGGTGCGCATCACCGTGCTATCGCCGTTATCACGTTCCGGATGCGGTTTCAGCAGATAGGCCGCCATCATCGGCGTCAGCAAGCGCGCGACCAACAAGGACGCCAATACCGCCGCGGCGGCAGTCATGCCGAATTGGCGAAAGAATTTGCCCGGTATACCGCCCATGAACGCAGTCGGCAAAAACACCGCGACCAGCGTGAAGGTGGTGGCAATTACCGCAAAGCCGATCTCGTCAGCGGCATCCAGCGCCGCCTGAAACGGTGTCTTGCCCATGCGTAAATGCCGGACGATGTTTTCAATTTCGACGATGGCATCGTCCACCAAAATCCCTACTACCAAGGCCAGCGCCAGCAGCGATATGATGTTCAGGCTGAAGCCAAAATACCACATTGCCGCAAAGGTCGGCAGGATGGATAAGGGCAACGCGACCGCCGCGACCAGTGTGGCCCGCCAATCCCGCAAAAACCACCAGACCACGACCACGGCCAGGAAGGCACCTTCGTAGAGCAAATGCATGGAGCCGCTAAAATTGTCTTCGACCGGCTGAACGGTGTTGAAGGCCGCGCGAATATGTACTTGCGGATGCGCGGCGGCAAACTCGGCCAACGCGGTACGCACGGCCTCTGCAACCGTCACTTCGCTGCTGCCTTTATTGCGGACGATGTCGAAACCGATGATAGACTGGCCGTCCAGCGTGGCAAAGGTTGAGCGCTCGGCAATGGTATCGGTGACGCTGGCGATTTGATCCAGTTTGATGTGGCTGCCGTTAGCCAGCGGAATGTCCAGATTGCGCAGCTCCCCGGCGGTTGCTACCCGTCCCAGGGTGCGCACGGCTTGCACACCGCCGCCGATATCGCCGCGACCGCCGGACGCATCCTGCTGGACTTTCTTCAGTTGCGTTGCCACTTCGCTGACCAGGGCCCCCAAGCCGGCCATGCGCACCGGATCCAGATCGACCTGCACTTCGCGGTCGACGCCGCCGATGCGGGTCACCTTGCCGACCCCGGTCACCGCCAACAAACGTTTGCTGATGTCGTTATCCACGAACCACGACAACTCCCGTTCGTCCATATTGGCGGCACTAACCACGTAAGTCAGGATAGCGCTGCCCGCCGTGGTGGTCTTGGATACAATCGGTGCGGCCATCGCCGACGGCAGCTCGGCGCGAGCGCCGTCCACGGCGTTGCGCACCTGATTCAAGGCCTCTTCGGCGTTTTTGTCGATATCAAATTCGACCTTAATCGACACCGAACCATCAGTAATAGTGCTGCGCACATGTTCGACACCACCGATGGCCGCTATTTTGTCCTCGATCTTGCGCGCCACTTCGGTTTCCAATTGTGCCGGCGCCGCGCCTTCCAGGGTGGCGGCCACGTTAATGGTCGGCACTTCGATGTCCGGGAAATTTTGTATGCCCAATTGTTTAAGGCCCATGCCGCCCAGAATGGACAGCACTGCGAACAGTAACAGACTGGGTACCGGCTTGCGGATAGCCCATGCAGAAAAATTCATAGCTCGACTCCCGCGCCCGAAACCGCGTGATGCGGTAGTTTGGCGCTAATAAATGGCGATGCGTTCAGCATTACCGTAGAAAGAACCGCCGCCGGCTGCGGCGGATAGTCCGGCACTCGACCCACGCCGGCAACTTTAGCTGCCGGACGGATTATTTCGGCGCTATTCAGCTCTTGGGTGTGACGCTGACGATATCGCCATCCTTCAAAAACGCCCCGCCGTTGGCGACCAGGTTGGCATCACCCGCAATGCCCTCGCGGATTTCCACCCAATCGCCCTCCCGGCGTCCGGTGACAACGCTACGTTGAATCACCGCTTTGGCAGTGTCGTCAGCCAAGCCGGATGGCGCGGTGATTTCGAACAAGTAATCGCGACCGTCCCGCAGTACCAAGGCAGTCTGCGGCACTACCAACGCGGCTTGCCGGCCGATGATGATGCAGCCTTGCAAATACATACCCGGTTTGATGGCGGCGTTGGGAATATCGACGTACACCAGAGCGTTGCGGGTGGTAGGGTCCACGGTCGGCGCTGTCATCCTGACACTGCCGGTGACGTTACCGCCTTCCGGTAAGCTCAAAACGACCGTTTGGCTGGTGCGGATTTGCGCGAGTTGCTGACCATTAACCTCGGCCCGCCACTCGACTCGCCCCTGGCGCACCAGCCGGAACAACTCGGCTCCCGCCGCCACCACATCGCCCAGGCTGGCGCTACGCGACGAAATAACCCCATCGTCAGGGGCAACGATATGGGTCTGGCTCAAGCGTATCCGCTGATTTTCAAGCTCTGCTTCCGCCAAGGCCAGGTCCGCGCGGGCAGTTTGCTCAGCGATTAAATATTCGTCTATTTTTTGCGGCGACAAGGCCCCGCTGTCTTTGATTTCGCGGGCGCGGGCGCCATCGGCCATAGCCTTGGTCAAATTGGCCCGGCTTTTGTTGACGGTGGCCTGTTGCTTGTGCAGTTCTGCGACCACGGTTTCGTCGGCCAATATCGCCAAATCCTGGCCGCGCTTAACCCGGCTGCCGACATCGACTAATACTTGTTTTATGCGCAGACTGCCGATTTCAGCGCCGATTTTGGCTTCCTGCCAGGCCGCCACCGCACCGTTGACCTTGATCGTCACCGGCCAATCCAGTTGGGTCGGCACCAGTGTCTCCACCGCCATGACGGCCTTGGACTTGGCGGCGACCGCTGCCGGCGCCGGTGCACTGGTAAATACCGGTAAGGCCATGCATAGGCCGGCCACAGTCAAGCCAGCCAGCCAAATCGGTAAACTAAACGTGCGTCCCATTTTCATAGTTGCTCCTCACTGCGCCGGTTGCCGCCGCTCAATTGCGTGTCCTGGCTGCGCCAACCGCCGCCCAGGGCCTTGTACAGCGCAATCCAGTACTGCACCCGATTTTGTTGCTGTTTAATGTGGCTGATTTCCTGCGTGATCATCTGGCTGCGCGCATCCTCCAGCGACAACAGACTTAGTCCGCCGGCGCGCCAGTTGATCTCGGCCACCCGAAAATACTGGCGATATTGCTCGGCGCTACGCCGTTCGGCCATTTCCCGCTGCTCGGCACCGCTCAGATTGACTAAGGCTTGCTCAACCTCCTTGATCGCGGCGCGAATATCACTTCTGTAAGTGGCCAACGCGCTAGCGTAGCCGGCTTCGGCACTATCGACCTTAGAGCGCAATTGACCACCATCGAATATAGGTAAAGTGATGGTTGGACCAATCGACCAGGTATTACTAGTCAAAGTCAAACCGGTCGAATCGATTTTGCGCCTGCCGATCGAACCGGATAGGCTGATGCTAGGATAGCGACTGGCGACCGCGTTGCCGACGTCGGCGCTGGCTGCCGCCAATTTGCGTTCATCAGCGACTAGATCCGGACGCTGAGTCAGCAAATCGGTCGGTACGCTATCCACTTTAAATTGAGCAGGTGTCGGTATACCGTTGCCGCCGGCCAGCCAAGCGCGTAAATCGGCTTCATCCAGATCGGTTAGCGCCACCAAGGCTTTGACGGTGTTGTCGCATTCAGTGCGCTGAGCAATCAAACTGGATTCGCTGGCCAGCTGGCTGGCTTCGGCCAACACCCCGTCAGCCGATGAGGAAAATCCCACCCGGGCCAGGATGCCGGTCAAGCGCGCGGTATCCTGTTTGGAAGCAATGGCGTTTTGATAGGCTGCTGCGGCCAGTTCGCAGGCCCGGTAACTGACATAATTGCTCGCCACTTCCGCTGCCAAACTCACTTTAGCGTTCTGCCAACTCAATTCCGCTGCTCTTAGTCGAGCCTGCTCGGCCTGCTGGTTGAAAGCGAATTTGCCAAATAAATCCAGTTCCCAACTGGCATCCAAACTACCGGACAGGATTTGGGTGATACCGGTACTAAAGCCCGTATTGGTAGTGGTTTGCGAGCTGGTACCGTAAGCACTGCCGCCCTTGGAACGACTAAAGGTCGTTTTACCGGTCAGGCTCGGCAGGCCGCCGGCATCGGCTCCAGAAAGAGTGGCCCGCGCCGAGGCAATGCTGGCCACGGCTTGTTCCAGGGTCGGATTATCCTGTTCAGCGGCCAACAGCAAGCGCGTCAATACCGGATCATCGAACTGACGCCACCAATCGATGAAGTCCGCCGCGCCGCCAGCATCGCTGCGTTGGGCTTGCCAATGTGCCGGGGTGACTATCGCCGGCCTGACGTAGTCTGGAAACACACTGCAACCCGCCAATAAGCTACTGCCGGTCAGCATTGCCAGTAATGCCGCTCTCATGACGGCCTCCGCTCGGCAATACCGTATAAAAAAACCTGCACCACAAAAACAGTATGAGCCTTGGCATTCCAATCGGCTTCCAGACAACCGAACAAGGCCTTGTTTCTGGGCTCGGCAAACAGCATTTCCAAAAACAAGGCCGCCGCCTGCTCAAAGTCTAGTGCCGATAAGCCATCGGTGTGGCTGTGCCGACACAGGTAATCGGCAATCACCGCTTGAATACGCTTGGGTCCGGTGGATTCCATCATTTTGTTCAGTTCTGGAAAGTGCATGGCTTCGGCGACACCCATCCGGTAAAACGAGATCATATTGGGTTGCATGACTTTGGCCAGCAGGTATTCGCCGAGTACGATCAAGCCATCGCGACAAGACATTTGCGCTAGATTCTCGATGCCTTGCAATTCGGAAATATCGGTATCGACCATGCGGTTGACCGAGGCCAGCATCAATTCGGCCTTGTTTTTGTAGCGTTCGTAGATGGTTCGAGTCGAAACGCCCGCCGCTTCGGCAATCTTGGCAATGCTGGTGTTGGCGAAACCCTGGCGCATGAATAGCGCCAGAGCCTGGTCTAATAAATAATCATTGCGCTCGACTTTGGTGCCTGCTTTTGGCCGCCCCAGTTTGGGTTTGTTTGTCGTTTCCGCTGTCATCGCCTGCTCCGGGAAATAAAAATAAAACGTTTCATTTTTATTATTACCGAAGAATCGATTTTAGGCAAGTGCCGAACGGTAAAAATTAGCGCATTTTTCGACCGGCATTAGCTGCAACTGACGGCGGCTCAAACCGACATTATTTGCAAGTGAACCTGCAATCGTTGCCGCCGACTTGCAATCATCCGTCACCGACCGACATTATCTGCAAGTGAAATGTAGGGTCGGCGTCAAGATTAAGCGATTAAAGGCCGGATGGGATAATGATTATTTACTTCGCATCCTCGGAGTAATTTAAGCGCGATTGCCCTGTGTTAATTATGTTTCTGTATGTAACGAACTACTGCACAGTTAGACATCCATCAAAAATCGATTCAATTGCTAATGCCTTGCATGCGATTGGCAAAACATTGGAACTGGTTGTTCATTAATGGATTATGAAAAATGGACAAGTAGCAGCTTAGCGAACGGGATATTTGCTCGAAATACATTACCCCAGCCGTGCAGAAATCCGGCTGGGATATTCAGACGCAAATTCGAGAAGAAGTAAGATTTACCTCTGTCCGCATTATCGTTCGTGGCAAACTTCATACGAGAGGTGAAAAGCGCCGAGCAGACTATGTGCTTTACCACCAAAAGAACCAGCCAATAGCTATCATCGAGGCCAAGGACAACAAACATAAGGTTGGCGATGGAATGCAACAAGCCTTGATATATGCCGAGGCTCTCGATGTGCCGTTTGCCTTTTCCAGCAATGGCGATGCTTTTCTATTCCATGACAGAACCGGCCTATCGGACAAAATGGAAACCGAAAATAGGGGACGCGAAAATAGGGGACGTACCACTATTAATTGTGGTGCGTCCCCTATTTTCACACGTGGCGGACTGGCCTTATTCAACATTTCACCGCTATGTCAAAAATGGGGTTTATCCGTCAGTGGGGTGGCGATGGCATTGAATCTCTGGATATTGGCGAATAAGCGCGTGGGCAAAAGGCGCGTGACGGTTGTAAAATACATGAAAAGTTAATGTGTTGCGCCTTTTGCCCACCCTACCGGGCTTTGACGAAAGCCCCCGGAGGATGGGCCGACTCTGCAGGCGTATGGTGCGCGATTGATGCGCTTCACTGCGTTCAGCACATCCTACGCCCTATCCGGCAAAATATGATTGGTGGACTTCTAGTGTATTACTTTGAATCGAAGTTAGACTGCGCTTTTTTTACATCTTCCCAGTTCACTGAGACCCATTCAACAAGTCCGTCCAATGGGCGCAGTAGACTCTTCCCAAGAACTGTTAACTCGTATTCAACTCGAGGAGGCACTTCCGGGAACACTTCTCTTGTGACTAGTCCATCCCGCTCTAAATTTCGCAAGGTCAGAGTCAACATCCGCTGGGAGATGCCCGGAACTGATCTCTCTAATTCCGAAAACCTAGCACGATTGCCATGAATCTTCGCCAGAGACAGAACTAAGAAGATACTCCACTTGTCGCCAATTTTTGTCAGCAGCTCACGGACT
This sequence comes from Methylomonas paludis, assembly GCF_018734325.1. Lineage (NCBI taxonomy): Bacteria > Pseudomonadati > Pseudomonadota > Gammaproteobacteria > Methylococcales > Methylococcaceae > Methylomonas > Methylomonas paludis. Next base: position 1,262,973 of record NZ_CP073754.1, on the reverse strand, counting down.
GCTGCAGGATCTTTGTGACCACAAACATAAGCCGGGTCTAGTTGTTTAGTCTTATTGGTATTGTTCATAACTTACCTACATGTTCGTAACCGAGCTTAATGTGCCTCCTTCTTTTTGTGTAACATAGGATTTACAATGTAACTATACATTAGTAAGTATGAAAGAAACAACAAATACACTTTGGAGTGCTATATGAAGAAAACATATCCGGAATTTGAGGCTTCCAAACCTTACTTCGACCTGGTTCGAGGAGCAGTAGGTAAGCTTGTTGATGGCGAGCACTTCTTTGACATCGTTGCTGACAATGTCGTGTATGAGGTGTTATACGACTTTCCCGGTTGGCCGCGAATTATCGAAGGGCGAGCCAAACTTATGGAAAATTTTAGCGGCTATGGTGACTACATCAAAATTCAATCCGCGGATAATTTGATAGTCCACATCACAGATAACGGTCATGTCGTCGTCATTGAATATGAAGTGCATGGCACTATCCTTGCGACAGGCGTGAAGTACAACAATCGGTTTTGCTCAATTATAAAAATTGAGCACCGGCGAATCTCACACTGGCGAGACTATATGGACTCCCTCGCCGCTTGGAACACCCTCAACAGCAAACGATAGAAAAATTTAATTACCATCACAGAAAGGAAATACCCAATGAAACAAATTCTTATTGTCGAAGTGAGTCCCAGAACAGGGGTATCGGCTAGCCGTAAGGTGACTGAAAAACTATCTGCGCGACTTCGTTCTGAGTTTCCAGACGCGAAACTGGCGCATCGAGACTTGGCAATAGATAAAATGCCGCATCTTGATGACAGCATGTTAAAAGCGATTTCAGCAAAAGATCCCGCCGAAATACAGGCCAATAAAGCGTCAGGGCGCCTCTCTGATGAGCTTATTGACGAACTCTTGGCATCGGACCTTCTGGTAATCGCAACGCCGATGTGGAATTTCGGCATTCCCTCGCTATTGAAAGCATGGATCGACCTCGTTGTGCGTGCAGGCAAGACATTTAATTATACCGAGACCGGCGTACAGGGTTTGGCGAAAGAGAAGAAGGCAATTTTGATCATCGCATCAGGCGGCGTTTTTAGCGATGGCCCGTGGAAAGCTTGGGACTTTGTGGAACCTTATTTGCGACAGATCTTGAAGTTTATCGGAATCGAGGATGTGCAAACAGTTCGAGTTGAGGGCTTAAATATCCCACCGCTGGCAGGAGTCGCCATTCCCAATGCAGAAGTCGCTGTTGAACAGCTTATTTTGTAGAAAAGCCTGCGCTCATTAGTGTCTTGGCACCAAGCAGATGTCCAGACAAAATTGAGTTCAGATTGGAACAATCTGACCGCTTAGGCCGATAGGTTCTTCGGCAGGTTTAAGCGGCGGAGCAGTTGTTCAAATGCTTGCGCGTCTAAGGTGTCCAATTTTCGCTACGGGCCACTGTTGTAAATAATCCTGGGTTACGATGGATGATTGCGGGTTCAGTTGCAAATTCGGCTATTGCGCCGGGTGGCTTGCGGGAGTTATGGATTGTCCCGATAGCGGGTACGGCATTTGACGATGTCGCGGATGGTGGATTTGCTGCAGTCGAATTTTTGGCCGAGTTGGGCGTAGCTGACTGTGCCGCCTTCGCCGTATAGTTCCCGGATCAGTTCGCAGTCGGCATCGGATAAAAATACTTTGGGATGGCGTTCGCCGTGGACATGGCCTGGTTTGGCGGCTTTGGGCGTTAGCCAGACTGGCCGGTTGAGGGTGGACCAGCCGATTACCGCCATGCCGGTCTGAGCCCGGCCCAGGCGGACTTCGCCGCTGTCCAGCAGTAATAAACAATCGTAATGCACCGGCACCGGATTGGTTTTGGCGCGTAACCATTCGATCATAGTAACCTCGCAAAAGGGTCGTGACCGCGTTCAGCCTGAGCGCGGGGGCGGTGCCGGGCCAGGCCGGCGGCTTTTTTCTGCACCGGATAGGCAAACGATAAGGCCAATGCATCGGCTTTATTGGGTGACGGCAGGCGGCGTTTTTTCATATCGTGTTTGCTTTCCAACTGAATTTTGCCGTCCAGGCGCGGCACCGTTTCCGGCGCCACCAGTTCGGCATGCAGTTCCGGGTCTTTGGGCAGGCAGCCGCCCTGTTTCAGCCAGTCGCGCATCTGCTTCCACATTTCGGCGCGTTTGTTCAGACAGCCGGGGTCGGCTGAGGCGGCGCTGAACCAGACCAGTTGCCAGTCCCGGCCCAGGGTGTGTCCCGCCGAGACGATGCCGGTGCCGTATCCGGCATCAATAAACACGGCATCCGCGCCCTGCTCGTCTTCGTGGCGGGCCAGGATATTGGCTATCTCGATATCGTTGTCGTTTTTAGGGATAGCCCGCAACACCCGAAACAGCAGGCCCTGACGCAAGCCGATCACCAGCAGGTCGTCGCCTTCCCAGGCTGGGTCGCAGGTGAGGATTTTGGCGGCAAAATCGAATTGTTCGCTACGCAGTTCGCGGCCATAGGCGGCATCGACATCGGCGGTGGCGATAAACTGTTTGGCGCTTAAGGACGGGAACAGGCCGCGCACCCGGATTTTGACAAAATCGGAATCGGCACCGTAATCATCCAGCCATTGCTGGATCTGGTTTTTGTTGGTGATGCTGACTTCGCGGCTGTCGATCTGCCGGGTCTGCCAGCGGTGGCGCATGGCGTGGAAGCAGCGGTGAAAGTCGCCGCTGTTGCGGGTGGGGTTGCCGAATTTGAAGAACATGGGTTCGCCGTCGGTGAGGCCGCCTTCCGCGACTTCGGCAATGGTGTCGGGGATGGCGGAGGCTTCGTCGAAGATGTAAAACGGCGTGGAGTCGGCGGCATGCAGACCGGCAAAGGCTTCGGCATTTTCTTCCCGGCAGGTCAGGCCGGTCACTAGCCAGGCTTCGGGGTGATCGATATGGCTGATGCGCATCATGCCTTTGCCGGCGCTGATTTTCCACCATTGGGCAGTGACCGATTTTTTGGTCCATTTGCAAATTTCCGCCCAGGTTTTGCCGGCCAGCTGTTCGGCGGTGTTGGCGGTGACGATGCCTTTGGCAAACGGCCGGGTGGACATGATCCAGTTTACCAGCCAGGCGGTGATCGCGCTTTTGCCGATGCCGTGCCCGGAGGCTACCGCCATGCGGATGGCATCCACGGCGTGGACACCGTCAAAGCCGCGCTGTCTGACCAGTTCGCCCAGTTCATCCAAAAACTGGCAGGCCCATAAATCCGGGCCGTAATCGACATTAAAGCGCTGCCGGTAAACCGGGGTTAAGGGCACGATTTGCAAGGCCGGGTCGCTGCCCCAGGGATAGGCGAACATCACAAAGCCCAGTGGGTCGGCGTAAAACCGCGCCATCCATTCGGCCAGTTCAGCGGTCTCGGAGGCGTTCACGGGCGGATTTGATCAGTTGCGCCACCGGGGTGCTGACTTCCAGGCGGTCTTTTAACAGGCCCAGGTGTCTGGAGGCCAGTTCCAGTTGCTTGCCTTTGTCCCAGAAACGGATTTCCTTGACTTCACCCACGGTGATGCCGTCCAGGGTTTTGCACTCCAGCACTTTGACCGAAGCCACACAGGCCGCCAGGCTATCCGGCCAGTCCTGCACCGGCAACAAGGCGCCGTTGGCGTCAAAGGCCTGACGCGGATCGTTAAAGGCCAGCCGGGCGATTTCCTGGATGACTTGTGCTTTGTTGAGGGCGCATTGCTGGCTGCGCTCTTGTTGGCGGCGGCTGATTTCGGCGTTAATATCCGGCCTGTTACGCAGGACGCTGGCATAGTCGTTGACGGTTTTAGGGTTATATCCGGCGCGGATTGCCGCCTGTGCGGCGTTAAAGTCCACCATATATTCATCCACAAACGCCAATTGTTTAGCAGAAAGTGCCATCAGCCCTCCTGATTGGTTTATTTGAACCGGATTATACCTGATGACAAATTCATTTCAAGCTTTTTTTATCATTTTGCTAAATTTTGTTTAGCATAATAGACATTATTGCTTGGGGCTGAACTTGGATATGCGTGGAATTTGAGTTCATCATCCAGCCAACGGGACTTTGGCTATTCGGCAACCACCTTAGACTTTTAATGAACACAGCCCATAGTCAGCAGACTTTACCATTATTCAATAAATATTTGTATAATCAATAAATTAATCATTGTCTGATAATTTATTTAGCATCACAACCCGAAGGCGTTTATGTATTACATTGCTTTCAAAACAAAGCACAACAGACTGCCCAGCAGGATATCGAGTTAGCCCAGCAGTGTTTTAAGCTTTTTGTCCGCAGGGATTTTGATTTGCTTGGCGTGGATGCTTGTGGCTGGTAAGGCCGGGAATTTTTGTCCTTCAATCAGCATACGACTGTCGCCTTACGCCCTATGGATAGCGGCTTAGCGGGTTGAGGTAAAATAAGGCTATGTTGGCATTAATAGTTGATTTTGGTTCTAGGGGTACAGGGTATTGTTGAATTCCGCTGACCTTGGTTTGAGTTAGGCTGCGCGGTGAATTCCTCGATTCCACTGCGTTGCATCGAGGCTACGGGTGGCGATGAGGCAGGCTATAGCAGGCCGCTGCAGAAGTTTTGGTGGCTTGCCTAGCGGCGAAGTCACCCTACATGATTGCAATTGGCGGGTTAGCACCAGCCGATATTTTAAGGATGTGTATCAATCGCAAAGTTGAAATGTCCATTATCTGAAGCGTCAAGAGGGTTGTAGGCTGGCGGCGGAATTGTAGATGCCCCCGGTTATTTGTCCGCGGGGATTTTGATTTGTTTGGCGTGGATGCTTGTGGCTGGCGGTAATGCCGGGGATTTCTGTCCTTCAATCAGCATACGACTGTCGCCTTACGCCCTATGGATGGCGGGTTAGCGGGTTGAGGTAAAATAAGGCTATGTTGGCGTTAATAGTTGATTTTGGTTCAAGGGGTAGAGAGCATTGTTGAATTCCGCTGACCCTGGTTTGAGTTAGGCTGCGCGGTGAATTCCTCGATTCCACTGCGTTGCATCGAGGCTACGGGTGGCGATGAGGCAGGCTATGTGCCCTCGCTGCGCAGGGTGTTTTTGGGATAGCTAAACAGCAATTTGGTGGATTGCCTGGCGGTAAATCCAGCCTACCGGGCTGGAAATTGAGTAGAGATTGGCTAGGCCACAATGTTTGTATTTGGAAATTCCAATTACTACAATTACAGATGATTTTTCACACCTGTATTAGCTTTTATAAACTTCCTGACGATGGGCGATCTTGACAACCTGTATAAGTAAGATTTGGTCAAAAATAGAATACACCACCCGATAATTATTAATACGAATTCTGTAGCTATTTTCAGAACCAACCAGTTTTTTACACCCTGATGACCGTGGGTTATCAGCCAAACCTAAAATTGCACTGTAAATTTTCCCCGCCACTTCCTTTGGAAGATTAGCAAGTTCCTTCTTGGCCTTGCTTTTAATTTCAATCCGGTATTGCGTCATAGACCCAATTCTAGGGCAACCTGTTCAATTGGTTCGCTTGGATCATCCTTTCTGTCGGCTATAGCAGCCAAATCTTCAAGATCTTCCAGCAATTCTTCATAGTCAGCAATGGGTAGAATCACCGCTGTTTTGTTACCGATGGAATCAGTAATATATTGTGGTTGCACCTTCATTAAAAACACTCCCCGCTTGCGCGCAAAAGACTACATTTTGTTTATTTGGTATTGTATGCTTCTGAATGTAAACTGCAATTTTAAATTGGCTTTGTTGGAGTGCTTGGCTTTCGTATTTCAAGTTTAGGCTGATGCGGATTGCTCGATCATTACCATAGCATCGCACAACAAATCACCTGCTGCAATAATCCAGGCTAGTCTATTCACATTAACAAACTGATAGCGCTTGAGGTGAGTGGGAACTGTTATGGCATCCTTTTCTAGCTTCCGATTAACGGTGACTTGATTATTTCTCAGCATAGAGAATGGCCAATCGCGCCGGAATGGTTAATCCGCTATAAGGAGACGCCGGCTTTTCCATTATTGTGACGCGGGCTAGTCAATCTCGAATACCTGCATGCGCGCGGCAAGTTCCGGCTTTCGCTGCGCGAAAGTATCCAGTCCCGCACCGAGAATGACGTACTGCGAAATGCCGCACCTGACCTGTGTTGGGGTTAATAGTTGATTTTGGTGCAAGTGGTACCGGGTATTGTTGAATTCCGCTGACCCTGGTTTGAGTTAGGCTGCGCTGCGAATTCCTCGATTCCACTGCGTTGCATCGAGACTACGGGTGGCTCCCGCGAAGTTTTGGTGGCTTGCCTGGCGGCGAAGCCACCCTACGGTGGTCGCTTTGATTAAGGTTATGTTTGTGTTGATAGTTGATTTGGTTCAAGCGGTAGAGGGCGTTGTTGAATGCCGCTGACCTGGTTTGATTAAGGCTGCGCGGTGAATTCCTCGATTCCCACTGCGTTGCATCGAGGCTACGGGGTTTACTTTTTAATACCTGAATCCGTGTTCCTAGAAGCCAAAGCTAGGTCAGTCGCGTTTCTATCGCGTTTTTTAAGAAAAAGCCGCCAATTATCGAAATTTAGCTGTCGTTCATTAAACCCTCAGTCATAAAAATCAACCGATTTTCTGTTTTTACCCCTATCGCCCGCTTAACAGCCTGATGCTAAGTCAAGCCATCCTCTTCTCTCCCCGGAGAATCGACTCATCACTCGCCTGTTAACTTGCCGCTTAGTATTCGCACTGTTTATCCAGAAGCGAAGCCCGGTTGCACGACCAATCGCTTTTGCAAATAGGCGAAGACTTTGGCCACAGGCGACGCATGGCCTAAGTCTAGCCACCATTGCCGGGCTTTGCGTATCACCTGGGCGGCTCGATACATGATTTCTTGCAGTACGGTTCGTAGCCGTCGGCGTTTGGCTGGGTGGCGTATCGGTGCTAGGTTGCCTGTCAGACCCAGTTGACCAATCAGCCGCAAGCAATTGTAGGCTAACATGCCCATTCTCAAGAGACAGTCGTTGGTCTCAAACTTACCGGAAGGCAAACGCTCCAAATCCAGGTCGGTTTTGAATTCCGAATGGAATTGTTCATGGGTGCCGTGGTCGCGGTAGCGTTCAATGACGGTTTCTTCGGGTTCATCCAGACTTGTCCACCAGCCTTCCAGTTCGACATCCGGCAGCAATAGCATCTGCCCGTGCTTGTTGGTCGTGCGTTCAATGATCCGTATCACCAGCCTGAAAGGGCGAGTCTGTTTTTTCCAGGCGCGATCCACGTTCAATGTCATTAACGCTTCCCGTTTACCCGGTCGTTTTTCAACAAAGGCGCCTGCCGCCTCCGCCTGTTCGACCCACGCGGTTTTATCCTGCTTCCTGGGATTCCATTTGATCAAGTATTCAAAACCTCTCGCCATCGCCGCCCAGCGTATTTTTTCATCGGCAACGGCAAATAATAGCTTGGCGCTATCAAACGCTGAGTCTTTGCGAAGCAGCACTGGTAAGCTCGGCGCCACCAAGCGTTCAACGCGCGGAAATAGCCGCTCTAGAAAATAATCGATCTCCAGGGATGAATGCCAACGACCAGGGCGCAATTCTAAGCCTATGCACCAGCCTTCGTTACCCAAATAAGCCGCGACGGGCGTATAACCGTCCACACCCTGATACGTGCGACTCACCTCTTCTTTTTTGGTGCCGCTCTGATCCATGACAAAGGTGTCCATGTCCAGACAGACGTAGCCTTTATGCGGTGTAATCGGTGCTTCTGTCCGTTCGATGAGCCGAACCGAACAATCGTCCAGCGGTTCTAGTAGACTGCCGCTGACTCGATCAAGACGCTGGCGTAGCCAAACACTGCCGGGTACCTTACGCACAGCCAGAGCTTGTTTGAAAAAACGATCTTCACGAAACGGCTCAACCGCCTCAAAGTCGCTTTTGCCTATGCTTAAAAGCCCTACTGTGGTTTTGACTAATTCCGAGGTTTTGATTCCCTGTGATACCGGTATTCCGCCATCCACCAACGCTTCGACATTGACCACTTCCAGGCACTGGCCGATCAAGGCTAGTCCGGCATAGGAGGTGAGTTCCTTTTTGGATTCTTTAAGCTTGAAACGTGCCATAATCAAAATGGGTGAATAGAGTAAAACTATATTATACCTTTTATATCAGTGTCTTGAGCGCATTTTCAGGGGACTGAACACGGATTCAGGACTAATATTAAACCAGTATTTAGTCGGTAACTTTTTAGCTTGTGTTATGCGACTAAATTAACGGCCTGTTTACGGCGGCTCATCCAGGCTAACAGGGGTAAACCTAACAACATCATGGCCCATTCTTCAGCTTCCGGCACTGCACTTAAATTGTTATGGAAATCTTGTATCCCACCATTACCAATAATTGTATCGACTATGTATAAGGATTGTTGGCCATTAAAACTATCCAATCCGGTAGCAGGAATGACTGCACTGTTTATGCTATCTAAAGTCAGTAGTAAGTTGCTGTGATTACTGCCGCTATAAATATCTTCCCTGACTTCACCACCGTTACCACCAATAGTAACCAGCGAATCCAAACCTGCTGCGTTTAAACCAGCTACATCCGTTGTACTAATTGTATAGGCAAAAGAGCCTGTGGTTTGTCCGGTCACAAAACCAACACCCACGTTATACAAATCATAGCCAGGGACAAGCTGTTCTGTTAAGCCGATAGAAGTATTGAGAACATCAAGATTGTTACTGCTTTCAAAGGTAAATGTGGTATCGCCGTCACCGGTTCCTGACGGTGAAGATGTGCCTAGTACAGGGGTAGGTGGATTATGGTCTACTACAGAACCCAAATTTGAGAAGTTTTGCAACGAACCTGACCAAGACCAAGGAAATGATGCCGCCGAAGCCGACCCGCTTGCACCTACCGTTGCAGTAATCAATAAGGTGTTAATTATGTGCTTTAATTTCATTTTGGTTTCCATAAATATTGCTCAAGTTAAAATAATTTCTCATACATCTACTACGACGGTTAAATAAACCTTTCTCTAACACCTGTTCAGATGAAGCTCAACTCCATTTATACTTGAGCCAGGCCTAAAACTTCAGATGGTTATGTGTTTTAGTTATTTATGAAAGCCAGTTTGCCGCCATAAACCTAACGAAAATCCCATAACAAATTTTATAAAATAACTAGAGGTAACTTAAAGTGCGCCTAGCGGGTTTGATTTTGACCATTCACGCCTCTTGGGTCTGTTCGTTAACACACACTTTAAAAATACTTATTCAGGATTTGTTGAAATTCGATGGGTTTTTTAATTGCAGATGTATCCGGTTATTTGTCCGCGGGGATTTTGATTTGTTTGGCGTGGATGTTTATGGCTGGCGGTAATGCCGGGGATTTGTATCTTTCAATCTGCATATTGACTGTCGCCTTACGCCCTATGGATAGCAGCTTAGCGGATTGAGGCAAAATAAGGCTATGTTGGCGTTAATAGATGATTTTGGTTCTAGGGGTACAGGGTATTGTTGAATTCCGGGGACCCTGGTTTGAGTTAGGCTGCGCTGCGAAGTCCTCGATTCCACTGCGTTGCATCGAGGCTACGGGTGGCGATGATGTTGGTTAGGGTTGAACGGCAGAGGGCTGGGTTGAATTGCGCTGGACTTGGTTTGAGTTAGGCTGCGCGGTGAATTCCTCGATTCCACTGCGTTGCATCGAGGCTACGGGTGGCGATGATGCAGAAGTTTTGGTGGCTTGCCGGCGGCGAAGCCAGCCTAGATGGCTGCTGGTAGTGGTCAATTGCACGGGCAATAAATCTGTCTTATTATAAGAATCTCCACTTGATCATCACTCAGCGAACAGGATTTATATGAAATACCTCAAATTGATAGCATTAGGCTTATTGATCTATTCAGCAAGCGCATCAGCTGAAACCATAGACGTTCATCTTGACGGCAATTTGTTTGCCAAAATAGGCACTAGCAATCCAGTTTGTGGCGTTTTGACTCTGATAAAACGCAATTCCGGCGCGCTGGTAACCGGCTTGACTACGGCAAATATCGAGCTAATTAGTGTCACAGAAACAGCGTTCAGCCCAACCGGAAGTCCGTTTGATCGCAGCATAAACCTGACGGCATCGGTAACCCATACCAATACGCTTGGGGTTTACAAATTGTGCTTAACGCCGTCCCGTTCTAGTTGGCCGACAGACTCAGGATCGGCACTCAATTTAAATCCAAGCTATTTGGTCAGCGGCCTGGTTAAAGCCGGCCCCAATGACAACGGTTATTTTTCCGCAACGATTAGTTCTGGAAACTAAAGCTGAGTTTAAATGTTGGATACCCGCTCTCAAGAAACAAATCACAACCAATTGATTATGTTGTGTTATTTTTTTTATTATGCGGAAACCAGTTTCATGCCCAATTGTTCGGCGCGTTTATTCAGCGAATTCACCACCCGTTGACGATAGCGTTCTTCATAATATTGTTGACCTTTGTCCACGAATTCTTCCCCCTTAGTCAATAGCGCATAAATTAAGCGCGCCAACTTATGGGCGCAGGCGGTGATCGCGCGTGGTTTATCCATACGAGCACAGAGTCTACGGTAATAGGCTCCCAACGCAGATTGACTGGCGCGTAAGTTAACCGCCGCCAACCTTAAGGCTTGAGCAGCACGGTTAGCCGTGCGCTTGGACTTGCCAGACAATACTTTGCCGCCTGATATTTTACGTGACGAGCGTTCACCAAAAAGACTGTGAAGCCACGAACTTCAAGCATCTCAAACAATGGAATCCAATAAACCCCCGTAGACTCCATCGCCACCGTATCAATACCGCATTCCGTCAACCAATCCGCCAAATGTTCTAAGTCCTCGGTGAAACTTGGAAATTCACGTACGGAGGGATTATCTCGGTCGGGCGATACTGCCACAAAATGGCTTCCTGAACCAATATCGATACCCGCCGCATTGGGATGAGTCAGTTGAAAATGAGCAGACTTGCCAGTAGCCATGACTTTACTCCATCATCAGAAATAGTAAACCCACACCGCTTTGGGAACATCGTCAAAAATCATTCTCTCAAACGGGATACCTTAAGGCTCACCAATTTCGCCGACGTTACCCAGAACCACACTCTGTTTCGGGTGCGAACACACCATTGATCAATCGGTCTTCTGCGGTGCGGGTAACCTACTTTACCGCAAAAAGCTCCATGTTTCTTATTCACGCATTCCACCGAAGGGTGGTTATGGCACTCTGTACACGACAAAACCTAAAAACCGGCTAAAGAAGATGATCTAAGCTTATGACTTGAAAGCCCATCGCAAATCTGTTTCACTCTCTAATGACTAAAAAAGGGGGTGAACATGGAATTTAATGGGCTGCTGTTTAACTTAATGTTGTTGTTAAACGCGTTCTTCATCTCACAGCGTCAGGACTTCATAGCCATCGGCTGTAACGGCAATTGTGTGTTCCCATTGGGCAGAGAGCTTTTTGTCACGCGTAACAACTGTCCAGCCATAATGGTAAATGTCATGCCTTCTTGCAAAACGATTCCGCTATTCGGTTTTCCGTAATGTAATACCTGAGGCGGTTCATGCATTGCCTGGCCGATTCCGTGACCACTGTATTCGAGATAGGCAAACACTGATGCGAGCAAACGCCCTGATTCACGCATCAATGCGAGTTCGTTCTGATTTTTTAGGCTAACCCTAGTCATTGCTAAGCTCATTTAACTTTACAGCAGCAAGGCGTAGTTGTTCTCGCAAAATCTCTGTGTATGTCATATTGGGCTGAGTTTCTGCCAACATGCCGATTTTTATCCAAAACTCAGCTTGGGAATTGATCGAGCGTACCATCGTGCAACTGGCTTTGCGGATTTCTTCGTGTAATTCGTCACTGATTTTAACAATACCCATCATTTTCTATAATATACGAAACGTATACGAATTATATATTATCACGATGGTGGTCGCAAGAATCTGCAAAGGGCGTTTAGTGTTGCCGCAGCGGGTTTGGTCGTGTTGATAAAGGCTATGGGCTGATCCGGCGCAATACGGCTATCGCCTATTGCGCCCTATGGATTGGCGTGTATCGGGCTGGAAATTGCCATTAACTGCTAGTCTGCCTGAAAGCTGGTGCAGCTACCGGTGGCGCCTGGCAATAAGGTGCATTGGGCCACTACGCCGGTGGTCTGGTTGGTGATTACGGCAACATTGCTGGCAGTAGGCAATAGAATGCTGGCATTGCCGACGAGTGAGTGCGGTGAGATGGTGCCGATGGTGGCGCAATTGGGTGTGTATTTTTCGGACTGGGAGCTGTATGTGGTTTCGCAATAGGTGATGACCCCATTTTTTTGATTGAGGATAATCACTCCACCGCCGGTGGCGGCTTGTATATATTTATGGGTATCCGCGCTAACCAGGCTGCTTGATGTCCACAATATCAGGCTTATCAATGACTTAATCGCATTAGTTTTATTCATCATAGTGTTATTAGCCTCAGTGTTGTGGTGGTTAGCCGCTTTTACCGGCCTTTTGCTGTTAAAAGAACCGATTCTGCGCTAATTATCTGGAAATTAAATATTTTTTTATCAAAAACAGATAACTGGATTGAGGGTACCAAGCGATTGCTGATTAGGCAAGTCTCAAAATATCATGAAGCTAAGTTTGGCTTGGTAGCCGGCGCAATACGGCTATCGCCTATTGCGCCCTATGGAGAATGTGGGGTCAGGTCTTGAGTTTTGTTTTTAGACCTGCGCCGCTAAGCGGGTAGCGGCTTAGCGGCGTGTTGCGGCGGAACGCTTATTGGCCCAGGGTCCACTGATTGGTTTGGGGGTTGAGGCAGGCGTGGCGGTTTTCGGTTAAGGTTTGGCCGTTGGGTAATGTGACCACTTCCTGCAGTACCTGGCATTGTTGCTGGGTTTGCGCATTGACTACGCTTTGGCCGGTGGGGTTAAGGGCGATGGCGCTGCCGGTTTGTGGATTAACCCATTGTTGATTTTGGGTGATGTTGCCGGATTGCAGTGCGGTGCCCAATTGTTGCAGGCGGTATTGCTGATCGACAGTTTGCAACTGGCTGCCGATTTGGCCACCGGCCACACTGGCCGCCATGTGCTGGGTGATGGCATTGGTTAATGCGCCTTGCACGGTGGTATTGGGGTTTAGGGCGGCCAGGGCGGCTTGGGTGCCCAGGTTGGACAAAGAGCCGCCGTCGTTGGCGCAACCGGCCAGTAAACAGGTGCATGCCAGGGTTGAGATTTTGCTTAAAATTTTCATAATACTTGCTGGTTAATGGTCAAAAAATATGACGGTAAGACGGATGGACGGGCTTGAGACCAGAGCCGGAGGCGGCATTTTGGCTTGGGCCGTGCTTGTTATTATGCCATTGCTGTTATCTCAAGGCCATGCTTTATGATTGCCTGATTTTGGTGTTTTTGCGATAGCAGAACGCCGGACAGGCTGGGAGTGTTTGCGGTGGATTGCCTGCGGCGCATCCACTCTACTGGGTTAAGCCGCCCGATACGATTATTTTAGGTAAGACTGGGCAAATGCGCTGACGCTGTCCAATACCGCTAGTAATTGCCCGGCTAAGCCGTAGGCTTTGTTTAATATTTCCGCCTGCAAGTCGGGATTTTCTGGATAATCATGTGCAAACGCATTGCGAATTTCCCGCAACAGCAGCCAGTCGTCGGCGGAAGGGATGGCGCCGATTTTTTCCAGCCGATTCAGTTTGTCGATAAAGGCGTTCAGCTCGCCCGGTTCTTTGGTTAATTCCAGTACGGCGGGAAATAGTTTTGCTCCCATTAAATCCTGTAATTTACTGAAGCGGGTACTAAACTGATCCAGTACGGCCAGTTCCATATCGCTCAACCCTGGCAAGGTGGCTGCTGAAAACGGCAGTTGCGGTTGTAATTGCTGCATGGCCCATTGCAGGCGATCGGCATGGCGTTGACATTGGCTTAGGATTTCTACGCTAGCGTCGGTCATTGCAGTAACACGCCGGATTCTCTGGCAATGCGGTAGATGGGTAACTCCTCGGCATCGTTGCGGCGGTGTAATACCACATCGATTTTCTGCTCACCGATTTTTTTGTGCAACTCGCGCAAGAATTGTAATTTGGCGCTTATCAATTCTGCGGCATCCTGTCGTTGCGCTTCGATGTATAAATCAATATCTCCACCTCTGGCCTGATCATCGACTCTGGAACCAAACAACCAGACTCTGGCATCGGCACCAAAATATTTTAAGGTACTGTCACAAATGATTTGTTGTTGCCGGGCGGTGATGCGCATAAATTGAATACCAGGGTATTTGGATGGTCAAACTGGATATGTTTGAATTATAAGCCCAGCTAGGGTGTTTTTGCGATAGCAGAACGCCGGACAGGCTGGGAGGTGTTTGCGGTGGATTGCCTGCGGCGAATCCACCCTACAGGCTGTTATCTCAAGGCCATGCTTTATGATTGCCTGATTTTGGTGTTTTTGCGATAGCAGAACGCCGGACAGCCTGGGAGGTGTTTGCGGTGGATTGCCTGCGGCGCATCCAGCGGTTGAACCGCCGGATGCGGAAAACTGTTTGTCCGGTGATGTGGGGGGCACTCCCGTCATCCCGAGCCGGTTGGGGGTAAGTCTGCTTCGGCTGGTTGGGGTTTGGCTGTCCATTTGTCTATCATTTGCAGGAATTGTTCTTTTTTGAAGGGCTTGGCTATGTAGTCGTCCATGCCGGCTGCCCGGCATTTTTCCCGGTCTCCGGACACGGCGTTTGCGGTGAGGGCGATGATGGGGAATCCGGGTAGTTGGCCCAGGCTTTGGCGGCGGCGAATTTCGGCGGTGGCGGCGTAGCCGTCCATGATCGGCATCATGCAGTCCATCAGCACCAGGTCGAAACTGTTTTGTTCTAGGGCTTGCAAGGCTTCCTGGCCGTTGTTGGCCACGTTTACCAGAAAGCCCATTTTTTTGAGCATGGCTTTGGCCACTTCTTGATTGATGCGGTTGTCTTCCACCAGCAGGATGCTGATGCCGGAAGCCGGGGTTGGTGCCGGTTTGTCTGCGGCCCAGGCGGTGTCTGCATCTAGCTGGGCCTGTTGCGGGCCGGCCAGCAGCTTGCCGAGTTCCAGTTTGCGTACCGGTTTGACCAGGCTGGCGGCGAAACCGGCTTTGGCGGCGGCATCGGCTTCGTTGCTGGACAGGGCGGTGGTGAGCATTAGTAAGGGGATGTTGCTGAGTGGGGGCTGCTGTTTGATGCGGTTGCCCAGTTCCAGTCCGGACATGCCGGGCATATTCATGTCGATGACGATGCGGTCGTATCCGCTACCGCTCTGCTCTGCTTTGTTCAGCAGTTCCAATGCTGAGTATGAATCAGCCGCCGCATCAATACGCATTCCCCAGGAACGGGCGTATTCGACCAGGATGTTGCGGTTGGTGGCGTTGTCTTCGACGATCAGCAGCCGCAATCCGGCGAGTTGGGCCTTGAAGTCCGGCAGGTGGTTCTGGCTGTCGGCGGGAGACAGCGGCAAGGTGAAAAAAAATGTGGCGCCATTGTCGGGTTCGCTGGCCACGGATATGCCGCCGCCCATCAGTTCCACCAGTTGTTTGGATATGGTCAGCCCCAGGCCGGTGCCGCCGTATTGGCGGGTGGTGGAGCCGTCGGCCTGGGTGAAGGCCTGGAATATTCTGGGCAGGATGGCGGGATCGATGCCGATGCCGGTATCGCGTACCCCAAACTGGATCTGCACGGGTTCGGGCTGATTGCCGCTATCGACAGGCTTGCCGGTGCTGATGATTTTCAGGTAGATGGTTATTTCGCCCTGTGGGGTGAATTTGATGGCATTGCCCAGTAAATTGATTAATACCTGACGAATCCGGGTTGGGTCTCCGCGTACGTATTGCGGAACGTCGGTGGCGATGGCGCAGTTGAGTTCCAGGCTTTTGCTGTGGGCTTGTTTGGCGAACAGTTCGGCGATGTCTTCTATCAGGTTGTGCAGGTCGAAATCGAGGTATTCTATTTCCAGGTGGCCGGATTCGATTTTGGAAAAGTCGAGTACATCGTTGATGATGCTGAGCAGGGATTCGCCTGAGCTATGCACGGCGTTGACGAAGCGGCGCTGGGTGTTGGTGAGTTCGGTGCCCAGCAATAGTTCGGTCATGCCCAGCACGCCGTTCATGGGGGTGCGGATTTCATGGCTCATACTGGCCAGAAACTGGGATTTGGCGATATTGGCTGACTCAGCCACATCCTTAGCCAGGCTAAGCTCGTGGGTGCGGGACGCGACTTCTTCTTCCAGATGGTTACGGTGTATTTCCAGCTCCCGGTCTCTGGTGTTGATTTGTTCGAGCATGGCGTTGAAGGAGTCCACCAGGGCGCCGACTTCGTCGTTGGATATCCGTTCGGCCCGGCTGGCATAATTGCCGGATGTGCTGACCTGACGGGCGGTTTCCGCCAATTGGATGACGGGCCGGGTTAAGGCCAGTACCATGCGTTGCGTCAGGAGCCGGGCCAGCATGAAGGCAACCAGAAAACCGGCGGCGGTTAAGCCGAGATTGAGCAGCAGATCGCGCCACATGATGTTCAGCGAATAATGCAGGGTCAGTTGGCCGACGCTGTCATGGTCGCTGAGTATGGGCTGGGTGTGGATAAGCTCCCGCCAGGGCAAAAACGCCGGCAGCGGCAGGCTGTTTCCGGTGCACAGAATAGCGATGTCGCGGCCATCGGGCAGGGTCAGCACGGCATCGGTGATGGCGGATATTTCGCGCAGGGAATCCAGGGTTTGTTGCGCGGTTTTCTGGTCTTGAAACACCAGTGCGGCTTGCAGGTCGCTGCTGGTGACTCTGGCCAAGCCGGTTAGTTGTTCGTGGGCGGCATTCAGTGAGTTCCGGATTTCGTTTACCGTGATAAAGGCAAATACCAGGAATAGTGATCCGGCCAGATTGATCAGGATGATATGGATTAATTTATCCGCTATCGATCTGTCATGAGTAGTTTTTGTGCTCATTCTATTTACCCCTAACATCCCTGGCTATTTTTAAGACCTGCGAATTTAAATTTAATCCGGCATTTCTGACACTGGTCAGATCCACCTCAAACTGTAAGCGGTTGTCGCTTTCTATCAGTATGATCATACCACCCATTTCCAGGAAGTCAGGCTTGTCACTCACGGTAAGAATAGGTTGGTTTGCGGCCTGTTTCAACCATTGACTGATGTTATTGCTGTTTTCGTTCTGATCCAGAAACAGTAGTTGGCAGGTATGTGAATCTTTGCTGGTTTCCAAGGGCCTGATGATTACTTTTTTGTTTTGGGCCAGGTGACCTGCCAGAGCCTCCAGATTGGCTGCCAAGCGCCCGCTTTTGCTAACGCAAATTGTCATTTCGTTGATGGTATCGGCTACCGGCCATTCGGTGAATTTGAGAAAATTGTACAGATAGGCCAGGGTTAATTCTTCTATGGACGAGGCGGAAATGGCTGCTGCCGCGCCGGCATAGCTGATCAGGCAGATCAGTGCCACCAGTCCAGTGCGGTTAAGGAATCGGTAAAATCGGCGCATGTTCAGAAGTTGTATTCCACCCGCAATCTGGCGGTGCGGCCGTCCATGGCCAGTGTGTCCTGCAGCTGCCCGCTGCTGGCCGGCACCAGATAATTCTGGTTAAGCACGTTGTAGATGCCCAGTGCGCCCTGGAAGCCGTGCCAGGGCTTGATCAGGCCGAAGTTGATATTCATCAGGTGGTAGGCGGGGGTGATATGTCCGGCCAGGGTCAACTGCTGATCGACGAATAATTCTTCGATACCCAGTTGGAAACGGTCGTCCAGGAAGGGTTCGGCATAATGGGCTTTGACCAGATTATTGGGCGAGCTTTGCGCCCAGCCGTTATAGCCGGGGGTAATTTGCTGGGTGGTGGTATGGGTCCAGCTTAGTTTTAATATGCGATTGTTTTGCCATTGCTGTTCGGCCTCCAGCTCAAAGCCGTGGGCGTAATATTTGCCGGCATTGATAAACCCGCCATAGGTGGCGGATGTCGGGTTTAAATCCTCCAGCAGGACTTTTTCCATGTCGTTGTAAAACAGGGTGCCGAGTAATTTGACACCATCGCCGGGCCGGAATTCGGCAACGGCTTCGTAACTGGTAATCAGTTCCTGCTTGTTGTTGGCGTTGGCGGCATAACCCATGGCGTTGCTGTTGCGTTCGTAAAAATTGGGGGCGCGGAACGCTGAGCTATATAACAGCTTGGTGGTGAGCGTCGAAATCGGGTCCCAGATCAGTCCGGCCCTGGGATTGAGCTGCAGGCCGTTGATCATGTGGTTCTGGTCCAGGCGGGCGCCGGCGTTTATCAGCAGGTTGTCGGCCAGCCGGTA
Source organism: Methylomonas paludis (assembly GCF_018734325.1). Taxonomy (NCBI): domain Bacteria; kingdom Pseudomonadati; phylum Pseudomonadota; class Gammaproteobacteria; order Methylococcales; family Methylococcaceae; genus Methylomonas; species Methylomonas paludis. The sequence goes on along the minus strand of NZ_CP073754.1, from coordinate 1,244,681 downwards.
TTCATCCTGCAGGTAGACACCTGCCCTGGTGCCGGATTGGTAGTTGTTGTTGAACAGTTGATAGGGGTTGATGTTGTAAACCAGTAGTTGTTGCATGTCGTCGTATTGCAGTTCTACGCCGCTGATCCATTTATGCCCGGCAAACTGGGTGCCGGTGAGTTTTAGTTCGCCGCCCCACCAGCGGGCATTGGCGGTATCGTAGTTGAGGACAGTGGCGCCGCCGATGGCCAGCGGGGTATAACCGGCATATTTATACCAGTGGTGAAAACCTCGGGTTTCCAGGGCCAGGCCGTTTGCGACATCGGTGTGGTAATCCAGATCCAGGTAGGCGCTGCGATCTTCGTTATTATCGGCGCTGTTGTTGAAAATACCGCCGTAGGAGGCGGTGGGGTCTTGTTTAAAGCGGTCGACCAAGCCGCCGTGAAAGGCCAGGTTCCGGTAATTGAGCTGGGTGAAGATGCGGCTGCTTTGTTCGTGGTCGATGTTCTGGGCTATGCCGTTATGGATGCCGGCAAATTGCGGAAAAAACAATTGGTTGTTACCGTTGCTGGCATATTGGGAGGCGTTGAGTAATACATCCACGCCGTTATCAAATTGTTTGCCGTAAGTGCCGCGCACTCGATATGTGTCTAGCGTGCCGCCCTCGGCGGTTATTTTGCCGCCGTTAAAATCTTTGCCTTGCTTGGTGATGACATTCACCACCCCCAGCAGGGCGTTGCCGCCGTAGACGGATGAGCCGGAGCCGGGCAGGTATTCGATGCGCTCGATCAGATTCATGTCCAGCATGAATTCTTCGCCGATGAAGCCGGAGTCATAGATGGCGTCGTTCATGCGCCGGCCATCGATCATGATCAGCATCCGCGAGCCGTAGTCGCCGGGGCGCATGAAGCCACGGGCGCCGACATAGTTGTAATCCCGGTCGTTGCGGACATACAGCCCGCGTATGGCGCCCAGGGCATCGGCCAGGGTGCGCCAGTTGAATCGGCTGATATCTTTGGCAGTGAGGACTTCTACCGCAGAGGGCGCTTCTGAGGATTTTTGTTTGAAGCGCGAGGCTGAGCTGATCTCGACATTGGCCAGTTCGGCCAGTGACAGGTCTAACACCGGATTGGCGGTGTCTGCCGTGACTGGATTAAGGTAAGCGGTAATAAGGAATAAAATCGCCTGCCGGCCCTGCCGGAAAACTGTTTTTGTTGGGCGCTCCCCTAAATCCGCAGATTGGGTCATTAGCTATTCCTGGAGAGGGGTGAATAAACAAGATAGCGGGCTGTTGCTATCCAATTTAAAACATTCTGAAAAAATAGAGCGGTGATGACCGGGTGCCTTCCTGGCACGCTAAGTAGAGTTTATCCTGAAAAACCGGTTAAGGTCTATTAAAAAAATGGGGGCCGGTTCAATTATCATGCTGCCCCGGGGGGGGAAAGGCATGGTTCGCGATTGATGCGCATCACTGGGTTCAGCACTTCCTAAAAACGGCACAAGACCGTATACATAGCCTCGATGTAGCTACGCGGATCTAGGGTGCAGGTATCAAGTTGATTTTGGCTTCAAGCGGTACGGGACATAGTTGAATCCCGCTGACCCTGCTTTGATTAAGGCCAGGCTGCGAACCCCTCGATTCCACTACGTTGCATCGAGGCTACGGGTCGCGATGATGTCGGCTATGGTTGCCGGTTGCGCAGGGTGTTTTGGGGATAGCTAAACACCAAACAGCCTAGAAGTTTTGGCGGTGCAGAACCTAGTTGAATTCCGCTGCCCCGCTTTGATTAAGGCCAGGCTGCGAACCCCTCGATTCCACTGCGTTGCATCGAGGCTACGGGTCGCGATGATGCCGGCTATGGTTGCCGGTTGCGCAGGGTGTTTTGGGGATAGCTAAACACCAAACAGCCTAGAAGTTTTGGCGGTGCAGAACCTAGTTGAATTCCGCTGCCCCGCTTTGATTAAGGCTAGGCCGCGAACCCCTCGATTCCACTACGTTGCATCGAGGCTACGGGTGGCGATGATGCCGGCTATGGTTGCCGGTTGCGCAGGGTGTTTTGGGGATAGCTAAACAAACAGCCTAGAAGTTTTGGCGGCTTGCCTAGCGGCGAAGCCACCCCACTATTTACCCCTAACATCCCTGGCTATTTTCAGGACTTGGGAATTTAAATTTAATCCGGCGTTTCTGACGCCGGTCAGATCCACTTCAAACTGTAAGCGGTTGTCGGCTTCTATCAGCATGATCATGCCGCCCATGTCCAGGAAGTCCGGCTTGTCGCTGACGGTAAGTATGGGCAGCTTTTCGGTCTGTTTCAGCCATTGGCTGATGTTTAGGCTGTTTTCGGTCTGATCCAGAAACAGGATCTGGCAAGTACGCGGATCCTTGAGGGTATCCAAGGACTTGATGACCACTTTTTTGTTTTGGGCCAGGCGGCCTGCCAGTGCATCCGGGTTGGCTGCCAAGCGCCCGGCTTTGCTGACGCAGATGGTCATTTCGTTGATGCTATCGACTGCCGGCCATTCGGTGAATTTGAGAAAATTGTACAGATAGGCCAGGGTTAATTCTTCTATGGAGGATGCGGAAACCGCTACCGCTGCGCCGACATGGCTGAGCAGACAGATCAGTGCGACCAGTCCAGTGCGGTTTAGGGATCGGTAAAGTCGGCGCATGTTCAGAAGTTGTATTCCACCCGCAAGCGGGCGGTGCGGCCATCCATGGCCAATGTATCTTGCACTTGCTGGGCGCTGCCCAAGGCCAGATAATGCTGATCCAGCACGTTGTAGATGCCCAGTGCGCCCTGGAAGCCGTGCCAGGGCTTGGTGAGGGCAAAGTTGATGTTCATCAGGTGGTAAGCCGGGGCAATTTGATTGGCCAGGGTCAATTGCTGATCGATGAATAATTCTTCAAAGCCCAGTTGGAAGCGGTTGTCCAGGAAGGGTTCGGCATAATGGGCTTTGACCAGGTTATTGGGTGAACCTTGCGCCCAGCCGTTGATGCCGGGTGCCACTTGCTGGGTGATGGTATGGGTCCAGGTTAATTTGAGCAGCCGGTCGTTGTGCCATTTCTTTTCGCTGCCCAGTTCAAAGCCGTGGGCGTAATATTTGCCGGCATTGATGAAAGCGCCATAGGTGGCGGATGTCGGGGTTAGATCCTGGAGCAGGACTTTTTCCATGTCGTTGTAAAACAGGGTGCCGAGCAATTTGATGCCATCGCCGGGCCGGAATTCGGCAACGGCTTCGTAACTGGTGATCAGTTCCTGTTTGTTGTTGGCGTTGGCGGCAAAACCCAGTGAGTTGGTGCTGCGTTCATAGAGGTTGGGGGCGCGGAATGCCGAGCCGTATAATAATTTGGTGGTCAGCGTCGAAATGGGGTCCCAGATCAGTCCCACCCGCGGATTGAGCTGCAGGCCGTTGATCATGTGGTTCTGGTCCAGGCGGGCGCCGGCGTTTAACAGCAGGTTGTCGGCCAGCCGGTATTCATCTTGCAGGTAAACGCCGATCCGGGTGCCGGACTGATAGCTGTTATTTAATAGCTGATAGGGTTTGATGTTGTAGTTCAGCAGTTGCTGCAGGTCGTCGTATTGCAGTTCTACGCCGCTGATCCATTGATGGGATTTAAACTGGGTGCCGGTGAGTTTTAGTTCGCCGCCCCACCAGCGGGCATTGGCGGCATCGTAGTTGACGACGCGGCTGGCATCGATGGCCTGGGGGGTAACGCCGTAATAGTTGTACCAATGGTGAAAGCCGCGAGTCTCCAGGGCTAGGCCTTTAGCGACATCGGTGTGGTAATCCAGATCCATATAGGCGCTGCGATCGTCGACATAGTTGTAACTGTCGTTGAAGATAGCGCCGAAGGAGGCGGTGGGGTCTTGTTTGAAGCGGTCGACAAAGCCGCCGTGAAAGGCCAGGTTATGGTAATTCAGTTGGGTGAAGACCCGGCTGCTTTGTTCATGGTCCATATTTTGGGCAAAGCCGTTATGGGTGGCCGAGAATTGCGGAAAATACAGCTGGCTATTGCCGTTGCTGGCGTATTGGGAGGCGTTGAGCAGGATATCGACATCATTATCAAATTTTTTGCCGTAGGTGCCGCGCACCCGGAAGGTGTCCATGCTGCCGCCTTCGGCGGTTAGTTTGCCGCCGTTGAAGTCCTTACCCTGTTTGGTGATGACGTTAACCACGCCCAACAGGGCGTTGCCGCCGTAGACGGATGAGCCGGAGCCGGGCAGGTATTCGATGCGCTCTATCAAATTCATGTCCAGCATGAATTCTTCGCCGATGAATCCGGAATCGTAGGCGGCATCGTTCATGCGCCGGCCATCGACCATGATCAGTAAGCGCGAGTTGTAGTCGCCGGGGCGCATGAAGCCGCGGGCGCCGGCATAGGAGTAGTCTCTGTCGTTACGGATATACAGCCCACGGATAGCGTTGAGGGCATCGGCCAGGGTGCGCCAGTTGAAGCTGGTGATGTCTTTGGCAGTGAGGACTTCTACTGCCGAAGGTGCTTCGGAGATTTTTTGTTTGAAGCGGGAGGCTGAGGTGATCTCGACATTGACCAGTTCTGCCAATGGCAGGTCTAAAACCTGATCGGCGTTGTCCGCTGCTGCCGGATTAAGGCAAGCCAATGAAATACTGAATAAAACCGTCTGCCGGCCATGCCGGAAAGCAGTTTTTGTCGAGCGCCCCCCGAAATCCGCAGATTGGATCATTAACTATTCCTGGAGATGGGTGGATAAACAAGATAACTGGATTTTGCTATCCAATTTAATTCATTCTGAAAAAATAGGGCCGTGATGATAGGCTGCCGGCTAAGCGCGGTCTGGGTGAGTTTATCCTGAAAAACCGGTTAAGGTCTATTAAAAAATGGAAAAAATGGGGTCAGGTTCAATTATTATTGTCGGTAATTGTACCTGAACCCATTTTTGCTTAGTCGTAGACTTTTTCGGTTTTGTTGGCGTCGAAATGGATGTTGGCTTTGAGAAAAAACAGATCCGAGCCTTCGGTGAGGCCAAAACCCAGTCCCAGTGAGGAGCGAAAGGTATCCAGCAATACGGTGTGTACGGTGGGTACTACATAGTGCTGTTGCTGGCCGACCGGGGTGACGTCATTGACTTTGCCGGGTGAGCCGTAGACTTGCAGGCCCAGTCGGGTGCCTTCGGTTATTTGATAGCTGGCTTCGCCGCGCCAGCCGATTTCAAAGACTTCGCGGCGGTTGTCGCCGATGAATACCTTATCTATATCCGGGGCGTTGATGATAATGGTCCATTTGTCGATGTCTTTTTGCATGGTGGTCATAAATTCGGCTTCGACCTGGTCGTCATTAAACTTGTTGCTCCACCACTCTATTTCGCTATACCAGCCTAAATCTATCGGTAATTCGCCTTGTTCGGCTATGCGGCCCCGAAACCGGAATTTGGAACCGGTGTACTGCAGATCGGCACCATCCGGTTTAGCCACATTCAGGTAATAGGCGAAGTCGATTTTATCGGTCAGTCCGTATTCCAGTTCCAGGGCGTAGCGCCACATATTCTGGCTGGCATAGGTTGGTGAGGTGCCGCCCTGGCCTTGGGCATGACCGGAGGCGATAAAGCTGGACAATAACTGCGGATCAAATTTGCCCTGGCCCTGGGTTTTGTAGGTATAGACCTGAAATTCAAATGGATCGACATCTGCGTGAGCCGACGTTAAACAGTGACCCGCCAATAAACCGGAAAGCAGGCATAGCTGTGTCGCAGACTGTTTATATGTCATGGGTATCTTGAGTCCGAAAATTGATTTATACGAATGATAACAATTCTCATTTTCGTAAGTCAAGCAAAATACCCTTGCCGGCATCAGGGCAATCGCACTTAGTTACTTTGCTGCACGTTGAGTAAATAATCGTCATTCAAATCAGCTTGCTGTTGTGGTTTAATAGCAGCAGACAATCTGATAGCGTGATAAACCAGCAAAATCAAGCGCAGAGTGATATCCCGTACAGCTAATTCAGCGCCATTTTGACCAGAACTTTAATTTGAAGTGGTGCTTCAATGCGCTTATAAACATCCAGTGCTTAACCAATACTTTGCCGGCAGCGCCAGAGGCTGTGCCGAGTCCGCAGGCGTATGATGCGCGATTGATGCGCATCACTGCGTTCAGCGCATCCTACGAAATATCCGTCAAGCCCAGATTGGTCGACAACTCGTTTCCGTTTGCGGATTTTCAGCAAAATTTACCATGAGGAGGAATTACGATGAATAGCCGTACAAAATACATTTATGTCACTTTGCAGTCCGCTGTTTTTCTGGCTTTGTCTGCCAATCTTAGCGTGGCGGCCTCATTGCATCCTCTTGAATCAGTCAATGGTGTGATTTGGGATGTCAGCGCAGACCGTATTTTGTATGAAGATCCCAGTAAAACTTTGCATATCCTGGATCGCAACACCGGCGCTAATACTGTTATTCCCTTGGCTGGTGCAAGTTCGCCAGAATACGGTTATCTTAGCCCGTCTGGCGCTATTTTTGCTGCATCGTCAAATAGTGGTTCGGTTTTTAGCATGGTTTATCAGTATCAGAATCAAACCTTAAGCGTTTTAGAAAACCATTTGGATTCTCAGTTTTCACTGAAGGTTGCCGGTAATTATGCTATTTGGAATGCCTATTCTAACGGGTCTTTGCTGATAGAAAGGAATCTGTCTACAGATACCAATCTAACGGTGGCAAGCAATGTCGGTAACTGGGTGAATGATGTGACGGCTACCGGTGTTGTGGATTTTTGGAGTTATCCAGGTTATGACATACATCGTTATGCAAATGGTGTCACTACTTCTGTCGCACATGACAGTTCATTTTGGAATGTTTATGTGAGTACGGATGGGATTAATTCAGTTTACATTAAACAAGATCCCTGTTGTTCCAATCAGAAATATCAGCTGATGGAAGCGACACCTAGCGGAGAAATTGCACTGACGCCAAGAAGCAGCTTCGAGCCGGATCAAGGTCGTAATTTTCAGATCAATAATGGCTGGGTTGCTTTTACTGAGGCTGATGCGCTTGGTGTACAACAAGTCTGGCTGAAATCACCCAATGGCGAATTGAGCCAAATTACTCATGGGCAAAACAATGCTCAAATAGATAGTTTGAGCAGCACCGGACAGTTGACCTATTTGCTGGACGGTAAGCTTTATGTGAATGGCGACAGCATTGGGATAAGTGGTTTACACCCTGATATAGTTGGCGGGATTTCGGTTGGCTCTTCCCATAGTTTTTGGGAGGGTAATCAGTTATTGATCTCTAATGGCGCGACATTGTATTCGGTATCCACGGTGCCCGAACCCCCAGCCATTAGCTTTTTCGGCTATGGTTTTGTTTTATTGGCTTTGTTACTCGGCAAAAGGTTCGGCACAAACATGCCCAGTTGAAAGCCGGCGCTATGGGCATTTTTGAGGCAAGGACTGCTTAAAACCAATATTCCCAACATAAACAGCCAGTTGAGATTCAATTCCGGCACAGCGGCGATACTGCCGGGACTAACGGGCCAGACATACAATTGATTAATTTTACTGGTGTTGTACTGGTCGCCGTTGAGGGTAATAAAATCCCAGGCTATGCTGGGAAAAGCCGCATATTCCAAACCCGACCAATAGACATAGGGCTGGACATTGGCGAACGGGCCTGAGGGCATGATATTGCCGGCTGTACCGCCTAATTCGGTGTAAAACAATTCGCCTAATTGGCTATTGGTAACATAGTAGTCATAGCTTTCATCCGGCTGGCTAGGCAAAGCCCACAGATGGGAGCCGCCGTAATTCTGGGTATTCAGGTAATGCATAAAGGCTTGCCCTGCCCACCAATCGACTTTGCCGTTACTGCCGAAATCTGCCGCTGTCAGTACATAATTTCCATTGTCATAATTATTTGCGGTGTCATGAATCACGCCGTTGCTGGCAGCAATGATGGCATTGACCATTACGCTATAGCCATTATTGTTTTCCAGGCTGGCTAGCAGGTTGGCATCTTGAGTCCAGGTGGTATTGCTGCCGCTGTTATAAACCAAGCTTATTCCATTGACAGTTTCTGGGGTCAAACTTGCCTGACTATCCTGGCTTATCAGTCCGCAAACCAAGCCGGCTGCCAACAGGGTTCTTCCGGGTCGCATGTCGCTCTCCTGAGCAGGTTTTAGGTAAGGTGTAAGTGCTGAGTTTTAACCGCTGCCAACCATTGATTGATCTATGGCAAATAAACCTGTTAGAAGCTAGCATATTTTCTGTATACCAACAATAACTTCCTGAAAACTTATCTGGCACTGGCGCAGACAAGGGCAGCGCTTGTCACAAAACCGTTACATACAGTGGCTAACATGGTTTTTTTGTTATTAAACTCAGCTCAATATCATGTCTAAACTGCTAATTAGCTTATTTATAATCATGTCTGCCCTGCCCTATCAGCAGAGTCTGGCCAGTGCTCAACATGCTAAACCTGGGCAGGTGTCCAGCACTTGCCGCTATAACGAAGGCCCTAAACTGGGTCAGGTGGAAGATTTGGCCGGTAAAGCCAAGCCTTTGGCTATCGGTAAGCCCTGTACTGACGGGGCCGGTAGTTTGGGTATTACGGTGTTGGATGCTGATGATGAAGCCGAGGAAGAGGCGGAGGAAGCCGCTAAAATTCAGGCGGCACAGACTGCGGCGCAAAGCCGTTCCCTAGCCCCGCAGGCCAGCACTTGCAAGTTTTTCCAGGGCAAAAAAACCGGCCTGCAGGAAAGCTATGTGGGCAAAATTCAGCCCTTGCCGCTGGGCAGTGACTGCACCGATGGTTTGGGCAGTATCGGCGTAATCGTGCCGGATTAATCTTTAAACAACATGCGCTTGTATAAGGCCCGGCTCAAACTCACGGCCTGGCGGTTATAGGCGGCTATTTCGTCATAGCGGCCGGCCAGCCATAAGTCATAGATTTGGCTGCCGTCCAGGCCGGGCTGTTCGGCCAGGGCCAAACCTTGAGCCAAAGCGGCCAGACTGCTTTGGCCGTTGCCGTCGCCGTTCCACATGCGACTGGTGTCAAACACCCGGTCATCCCAAAGCCCGGCGTCCAGCGGTAAGGCCAGACTGGGCCGCACCCGGCAGATCACGCAGCGCTGCCAGAGAAAGCGTAAATCAAAACCGCTGATGTAATGCCCCACCCAGCGTCGGATGGGCAGGCGCCGGCCCTGGCTGTCGCTGACTTCGGCCAGTTCCAGCATGAATTGTTCCAGCAGGCTGCGTTCGCTGGCCTGGTCATCGCGCCAGAAGGCCATGACGGCACCGTCATCGATGGCCCAGGCGATGGAAAAGATTTCCCCATATAAGCCATCCAGCGCGGTTTGCCGATGTTTTTTGGCCGCCGCCGCCGGTAATTGCTGTTGATACCATTTGGCTATGCTGTCGGGCTGGCTGTAGTTGGCGGGTGGTTTCAGGCTGTGCCGGATCTGAGCTATCAGCTGTGCTTGCTGACTGGGTATGGTTTGGATATCCAGATAAAGTGTGGCCATCAGATTTACTCGCAAAGCGGGCTTAGTAGGCGGGTTCTATTATGGATGCGCTGATATCGCGCCTTACCAGCGGAAATTTGTCGGCTATCTGCAGACGCAGATTTTGCCCGGCGGCCCAGGCGCTTAGTTGCGCGGTGGTGATGGTACGGGCCGGGCCGAAGCGACGATTGCCGTCGGCATCGGTGGCCAGCACCACCGGCCCGGCCAGCGCCCAGTGGTCGGGCTGATTGACATCAGCCAGAATAAAATGCCGGTCACCGACAATTGCCCGGCGCTGAAATTGATCATCGGGATTTTCCATTTTGTGCTCCTATAGGTGGCAAATGTGCTTGGTAAACGGCTATGTGTGCTTTGAAAATAAGGTAATGTCTCAGCGTAATCCGGTAGAGCCTGTTTAAATCGGCTTAATGCAACTGCCCGCGGCCCAGGCCTTTTGCCGCCTGCATCAAGCGGCGCCGGTATTCAAGGCGCTGCTCCGGATTCAGGCTGCGATAGCGTAAATGGGCCTGGACGATGTTTTGAAAACGCTGCATATCGTCGCCGCGCCACCAGATTTGTGCGGCGGCGGCTTTCAGTACATAGCGGCGGCTGCGCTCGTCCAGTTTGATGAATTCCCGGGCCAGATACACCAGACGCTCGGCATAGGGCCAGCGCCAGCCGCCGGCCTGCAGATATCTGGCTTCGCCGGGCCGCAGCGGTTGAAAGGTCTCTTGCCAGAAACGCAGCGCCGATACTTCCGCCATGATAGGCAAAGGCAGCAGTATGTCCGGCGCGCTATCCTGGAGGTATTCCAGCAGTGAGACCTTGATAGCCGGCTTAGCGCTGGGCGGGGCGCAATCTTGTTTAAACTTTTTTGGCATGGTATTGCTCCTCGGCGATTTTGATGAATTTGGCCGGGTGGATGATGAAATCAAACGAGGCCTGAAATACGGTGCCATCCCGGCCCCGGCAGCGGCCCATCAGAAAATCCGAGCGACTGATGTGGCGAAAATAATGCCGCCAGCTGGCCAGGTCATCCAGTTCATCGGCCCACAAGGCTTTGATGTGACGGCGGCGGCTGTCGGTGAGTTTGTAAACTCTGGGCAGACCGGGCAAACATTCGTGATAGGCGCTGACGATGGCCTGGTATGGCGGAGCCGGGGCGCGGGCGATGCCAAGGTCTGCACTACCGTCAGGTAGTGGGTTTTTAACCTGAGTACCGGAATCCTGATGAGTGGGGTGGTGGTTAAGTGCCTGCCCCTGGGTGGTTGCAGACCAGTGGCCGGGGTTAGGCGCATCAGCTGCGGCGCAGCTGGGTTGCTGGTCGGCGGTGCCGGGTTGCGGGGTGCTTGTGGGGTGGTGATTCGGCACGGATTTATCCGTATCGGCCTTGGGCAGATAAAACAGTAGATAATCGGCATCCTCCAGACGTTCGATCAGCCCGGCCCGCTTCAATTGCGCTAGGGCGGCACGGATGGCATCCTTGCTGGCTTTGGGCTGTATCTGCCGGTTAACCAGTTCCTGCACGGTTTCGGCCAGCATGGTCAGACTTATGCGCCGGCCAGGGCCGCCGCAGATGCGGCTGCGATAATCCATATAGCGGCGGATACCGCGTAAATAAATAATCTGCGCCCGCAGTGGTAAACCTTGCAAAGCATCATCTTCCGCATCATTCCAGGCCGTTCTCATTGCTATCCATCTCCACACCAGATTCAGCCCCAGCCAAAAAAGCCCGGCCAGAGGCCGGACAGGCGGGGTAGTTAATGAGGCAGACTATATTCCCGATCTGCCGGCGGTAAACTTGTTTAGCTAATTAGCAGCTCTAAGCCTTGTATTTGCTGAGCTAAGCGCCGCTAACCAGCGAACCGGTAGCGATATTAGCGTATTGCTAAATAAAAAACAAGCATATTTATCGAATTGCACATTTACATTTTGCTAAAAGGTGGTTTAATACGCACATGAATATGACAATCAAAGAAATTAGAACCGAAAATCTGGTGCTGCTGCTCAAACAGTCGCAGCTGACTCAGGCTGAGTTTGCCAAAAAAGTCGGCACTTCCGCAGCTTATATCAGCCAAATCCTCAGCAGCAAAATTAGACGTTATATGGGGGATATGGTGGCCAGAAACATAGAAATGGCTTTTGGCTTATACAAAGGCTGGATGGACCAGCGCCACGATACGGCGTTAATTGATTTTGGTCGCAGTATTAATCCGGAAATTCCGGCCAATGCTGAATTTATCGGCGACCTGGAAACCTGGGACGATGGCGCACCATTGGCTCAGGGTGAAATTGTGCTGCCCAGGTTTCCCGATTCCACCCAGCTTGCTGGAATAGGTTTACCCAATATGCGAAAACTTCCCATCCCAATATTGCGTTTTTCCAAAGCCAGCCTCAAACAACTGGGCATAGAGGAAAAGAATATCAAATGCCTGAATATCAGCGGCAACAGTATGGCGCCGGTATTGCCGGAGGGCACTATTCTGGGTGTGGATATCAGTAAAACCGCCATTACCGACGGCGATCTGTATGCCATAGACCATGCCGGCAGCCTGCGGGTAAAAATGATTTACAAAATGGTCAGCGGCGGGATTCGGCTGCGCAGTTACAATATACAGGAATGGCCGGATGAGTTGATAGGCCTGGACGAAATCAAAAAAGTCAAAATCGTTGGCCGGGTGTTCTGGTGGACGGTACTGCGCTAGGCGTGTACCCATCTTATTTGGCCGGATACGGCGTAGGATGTGTGAAGGTAGTGATGCGCATCAATCGAGAACCATGCGCCTCCAGAGTCGGCACATCCGCTAACACTGCCGGGTGATGCTAGTCAACCACTAGCCGGGGCAGGATGGCCGGGCCAAGCATGACGCTACCCGGCTACCCTGCCGCTCAAAAACTTAAGCATCACCGGCAATGATATCCAGCTTTTCTTCCTCAGGCTGCAATTGCGGTAACGGCGGGCTGCGGTGTTTATTAAGCGCCAGGAAACCCAAAAAACCGGCCAGGGTCAGCCACACGGTGACGGGCAAATGTTTCTCCACACTCAGCACCGCCGCCAGTCCGGTAACAGGCTGGACATTGTTCACGGTCAGTGTGTTCTCGGCAGCATCGGGCGCGGTTTTGAACAGCATTTGCCAAACATTGACGTTTTCCGGATCATGAACCGCGCCGGTGTCGCTGATCCAGGTGCCGTTGGCATACCATCCCAGCTGAAATTTTTCTGAACTGCCCAGCCGGGCGGTTTGTCCGCCGCTGCTGATGTCCCAATTTCCCCGGTCTTTGCTGAATTTAATGCTGGCATTGCCGTTAACCGTCAAGATAGGCTTGGTGGTGGCATCGAGATTGCCCACCGGAAATATGCCGATCTCGGCGGAGCCAGTGTGGCTGATCATCACAGTATCGACGTTTTCAGAGGGTAGCCAGACGCTGGCGTTGGCGGTTTGGGCGCTGATCAGCAAGCCCAACAGCAAAGGTTTGTTAATTTTTCTAGCCATTCTATCATCCTTTTTGAGAGGTTTGCGGCGCTTTAGCAGGCTGCTTAACAATAGAATTGTCGCGGGCCGAAGCGTTTGCAGCAGGCATCCGGCTTTTGATCAAGACTGCGGCAAACCTGAATCAGCTGCACAACAAGCGGTCAAAAGCAGGGGTAAATGGTTTATCTAAGCTGAAAATCTCCTGGTGTTTAGGCTGAAAAAAACTGTAGCGACTGAGGTATTGCGGGTTGAAAGTTTTCTATATTAGTAGTTTAGACTACTATCTAAAAAATTTGTTCATCATTGAATATTACCAAACCGATATGACAATTTAAAGGCCTGATTATTTGATTTTTGCGAAATGCAGCACATTTTTTTGCCGAGTACTCGATTTGATGCCGGCGCAGAACCGGCATCAAACTGGCAGGCGAGTTTAAGCTTTAGTCCATTTTGCAGCTAATTGGCCGGAAAGTTGGCCAAAAAAGGTGCCCAATATAAAGGAAATGGAAATAACCACCAGTGGATTGAGCAGGGATACGCCCAGCAAAACTTCCGGTTTTAAAGTGTCTGGTGTTTGCAGCAAATAGGCAAAAGTTGAAGAATAGCCCAATACGCTGACAGGAATGACTGACAATTGCGGAATCCGCGCCGCCAGACATAAAACCACCACGGCCACGGCAACGGTAATTGAAGCCAGGATGTTGAAGCCGGGTGCCACTTCAGGCACGATTTCGGTAATCAGTAATGCGGTAATCCAGGCCATAAATACCCCGAATATGCCGCATACGATGGTGTCGATCAGGGCTTTTTTGTTCGCGCCCAATAAAAAATAGGCTGCCCAGGCGATGGTGGCCGCCCAGATAAAGAATACGCCACTGGCAGGGCCTACTGCCAGAAAGGTAGCGACACCGGCTAATACGCCTATGCTTAAAGAAAGTGCTGTCAATTTATCCATAATTTTACCTCGGGTGGTGCATCTCATTCGATGGGTTGAACCGGCGGCACATTGAGATGGTTTACGCGGCCGGCAAGATATGAACCCAAGCCGGACCGGCCAGCAGGGTTCTGCACCATCATAGCAAATTTTCGGCAAATGGGATGGCACGGTTTGCTGTCCAGGCCCACCGTTATAGTCCTGATCGGCAATGACCAGACTGCCCGGCAAGCTTAATGTTGTACAATTAGCCTATTAAGGTCTGGCAGGCCGGACGGTTTTATAAGGTTTAACAGACTGGCCCCACAATAGTACAAAGTTGTTTAATTAGCCCTGATGACAAAAATCCAACGCCCAGGCTTTTCCGCCAGCCACACTATTTACCGGAAGATTTTACAGCGGCTGTTTCTGGGCTGGCTGCTGCTGTGCCTGGTATTGGGCGGCGGCATGTTATGGCTGGAAATTGACCGCATTGAGCAATTTGTGCGGATTCTGGCCATGCGGGAAGCCCAAATTTTGAGTGCCGAAAGCGTGCATAATCTGGCGGAACTGGATGGTAAAACTCAGCAGCATTTGCACCAACTGGCGGAAAAGCTGGTGGAAGAGCACTTTCTGGTGGTGGAGTTGTACGATTTAAACAAAACGCTGCAACTGGAAGCGGTGCGCAAAGGCAGTGAAGCGGTGGAATATCACGCCAATAATTACCGGCATAAATTTCCTCAGGCCGATGGTTTTAGTCATGAAATGCATCTGATTGATGATCAGATGCTGCTGGTGATCCTGGTGCCGCTGAAATCGCGGTTCGACGACAGTCAGATCGGTTATTTTGAAGGTGTATACCAGGTTGATCAGGGTACTTTTGCCAAAATCCGGCAGGACGTGTTGCGTACCCTGATTTTCGTCAGTCTGGGCACTTCTTTTGCCACCCTGTTAATGTATCCGATGGTGGTAACGCTGATACGCGGCGTGGTAAAACTGTCCGGGGTGTTGTTGCAGGGCAATCTGGAGTTGCTGGATGTGCTGGGCTGCGCCATTTCCGAGCGCGATGCCGAAACCAATAGTCATAATTACCGGGTAACTTATTATGCGCTGAAGCTGGGCGAGGCCGCCGGCCTGAGCGCCGACAGCCTGCGCCGGCTGCTGGCCGGCGCGTTTTTGCATGATGTCGGCAAAATCGGCATCCGCGATCCGATTTTGCTGAAACCGGGCAAACTGACGCCGGCCGAGTTTGAAGTGATGAAAACCCATGTTTCGCTGGGCGTGGATATCGTGGCCAAATCCAGCTGGTTAAGCGGCGCTCGCGAAGTGGTGGAATGTCATCACGAAAAATTTGACGGCAGCGGCTATCCGCGCGGCCTGGTCGGCAAGCAAATTCCAGTCAATGCCCGGATTTTTGCCATTGTCGATGTGTTTGACGCCCTCACCTCGGTGCGGCCTTATAAATCGGCCTGGTCTATCAACGAAGCGCTGACGCATCTGCAAGCTTACAGCGGCAGCCACTTCGACCCGCAATTACTGGCGCTGTTTACCGACATGGCTGTTGAGTTATATCAGGAAGTCAGCCCATTGGACACCCAGCAACTGGAAAATCTGTTACACCCTTTGTTTGGCCAATATTTCTTTGTGGTGCCGGGTAAGCTGGGCAATGGTGATTCCCGCTGACTCTGGTTTGATTGAGGCTGCGCGGTGAATTCCTCGATTCCACTGCGTTGCATCGAGGCTACGGGTGGCGATAAGGCTGGTTATGGTAACCCACGGTTTTGGTGGCTTGGCTCGGCGAAGCCACCTTACGGGGCTTTGTGGTGCCGGGTAAGCTGGGCAATGGTGATTCCTGCTGGCCTTGGTTTGATTGAGGCTGCGCGGTGAATTCCTCGATTCCACTGCGTTGCATCGAGGCTACGGGTGGCGATAAGGCTGGTTATGGTCGCCCACGGTGTTTGGTGGCTTGGCTGGTGGTGAAGCCACCTTACGGGGCTTTGTGGTGCCGGGTAAGCTGGGCAATGGTGATTCCTGCTGGCCTTGGTTTGATTGAGGCTGCGCGGTGAATTCCTCGATTCCACTGCGTTACATCGAGGCTACGGGTTGCGATAAGGCTGGTTATGGTCGCCCACGGTGTTTGGTGGCTTGGCTGGTGGTGAAGCCACCTTACGGGGCTTTGTGGTGCCGGGTAAGCTGGGCAATGGTGATTCCCGCTGACCTTGGTTTGATTGAGGCTGCGCGGTGAATCCCTCGATTCCGCTGCGCTGCATCGAGGCTACGGGTGGCGATAAGGCTGGTTATGGTCGCCCACGAGTTTGGTGGCTTGGCTGGCGGCGAAGCCACCTTACGGGGCTTTGTGGTGCCGGGTAAGCTGGGCAATGGTGATTCCCGCTGACTCTGGTTTGATTGAGGCTGCGCGGTGAATTCCTCGATTCCACTGCGTTGCATCGAGGCTACGGGTTGCTATAAGGCTGGTTGGTGAATCCCTCGATTCCGCTGCGCTGCATCGAGGCTACGGGTGGCGATAAGGCTGGTTATGGTCGCCCACGGTGTTTGGTGGCTTGGCTGGCGGCGAAGCCACCTTACGGGGCTAAATGTAAGCTGAGCCCATTAATTTTAGGGGGCGTCTTCGAGTTGGTCGAGTAATTGGGTCATCCGCGCGACTGCCTGTAGCAGGATGCCGCCTACTCCCAGCGAAAACCACACGCCAATCACGAAGCCCCAGTGGATGGGCGCGGCGAAAAATTCTTCGCGGAACCAGAAGGTGTGGCCCCATTCATTGAAGCCGACACTGACCAGTATCATGAACGGGCCGAATACGGCCAGGGTTAACGGTAACGAAATCTGGTTGGCGTACAGCGGCAAGCGGGTTCTGGCGTAGAGCCAGGCCGAGCCGCCCAGCAGGATATACATGGGGAAGCAGAAATAAAACACCACGATATGATTGGCGGTAAATGGGGTATCGCGGATCACTACCTGATGCCAGGAGTTGTCCTGTTCGGCAAAATAGCTGCCGGCCCAGTACACGGCGAAGGTGTAGATGCTGATCCACATGGTCAGGGCAAAATAACGGCGCAGTTCTTCTCTGGGCTGGATGGTTTCCAACTGTTGGTCGCGGCTGCGCCATAGATAGATCCATAATAGTGCGGTGGCTGACAGTAAGGCGATGATTTCGCCGTAAAACAGCCGCATCCAGTATATGGCGTATTCGGGCAGGGTGGAGTCCAGGCCGGTGTTGACGGCGTTGGCGCCCTGGTATAGGCGTAAGCCGATATAGATGGAGGTCAGCAGGGCGAAGCCGCCGATGTATTGGTATAGGTCTAGTAAATACCAGGGCAGCCGGGGTGTGGTTTCTTGGCTGGTGGTACTTGGGGATGGGGTTAATATGGTGCTCATTTTGAACCTCTGGGTTTGGTGTTTATAAGGTCTGGTTTAATGCCGGTTTTCGCACCGGCGGGCGGCCCCTGCGGGGGGCCTCGATTCCACTACGTTGCATCGAGGCTACGGGCTGGCGCGATTGATGCGCATCACTGCTTTCATCATCCTACGAAGCAGTTTTGGTGGATTGCCTAGCGGCGAATCCACCCTACCCTCTTTAATGAAGGCCAAGCTGTATCCATCGATTGCCCTGCGTTGCAGCAACTTTATTATTCTATTAACGCTAACCTGGCTTTAATTAAACACTGGTAACACGGGGGCCGAGATGGCGGCGATGCTGCGTTTGCCGGCCGGGTTATAGAAAATCAGCAGGCCGCCGATGCGGCTGTCGGCGTCGTTGATCAGGCCATCGAGTTTTTCGTTTTTCCAGTTGGCGTCGGTGGCGGCAAAATGGATGGTGGTGCTTTGGCCAGCGGCGATTTCCGGGTTATCTTGCACATGCAGGCTGTCTTTGACGATCAGGCTGTCTGCGGGTGGCTGGAATTGGGCCACATCGTCATTCAAAAAGCGCAGGCTGGCGGTGCTGAACTCCGACAGGCGAATCGGCTGGTCGGTTTGATTGTTTACTTGGGCGGTCATTTTCATGGAGCGGTCAGTGACGCTGTACTCGGCTCTGAGCACTTTGACATGCACAGTGGTGTTCACTTCCTGCGCCAGCGGTTCGATGCGATCCAACGAGGCTTGCAAGGGAATGGCGTTAGGGTACAGGTGTTGGGCTATCTCGCTGGCTGACAGCACCAGGATGGGTACTGCGATTAAAATCACTTTACCGATAGTGCGGTCCTGCACGGTGACCAGCCCCTGTTCCTGGCCGGCTTTTACTTGCCGGTAACGCGGCATGAACAAGGGCCGGCGCAGCCACCACAATAACCAGGCCAGGCCTACGGCCATCCAGGCGCCATGCCAGAGCCCGGCATTGAGCAGGCCGAAGGTTTCCATATCGATCAGTTCGCCCTGGATGGTGCTGATCTGGTTGACAAAGTCGTCGGCATTGCCGCCGATGGTGACCCATTGCCCCGGCCCCATTACCGGCCCGGCATCTTTGAGGTTAAAAAACGGATGGATGTGATAACGGCCCGGCACTCTGGCTTTTAATACCACTTTAAAATCATAATCGGCACCCGGTTTCAAGGCGGCGGAATTGATCCAGGGCTGGCCGTTTAAATAGCGTTCGGTGCGTATCATCACCGGGCCGGGCGCGGAGATGTTCAAAAAGGCGGCATCGGGTTTGGGGACGCCCACCGGCCAGTCTTCGGTGACATGAAATTTGCCGGTTACGGTCAAGGCATCGTTGACCTGGATAGCGGCGGTTGACCACTGCACATCAAACCATTGGATGGTGCGGGTGCGGATAAACGGCTCCAGGGCTTTTTCGCCGTGGGCAAATACCGGGGTGACTAAAAACGGCAGGCTTAACAGACTTAAGCCCAGGCAAAACTGACGGATAGCTGATTTAGACATGATATTCCCCACTTAGATTTTTTTCAGATAACGCACGGTGGCGAACCAGGCGCCGATATGCCACCACAAGGTGTACATCAAGGTACACAGCAGCGCCGAGAAAAACGCCGACAAGGGGGTGGCAAACTGGCCGTAGGTGCGTAAGGTGCCGCGTTCGATGATGCGTAAATATTCGGGCATGCCGGCGCGGATATATTGAAAGCCGTACAGGTCGGCGATACTGACCTGGGACGCGCCGATTTCCACCGGTTGATGAAACATGGCAAACATCGGCCAGTTGCTGGGATAAAACAATAAGCCAAACGCCGATGCGCCGAAGATGGCCGTCCAGGTCAGGCTGTCGGTGAGCATCAGCATAGCATCCAGTACCAGGGCGCTGGGTACCATGGTGGACGGCAATACCATATTGACCGGAAAGAAATTCCAGTAATGATAGGCAAATATCCGGGTAATCCAGGTGCCGATCAATAGACAGGAAATACACAGGGTGGCGCCGAACGGCAGCCGAAAATGCGTCCACAACACCGATTGCACCGCCGCCGGAAAGGTGATCATCAACAGCGGGGTGACCAGCGGCCACCATTGCCGGTCTTTCCAGTCCTGCCAGAAATCCCAGTCGCCGACGGTGAGGGCGATGTGTAAATGAAATGCGCCGATAAACAGAAAAAACGCCAGCACCAGGATTAAATAATCAAATGCTCTGGATAAGCGGGCTTTTTCGCCGGTATAAGCCGGTATGCCTGAGGTGTTGGGTATGCTTGCCATTAATATGTCCCCTGTGTGATTGCCGGTGCGCGGCATTTTTGCAGCTTATGCTGCTTGGCCGGTCCGATCGTTATATGATTAAAGGGCCGTGACGCAGTCCTAACCCTTGGGGGGAGTTTGGAACAAAATCGCTGTTTGCGTCACGGCGGTTAATAATCTAAGCGGCTGACGCGGCAGGGTAAAATGTTGTGTTTTCATGGCTGTATTAAAAAAATCAATACCCCGGCGCAGCCCGCCCCCATTGCATAGACTCAGGATAATCATGACGGAACTCAGACAGTTTGATCTTAATTTACTGGTGGCATTTGATTTGCTGATGAAGGAGCGCAATGTATCGCGCGCGGCAGAAAAAATGTTTATCAGCCAGTCGGCCATGAGCCATGTGTTGCAGCGTTTGCGTCAGCAACTGGATGATCCGCTGCTGTTAAAAACCCCGGCCGGGATGATGCCCACTGAACGGGCGCTGGCATTGGTGGAACCGGTAAAACAGGTGTTGCGCGAAGTGGAAGTGCTGATCCGCGGCCCGGAACGCTTTGATCCGGCCACCAGCCAGCGCCGCTTTGTGATTGCCGCCACGGATTATATCGAGGCGCTGGTATTGCCCAAGCTGGTGGTGCGCATTAAT